>NZ_JBWKVH010000062.1:0-36629 GCF_059421605.1 Cupriavidus sp. GW821-FHT02F09
GGCTTTGCAGTGCAAGTCTTCCTGCCACACGAGCGCCAAAGTGCGGTTCGTCAATACGGTATTGGCCGGGCCGTTACACTTCGAGCGCAGCACGCGATTGATCTTGGCGATACCGGGGCCGTCGACCAGCAATTCAAGCGTTTCTTCTCCGCCTGCACGTAGCCGCCGGAACGGCTTGCCCTCGAAGACCTCCTGTTTGCCTATTGCCACCGGTTGCACGGTTTCGAGCCGGTCGTTAAAAGAGTTACTCGCGCAGGGCAACTCATCGCCCTCATCGCTGATCGGGGTGAGCGCAAGCGGCAACGAGCGACCTCTCTTCGGGTGCTTCCACTCGCCCTTCAGGCGACCATTGTCCATCGTCTGCAGCGACCACGATCCAGTCTTGACGTCCTTACCGGCCTTCGAATCGTAGCGCGACTCGAACCAGCCCGTGCCGTCCTTTTCACGTTGAAGCTGGATCGGCTTGAGGTAATGCAGGTAGTAGTAGCTGCCCGACCCCGTGGTATCGCCGTTGAAGCAGGCAACGATGTTCTGGGTGCCCAACGTGCCTTCCCAAACGCCTTGCAGTGATTGGGCCTGGGCATCATCTGCCCCGGCCAAAGGCGGCAAAGCCACGACTAGTCCGGCGAGCGCACGCACCATTTTTCCAAATCGGTTTCGCATAGTCGTCTTAGCTGCCCGACGCCGAGAGTTTACGCATGGCGGCCTCAAATTTGAAGTGCAACACCTTGCCATCCGCTAAGGGTGGGGTGAATGACAAGAACGAAATACCAACAACTACAACCCGGAGAGCGCATGCGCATCGAGATCCGGAAGGCGGAGAACGCCAGGTCTATTCGCGCGAACGTGCGGATCGCCATGCTGTCGTACAGCGCATCTTCCAGTGCCTCGTCGGGCGGCCTCGCCGTTTCTTGGGATAGTGCGGCTCGATCCCTGCCAACAGCCCAAGGCAGTAGTTGTTCAACCCTGCTGATAGGGGGGGGGCCGCGGCACGCCCAAGCCACGTTCGTAGGCCATCGCCATGTCCATCCGTGCAAACTCATCGTCCTGCACGGCGGTCTTCCGCAACCATTTCACGCCTTCACGCTTTTTTGCTCAGGAGCATGCCTTCGCCGTTGAACAGCGCGCGAAGATACCTGCGCTGGCGGTTTCCAGCCGACGTGACGAGGATTGATCCTCAGCCATTTCCCAGCAATGCATCAAGATGCGCCATCGCCTGTTGCTGATTCATTGCGCTGCGTTCATTGATGTCCATATCAAATGCCTGCAAGCACTTGCTAAGCTGTCGCAATTGGTCTTCGTCATCCTTGACGCAGAAGATATACGCATTCTCGAACGGCAACAGGTCAACTAAGCGCAGGCCTTGGGGCTGAAGGATGGAATTGATATGCTCCAAAAAAGGCAACTCGTATTGCAGGGTATAGGCGGCCTCCGCGTCAGGGAATTCAACATCCTCGATAAGGCTAATGATGAAGTCATCGTCATAGTCTGCGAAATCGATGCCAGAGAGAGATTGGAGGGCAGGTACGTGACCGAAATACTCTTTCCACTCCTCATAGGCGAGGAGACCCTGTTGCTCAAGATGATTGGCGAACCACGCCAATACATCCGACCTGTCAGTACTGGCTGGTGGCGCAGCACGCAGCGGCGATGGATCTAGCTGCGGAACGCAAAGTGCCAGAATTTCAGTTAGTTTGTTGACGTTGTCCATACTTCTGCCATCTGGATTCTGTTGGGAGCGGAGTGGCTTGGTGCCGTGAAATGGTCAAGTACACTCAATTGGTTGGGACGGTGCTGGCCACCGAGTTGATGATCCCCATTCGCTCCGGGTATCTCCTTTCCGATTGGAAAAGACTGGAACTGACGGAGCCCCATTTGGCTTACCAACGCGAGTGTATCCGTGGAAACGCAGCATGCCCACGACTGGCTCTATAAGGTGGTCCTGCCGATGCTTGATGCCAACCATGGCATCCATGGCAGAGCTTGCGCCGGGTCCACCCCACGCGAGCCCCAGTGCCTGCAAGATGCGGATATCGCAGGAAAAAAAGGGGGGCAGCGAACGCACGCCGCAAGTCTACTGGAGGCATACCGCCAATGAAATCGGACAAGTCCTAAATGACGCGAATCTGGAATACTAATTTTCGGTTTTTGACGAGTAGTACATGGGAGCCATTGGCAACGGTGGCATAGCGCTCGCTGGCGAGAGGCGGGCGGTGGGGACATGCGCTCCCCAAACGGTTGCCAAGGACGGACGGGACGAGACCGGAGGCCATGATCGTGCGTGACCCCATCGCGGCCACGTTCCGCGGCATGCGCAGCAGTGCACCGCAGACAGCGAATATAGCGACGCTGATCGGGAAGACCAACAGCGGCACCGTGGTACTGGCCCAGGCACGACTGTCGGCTGCTTGAAGGAAACGATTGGCGACGGGTGTGGCGTATGGCGCGGTCGATAGCTCGCTGTTTAGGACGTGTCCGATTTCATTAGCGGTATGCCGCCAGTACACTGGCGGCATACCTTATCGAAACGCGACATGAAGCAACAGAATACACGCCGAGCCCCGATGCTAGGACTCGCCGCTATTTCGGTGGCTGTCGGCAGCGCCTGGGCTGACGAGGCCGAGGACCTGTACCCGGGATGAGAGGTGGCAAGTGCGAGCCACCGCCACCTTGCACGCACGGGCCAAGGCTCGCGTAGCCGCGGCCCAGGCACATCTGGGCGTTGCCTTTGGCCGCGGGACCTGCGTCAAGGATGACAGGGCGGTGGGCATGGCGTGGCCACGCGGGTGCAGCAGGGCGAGGCGTTGCCTGAGCTGTCCGGCGTACTGTTCGAGCAGGCCATGGCAAGCGTGTCTCGCGATAGGTGTTTGCCTTGGCTGTGTTCTCGGTCCATTTCAGCCCTACGTCAAACTGAGCCGGTCGGAGGCGTTCGACGGCAAGCGCACGGTACGCACCAACGGCATCGCCACCCGGACCGACCTGTCCGGCGGCCGCACCGAACGGGGCCCGGGGCGTCGCCGCGTCACTGGGCACGAGCCACCGCCCGTATGTCGACTACGAGTATGCAAGCGGCTCCAGGCTGGACGAGCCGTGGTCGGTCAGCATGGGCTACCGGTATATCTGGTGATCCCAGTCCCGAGCCCCGCGAGGGTATCGGCAGGTGGACCCACGCGGCATGTTTGCCAAGCCCCTGAACCAGGGGCTAGCCCGGATGGATGCAGCACGCCTCGCGACGAGCGGAATTCGGAAAATTCGTCTGAATCGAACGAACACTTCTGGCGAGCTCAGTGTCAGCGGCAGGGCACAACGCGTCTCCGTGGACGCCCCATGGAAGGCAGATCCCTGCCCAGTGGGCGCAACGATTGCATCAAGATAACCTGAATACGAATAAGGACCGCTTTGATCCCCAATAAGGAAGTAGCATGACTCATCCACGAACCCCGCCGGCCTCCGAAGCACTCGCATTGTTTCGCCACAGTCGGATCGGCCCCATTTTCTTAGCCATTTTTGCCGCCGTCCTGGCCGGCGCGTCAGGCTTTGTACTGTATCTGAGCACGATTCTTCCGGCGAGTACACGGCATGCAGCAGCGCCCATCCGGTACTCTCACGTGAATCTGGTCACCCCCGACAATCTCAGCCTCCACCATGGCAGTTCCGCTTTCATGGCGATACTGGTATTAATCGTGCTGCTGCAATGCTATATGGTGATAAGGCGGCGCAAGAGCCGTTTTGAACTGCACGAAGACGGGGTGGTTCATCAGATCGGCGAGACGCGCACCTATGCGCCTTTTGCTGCCATCCAGGATGTCTATCTGTTTGCAAGTGGCCAAACCGCCCTCGCAGGATCGATCAACAACTTTGCCTACCGCACCACGCCGGAACAGAATTGGGTCCTGGTATCCGGCGAGCTCAGGGGCTTCGACGATTTCATGGACGAATTCCGTACACGCCATGTTGCTCATCGCCTGCCCGTCCTGGAATAGCAAATCGCGGATGGCCATCGTGCCACTTTTCGCTATATCCGAACTACGGATTTCTACATAAAACGCTGGATTGGCCGCTTCCTGGCTCTGAAAACGCAAGAACTGACACTCTCGAACGAAGGGCTGCACGTTGATGGCGTCACCTGGCCTCTCAGCACGCTAAAACGTCTCGAACTGGGCAAATCGACCGAGAGATTGACCATTCAAGACCTTGGGGGGAAAACCGCGTTCTCATGCATGGGCACCGGCATACTCAGTTCCGACGTGTTCATCGAACTGGTTTGCGAACAGATCGGCCAAACGCAGGCACATACCTGACGTTGGGATATGGCCCATTTCCCGCCCACGTCTCGCCGCGTGGAACGCAACGGGAAAGCCGAAGTACATCGCAGATGTTCGATCCCGGCCGCAGGGGAACGAGCGTCTCGCTTGCAGACGCCCAACCTCGCCTGCAAGGCTATCTTGGCCAAACCTTCGCCGCTGGCCTTGTAGCCGCATTCGTCGGCGGTGCCGTCGTCTTCGACACGATCTGGACTGATCCGGTTGCCAAGCGGGATCAGGCGATTTCTGAACTGGAGCGCACGCTGCAGGACCAGGACTCGAATGGTGACGATGCGTGCGTAATGGAAGATGACTCGGAGCGGTTCGATCCCCCCAGGTTGACGCGCTACGATCTATGCAAACTTGGCCAGCCACGCCCCTTCGCCAGAACCATAAGGCACGGCGAGACCAGCGGTTCCAATTCGAGCAGCAGGCACAGGCCATCCCGCTGCTCAGCCGGCGTCCGCCACGACGGATTCGCTCCGATGACTGTTAATCACTGTCTTCTCAAAAAACAACGCAACTCTTAGGATCACGATGAGAATTTCAGCACTGATACCAATTTTGGCAGCCCTGATCCCGCCACTCAGCCAAGCCCAGGAGAGCGACGACTTTCCTCCGTGCCGCTATCCGACGGTAACGGCTAGCGGGCAGCAGCACAGTGATTTCGTACCGCGCGACTGGAGGGTACTGGCAAGCGCCGCAGGCGATCTGAACAACGACGGCAAGGCTGATGTGGCACTGGTGCTGCAAGGCAACGACGCCGCTTACCGACGCAAGAACGATGGCCTCGGAGAGTCGGAGATCGATGCCAATCCGCGCATGCTGGTGCTGGCCCTGTCCAACGCCCATGGCGGTTTCAATAAACTTCTGCAGAACAACGCCTTTATCCCTCCGCACGACAATCCGGTGGCCGACGATCCCTTCGACGGGATCGCCATCGAACGTGGCCTGCTGATGGTGTCCTTTCGCCTGTCGTCGATGAGTGCAGGGACCTGGGACACGAGCACCACGCGTTATGCCTTCCGCTACCAGCAGCAGGCGATGACCATGACTGGCTACGACTACAACTATTTTCATCGAGGTTCCGGCGAGGAGCGTAGCATTAGTGCAAACCTCTCGACGGGCAGACGACGAATGAGTCGCACTGGCCTGGAAACTGGCAAGGCCACTGTATCGTGGAAACGCATGGACGCGCGGCAGATCCCCTCCCTTGAGCGTATCCATAAAGACGGCATTTCGCAGGGACTAGTGCTTTTCGGAGATTGAGTAGAGGCAGTGGGAAAAGCTCCGGTTGGCGTGTTCGGGAACTGGGGTCGCTATGCGATCCAATACTCCTCGAACACCTATGATGGTGTCGAGCACCACGGCGTTGACGGAGTCCGTGCCGATGCCCATGACGAACGAGCGATCGATCTTGAGGAAATCGGCATCGAGCTGTTCAAGGTAGGACAGCGAACCCTGCCCCGTGCCGAAGTCGTCGAGCGCCCAGAGCGCGCCCTGAATCAGAGGATTTGCCTGGTGGCCTCTCTGGGAGGACCGCTTGGGCGCAAGAGTGATGGCGAACCCTGCGCCAAAACGATCTGGATAGGCACGCAGCGAACAATGCATGCCGCCTTTCTGATTCAGGCGCGGCGGGAGGGTTCATGGGTTCTGTATAACGAGATGCTGTTAGCCCTCCTTCTTGGCTATCTCGATTTCGTCTTTTAGCTGGGTCCATGCCTTCGCACTAATTAGACGTATAAAACGCCCTGTCACAGCGGATAGACATTTACCCAGCACCCCCTGTTCAGCCCTCTTCTTGACCAGTGACTCAATATCCACTAGCAGTTGCTCTTCGTCGAAGTGCCACCAAATAGATGGCGTCGGTGTCAGCATATTGCTGATGCAAACGGGTGCCACTCTTTCAAACAGAGCGAACTCAACCTCCTCAATGGAGTAATATTTTGCCACCTCCGCGATTTTCTTGTAGTCGACCTCGCTATCTACAAAAAGATCAGAGAGCGCCGACCGTAGTTTCCGTTGATATAACTTATTTTCCATTTTGTAAGCTCCTTTATCTCATCATCCATGGAGTCAGCCGGTCTCGAGGCAGCCCAGTCAGATGTAACCACAGCAACCAACATCAATCCGATTGCGAATTTCCGTTGCGTTTGGCATCGCAAGATGGAATGAATTCACTTCCATCAGGCAGTCGCGTGTACTGACGGTATTCCTGAGCTCAATCTGCGGACTTGCTGACACAAAAAACAGCCGAATAACTATATCTTGGCTGGTAAGCATTACTAATTCGAAATACATAAGTCCTATTTGATTCGAGCTTCAACGGCAAATTATTTATTTTATGGTAATATAATTCATAGCCATCTGGCGCAACACCAAATACGATGCAATCGCCAGGCTTTAGCACTAATGGTCTGGCGCCCGCTTCGAGTGCTGCCCCCCAAGAGCCGGGATTTATTGCATAGCTCTCATAGACTGATATCCAGCCGACTGAAAACGCCTTCCCTGCATCCTTCGGGAAGCAAATAGCAGGCTTACTGTCAATCGAATCAATGTCGGCAGTCGCCTTACGTCCAAATGATGTCGCGTTAGCGAAGACCCCAATCACCAAAAATAGACCAACCAATACAAGTGCTGAATATTTCATGCTTTCTTCGCTCAAATAGGAAGGTTGTTGCATAAATCCGGTGGCGCGAGCTGACGTTTGCGCGCAACAGTCGGTGCGGCAGGTCTGCTAGTTTTCCGGGGACTTGCGTTGCTTCTCGATTTTTCCCCGGGAAGATGCGTAAGGACGAGCACAAGCGAAACGAGCCGAAGGGGGTCTATCGTGTCAGGAACCGGGCGAGCTACCACGCCGGCTTGATCGCGAGAGGTGACGTGACGATGTGGGTCGACGAAAGCGTACTGGGCACGGTTCCCGATGGCACGTTGCCCAGGCTGGGGCGGCCGCACATCTACTCGGACGCGACGATTCAGATGCTGCTTGGGCTCAAGCAAGTCTTCCATCTGCCTCTGCGGGCTCTCCAGGGCTTCGCGTGCTGCCTGCGCAAGCTCGCATTCCCCGAACTGCCGGTATCGAATGACGATCGAAGGAAGTCCCTGTGGGACACGACGTTGAGCCGCCACGCGCAGGAGCTCGCGGTGACGTTGCCAGCCATGTACACCGGTGAGTCGATGCACCTGCTGGTGGACAGCACTGGCGTGAAACTGTATGGCGAAGGCGAATGGAAGGTGTGCAAACAAGGCTATTCGAAGCGGCGCACCTGGCGCAAGGTGCATCTGGCAAAGATGCGAATACCGGCCAGGTATGCGCTGCACCGATGACGCATCAAGACGTCGCCGATGCCGACGCGTTGCCCGAACTGCTCGATCAGATCCCTGAAGACGTGCCGATTGGCACCGTCGGCGGTGACGGCGCGTATGACACGAGGCAGTGTCATGATCAAATCGAAGCGCGCAACTTGCGTTGCGTCGCTTCGAACCACATGCTTCATGTCGTCGAGCAACGGCATGGCGAGCACCTGCCGTACCCGCTGGCGTTCGTCTGAAGGCTTACCTCGGATCTGTTCCTCGATACGGTAAAGTGCGCGACAGCTCATGCACCACAGGCTCGCACGAGCTCTCGTCAATCACTGTCACTGGCAGGAGGGTCAGATAGGGGTAGTGGCGGTGCCAGGACAAGCATCGCTCCTACCGGGATTAGCGCTTTGACGCGCCCGTCTTCCCGCCAAGCAACGGGTTGGGATACTCACAGCCCAACTCTACCCGCCCCTCATACTCGCGCGCCACGATCCACGCACCGCGTGTGCTTTCGCGGGCCAGGCCCCGGCCGGCCACGCCGCGCAGACCGAGCTGTTGGGCCACGGCGTCGAGATCGGTGGCGCTGGTGATGCCATAGGCAGTGTAGTTGCCGAGTTGGTAGGAGCCGAACCGCACGTTAGTGGCGGTCAGGCCGGCGACGTTGACGGGCTTCGGAGTGCGATACACGTCTGAGGCAAAGCCGCTCAATTCTTCATTCTTGCTCCAGCTTGGCAGTCCGCCGTCTTCCAGCGCGTCGACATAGGCGGCCACACCGCTGGCTTCGCCCTTGCATTCGAGAAGGGAGGGCAGCGACGGCAGCTTCGCCGCATGAACGTGCGCGGGTCCGCCGATGACAAGCATGACAGCACTCAGGCGCAGCAGTTGTTTTTTCATTCCTATTTTTTCCGAAGTTGGGATTGGGTCAATATTGGCCATCAAGGGGGCACACAGCGCGACGAAATCCGATGCCGCTCTTCTTGGCCTTTCCATAGCGCCGTCTTTTCCCGACACAGCGCCACTACGTTGTCGAACCGAGTCATAACATTCCTGCCCTTGGCCACTTCGAATAGCTCTCATTGAAGCAATAAGGTGCTCGCTCGGATCGCTCCGTGCGGGAGGAGGGTGCCGACTCTTGACAACTGGTGGTTCAGCAACACGTGGCTCACTGCATTGTTGTCGTGAGATCCTGTCCCACCTTCCACTCGCGCGCCAGCCGCTCGGCCTCTGCCCGCTGTTTGGCGGTCAGGTCCTTCTCGATTTCAGTGCGCAGTTTCACGCCCTCCGCATCCGGCTTGACCCCGCGGGTCGATAGCAGCACCCAGGCATAGGCCAGTACCCTGTTGCGCGGCACGCCCAAGCCATGTGAGTAGGCTATCGCCAGGTCCAACTGGCCAAACTCATTGCCCTGCACGGCGGCCTTCCGAAACCAATTCACGCCTTCACGCTTGTTGCTCAGGAGCATGCCTTCGCCGTTGAACAGCGCGGAGCCAAGGTACACCTGCGCATCCGCGTCGCCTTGCTCGGCCGCCTTGCGCATCCATTTGACCGTTTCGCGGGCGTCCACCGCCACGCCGTCGCCGTTGCGGTATCGGTATGCCAGGTTGAACTGGGCCGCCGCGTTGCCTTGCTCCGCCGCCAGGCGGAGCCAGCGCACAGCCTCGGCCGGGTCCTTGGGCACGCCCTCGCCATGCAAATACATCATGCCAATCTGATTGCGTGCATCCGCGTCGCCCTGCTCGGCCGCCTTGCGCATCCATTTGACCGTTTCGCGGGCGTCCACCGCCACGCCGTCGCCGTTGAGGTATCGGTATGCCAGGTTGAACTGGGCCGGCGCGTAGCCTTGCTCCGCCGCCAGGCGGAGCCAGCGCACAGCCTCGGCTGGGTCCTTGGGCACGCCCTCGCCATGCAAATACATCATGCCAATCTGATTGCGCGCATCCGCGTCGCCCTGCGCGCCGGCCTTGCGCAGCCACACCGTGGCCGCCTGCATGTCCATCTTGATGCAGGTGCCAAAGTAATAGGCCATAGCCAGCTTCGTCTGGGCCGCGACCGCGCCGGCCTTAGCCCGCGCTTGCAAGGTGGTGGTGGCGGGCTTGCACTTGCCAGCCGCCATCGCCGCATACAGGTCCTCGGCCTCGCCAGCCCAGGCGATGCCGGCGGCCATGGAAATGGCGGCGAGTCCCAGTATCAGGGCTCGGCGTGCTTCACTTTGCTTCATGTCGCTCTTCGGTAAGGTATGCCGCAAGTTTACTGGTGACATGCTGTCAATGGAATCGGACACGTCCTAATTATTGAGCGTTGTCTGCGCCTTCGCTGTTATTGGCGCGGTACGCTTCCCACATCCTGTGCAATCCAGATTAATTGAGTGGGTTCTGCAGAGCCTACCGTGCCCAATCACCGACATTCGCGTACAGTACGGGGGCTCAGTTCTATTGAAGTTTTCCGTTTTGACGAGTCTTAAGCTTGCAGTGAGCTCATCTGCATCGGATGCCTTCTTCGGGGCCATTTCGGTACTGAAATTGTCTGACTCACGGCGACCGCGAGAAGTGGCTTCTATCTGTCAACGAAGGCAATATGCGGGTACCGCGATCCACCGCGCTGGTCCAGATGCTAAGCAGCGACGAAGCCGAATGTTTGCAGAACAACGTCGATGAACTGTGAAGCAGGGGCTATTGAATTTCCGGCCATGGGAATATTCCGTTCAGTACTTACGTGAAATCAATGGTGTTCGGAACGCCGCTGCGAGCAACGGCGTACATGAGCGGAATACACGTGCACCGAGTGGCCACCGCTTCGGCTTAGTGGCTTGCTTGAGTAATGAGGAGCAAAGCTACAGCATGACCTTCAATCTTGAATGCACCGTCTCGCGCTTTGAGCACGATGGATGCAGGGTGCATCAGTATGGATCCGGGGCAGATACTTTCCATACCAACGCCTTCATCGTCGAAACCGCGAAGCAACTGGTCATCATCGACACGATGATGACCGTATCCGAAGCGCGCGGACTCAAAGCCTATGCCGGGTCCATCGGCAAGCCGCTGGCAGCGATCCTGATCACGCATGGCCATCCGGATCACTACAACGGCGTTGGCCAGCTCCGCGATATCGCCGGCAAGGTCCCGGTGATCACAACGCGAGCGGTCAATGCGGCCATCCACGGGAGCGTCGATAGCAAAGCGCTGAAGTGGAAGCCGATCTTCGGTGCCGAGTGGCCCGATGACAAGTTCACCGCAGACAGGTTTATGGCGACAGGCGAAGCGATGTGGATCGATGGGCTTCGCTTTGAACTGGTGGAACTCGGCAAGGGCGAATCTGCCTGCGATACCTGCTGGCTGGTCGGAGAGAGCCGGCGGGCAGTCTTCGTTGGCGACGTCGTGTTCAATGGCGTGCACTCGTTCATGAACGATGGCCACTCGACGCAGTGGCTGCACAGCCTGACGCAATTGGAATCCATCCTGATGCCGGAAGACAGCATCTACACAGGCCATGGGCAGCCCGGAGCGCCGGCCATGGCCGTACCTGAGCAGCGGCGCTACCTCGAACACTACCGCCAGACAATTCGCCTGCTGGCATGCGGACGGCCCTGGCTCGATGGAGCTGCCAAGGGCGCCTTGGTGTGCGAAATGAATGCGTATCTGGGCACTGACAGATTGGCGGTGTTCGTGCAGGCAGGTGCCGACGCCGTGGCGCGGGAGTTGGCAGAGCAGCAGCCTGGGGATTGACCTCCCCCATTTTCCCTAATGAGGACCGGGTTGGCCCCAATCCCATCGTCTGCTCGGCGGAACAGCAGCACAGGAGTATCGCTAGGCGTTAGCACCGCCGCGGCATCATGGTCATTCCATTCTTACTGCGGAAAAATTGTCCGTAGCGCCTCACGGCGTGCGAGTGTCGGCACTGCCGACGAATCAAGTTAGGCAGCGGCATGAGCGCGCCCGCAACCGGACAAGTCCTATTTTGTGAGATTTGCCGCATCGAGAGGTGCTTGACATCTTCCAAATCTTCGCGTTGAACAGAACCGTTTTAGCTGGCCTCGGCCCCGTCCGATCTCGGTTATCGGATCAATCCCTGTCAGTTCACCTGACGGCCTTGAACGTTGCTCGGTCCATGAAATGGCAACGGATCCCTCTGGGATCTTGGACGTGATCAAAATCTGATTGATTGTCCCAGCTGGGGGTTCTAACACTCCCGCCGGGATGTGTGGACTCCCTTTTTTCATTTTAGGAGCCCATCATGTCGCAATCCCAATCCGCTTCCCAGCAAGTCCAATCGCAGTACTTCGATCTCCACATGTCTGGTATCGGCTATCTCTCACGCGTGCGTGATGTGCCGACCGACAATGGTCCTGTGCTCGCCTGCAACATCGCTGCTCTGCGTGGCAAACGCGATGACGCCCAGTACACGTACTGCGACGTCTACGTCGTTGGTCAACGCGCCAAGGAAATCGTCAAAATGCTCGAGCAGGATGTACTCGCCGATCGGAAAGTCTTGATCGGCTTCAAGCTCGGAGATCCGTCTGCCCAAGCCTATAAGGTTAGGGAGGGCGAATCGCAAGGCGAAATCCGTACCGTGATTCGTGGGCGTTTGCTCCCCGCCGTACCGGGTCGTATGCTTGAGTCGCTGACCTGGTGGGTTCTGAAGGGGTTCTCCCTTTCGGAACCTCCAGGTTGTCACAGGATGTTCCCGGTTTGTGCGTTGTCCGGCCAATTCAACGCTCAGCAAGCTCTGCTTGCGCCCTTAGGATGAAACTGGGTCTCTGAAATGGTTTCAGACCGGAACTCCCTGAGTCTGCACGCCTCCCACGCTGCGTCCTCACGGATGCGCAGGCTCACAGTAACCGGCCATGTAGCAGCAGGGCGTTGGACTGAACCCCCACGTTCCAATGAATCACCCGCGGCCATCTACTGATGGCTGTTCCCTTTCCACCCTTGCGGGCTGACGCCGCCCGCTCGGGAAACTGGTGCGTCTGCCGCTCAACACTGACGGGAGATCTCACCATGTATTTGTTTTCTCAACATAGTACGGCCGACCACTACGTCGACGTTCCGCCCGGTTTCAATTTCGATGCCGCGTTTGACGATGACGTTGTCAGTCCGAGCCACCGCGAGGACCGCGCTACCAGGCACGCTCCGTGTGATGACCGTCAGCTCTTTGGCGACAGTATTTTTTACGAACGCCTCGAAGCCGGCTTGTGTGTTGTGCTGGAAGAAGGTCTGTCACGGTTCCAGCGCTACGCGCAACAAGGCTGGCTCATTGAGCTTGGTTATGCCTTCGACGGCGCGACCCGCTGCTGGTGACAGTGGCAGCCGTCCCGGCTGAGGGAAAGAAGATCTGGGTCAACGCCGAATACTGTGTGGAGTTTCATAAGCACAGCAAATGCGACGTGACATATTTCAAGGCGATGTTGGAAGTCACGACATTCATCGAAGCGAACTTCCGCCATTACGGGGAAGGATTCAAGGTCGACGGCATTAGCTTTCGACCCGCTCGCTTCGTGTGGGATTTGTTCGGCGAACTCGAGGAAGAGGGCGATCGGTGAGGTGTTGCTGACGCCGCGATGTTTCCAGCCGCCTGGGGAATCCGTCCCCTGGGATCGATTCCCGCTGTTAGGAGAATCGATATGGAGGGAAATCGCAAATCGTTCTGGCAGCACTGGAACGACTGGCTCTCGCAGGCTTCCGATCATGAACTGGAAGTGCTGGAGCGCTATCTGCGGCTTGCCGCAAAACGCAAGGGAAACACGAGTGTCTCCGGGGACAACCTGGTGCGCCTGTGGATCCGATGCTGAAGTAGGTATCAAACACAGCTTGACTCCTGCAATGGCTGTTGATCCCAGCGGGGAAATCGCTTCCCTGCCCAGGGTGACGATTTCCCTCGCCTTCGATATGCATGGTGTTGGAGATGTCACCGATGGAGCGAGGATTGAGCGCAGTGACGCCGCCCCGGGGCGGCTTTTTTGTCACTCGTCTTCTTGCCGATCATTGGAGTTGCGAGCAAGGCAGATGAAGGGGCGGCCGTAATCCTCTCGTATATTTGCGAATAGCGGACAACCGCTCTGCAAGCGGCCAAAGGAAGTGATAGACTAGTCAGGTAACTAGTTATATGGGGCAATCATGAAAGCATGGTCTGTTCAGGACGCCAAAGCGCGTTTCAGTGAATTTCTCGACGCCTGCCTCTCCAGCGGCCCACAGATGGTGACCAAGCGTGGTACCGAAGCGGCCGTCCTGGTGCCGGCGGCAGAATGGCGGCGATTGCATGCAGCGGCCAAGCCATCCCTTAAGGACCTCTTGCTCTCCGACACGGCCCGCACGGAATGTCTCGTGCCGCCGCGTGGCGCCGCACGTCGCCGGCGTGTCGTCCCGGCTCACTGAATGCATCGCATGTACCTGCTGGACACCAACGTCATCTCTGAACTACGGCGGCCTCGCCCTCATGGTGCGGTCGTTGAGTGGCTCCAATCGGTGACCGACGACAAGCTCTTCCTGTCGGCCGTGACCCTGGGGGAGATTCAGGCCGGCATCGAACTCACGCGCGACCAGGACGTCACCAAGGCTGACGAAATCGAGCGATGGGTGGATCTGGTTTCCGCCGTCTACAACGTGCTGCCTATGGATGCAGGCACCTTCCGCCTGTGGGCGCGGTTGATGCACCGGCGTTCCGAGACGCTGTACGAGGATGCCATGATCGCGGCAACGGCCAAGCAGCACCATCTGACCGTCGTGACGCGCAATGTTAGTGATTTCGCGGACTTCGGGGTCGACCTGTTGAATCCGTTCGAGCCGCATCGGTAGGGAACGCCCGCGGGGGCAAGGGAGAACGCATGAGTGGTTTTCGTCGCGAAGTGCGCAGCGCCATGCGCGCGCAGGCGAAATCGACGCCGAGCGCGCCGACGCGGCCCGGCGCGAGCCGCGCTATTCCTACGCTGACTTGACAGCCGTGGTCGGGGCGTCGATTGGGCTCTGGAAGGAAATGGCCGACAGAGAGACCGATTTCACTGCGAAAGGGTAGTTCCAGCAGTTCGCGCACGGCGCCGTCGTGGTGTGGGGCCGGCTGACGTATAGCGACCAGGCCCCCGGCGACGCGGCGCGGCTTCAAGCCTTGGTCGACGCGATCCGGCCGTCCGAGGATGAGTGGGAAAACGCCTCTTGAATCACATATGTCTGCCCTCAAGTGCGCCGGCAGGCCCATGGAGGGCTAGAGGAGAAAATGATGGCGTTGTACCTTGATGAAAAGGCAGTGAAAAAAGCCAAGCCGAACCAAGTTTTTGAAACGGAGCACGCGCCCGGAAAGACAGTGTCGCATTCGGGCATCCATGTCCGCACGGGATGCGGCCAAGAGCGCGCATTGAATGCGGGCGACCCGTTCACGACGCAGAACCACAAGCAGCACAGTACGAACCAAGGCGAGATCCGCTGGAAGCTGCGTGTCTATGCAGAAACCGAGTAAAGATAGCCGCCTCCGGGCGGCTTTTTTGTCATTCGCCATCATGCCGATAACCATTCTTATCAGCATGAGGAATCCGAGAGAAAAACTGGGCGGTTCAAGATCGGGTCGGACCGAATTCCAGCGAAATCAACGGCTTGTGTTAAGGCTAGGTTCGGTTGGCCAGCCGTAGCGTAGCGTAGCGTAGCGCCGCCAGCCGGGTTGCGTGGTCATTGCCGGTACTGTCTGATCGCCTCTTAACGGGCCAGCAGAAAGTTCGGAGAGTCGTTGCACGGCGTGATGCGGGAAGATGGCTAAGGTTCCGATACGGAGAGGTTCGGAACGATAGATAGATCGGAATCCCCTATCGGGCGCGGCTCATAGCTCCGAAACCCTGTCCCACCGGTTGGAAAGATGGAGGACGATGTGCTCATCGGTCGGTCTTACTTGGCTCGGTACCGAATACCGGGGATGCTGCGTGGGATCTGCAGCGGCCACGTGGGCATTTAGCAGGCGAGATCGCTGTCAAGCCAGATGGCTCTAATCGACCCTTCTCTGCCATTCGCAATCACGCCGACAGATGGCCGCTTCGGGCCGAACTACGGTCAACGCGTAGAGCTGCTATCGTCAGCGCGTCCCTTTCCCTGTGAGACGCGCCCGTCCGAATGGGGGGCATGCAACGCAAGCTGCTGCAAATTCCCGCCCGAAGAAGCATCGCCCGGGCCTCTGGATGGATCGAGAAGTTCATCGAGCCCTGTTGAGCGACGCCATATCAGGCCTGAAACGCAGCGGCGGGGCAAGCCGCTCTTTCAGTGTCATCTTGGTGGAATCTCCGCTCTGGCCGGCCATGCCTGTTGTGCGTTGGCGGCGTGCCGCAGCAGGAGGCCGGCGGCCGCAAATGCACCAGCGGTGCGCGCGAGGAATTTCCGACCCGTCGTGCTCATGGCGCCTCCGTTCAGCATGTTGCGGGAATGACGGGGAGAAGCAGGAACGACGCGTACTTCTCGCCCGTGTGAACGGTGGTCTGACCGGCGAAGCGGTCAGACCTGCGGTCGTCGGGGTGATCGTGCAGCAGCACCGACGAGCCGCGCATCGACTTGCCATAAATCTGCGGATAGGGTCCGGGCAGGTCGTGCTCGAAGTCCGAGCTGCCCACAGTCAGCACCAGCCGGTAGCCCTTCGGGAAGACGAAGCACATGGGCCAGATCTCGACCTGCAGCTCGTAGATCTCGTTCGGTTCGAGAAGTTGGATCTCCTGGTGCGTGTGCACGGGCTGATACGGCCTGGAGGCTTGAGGATCCAGCTTTCGGTGCGACGCTCTAAGCCAGCCTTGCGCGAGGGGGGCATTGGGTTCGACTGCCCCCAAGATCAGGTGCTCCTTGCCGTCCGGAGCGAAAGCCCGCAGCGTCAGGAACAGATCCGCATCGCGGGCCGTCGTGGAGATCCAGAGCGTGGCAGACAGCGGGCCGGTCACCTCGGTTTCGCGCTCGAAGGGTGCAGTGCTGAAGCTTACCTTGCCTGCCATGCCGTCAAACGAGACGCGCGAAGCTGTCACGCTCGGCTCCGATCGCAGGCTCGGTGCGCCGGCGTCCAGATACATGGGCGTCCATGCGGTGCGCGCCAAGGGCCATTCATGCTCGTCGCGCTCCACAAAACGATCCACGTGGCGCACCTGCATCTTGATCGGCGGCTGCCGATCCCAGCCGTTGTCCTCGCCCTTGAGGAAGCAGTCAAAAAACCGCTTCTGGAGCGCCACGCCGTAGTCCGTATAGAACTCCGTCCAATGCTCGAGCCCGTGCAATTCGAGCCACTTATGCTTCGAGCCGGCACCCAAGTAGCCTTGGACATTGCCGCGCAGGTGCAGGCCATGGCCACCCCAGTTGCCGCAGGAAAGCACCGGTACCTCGATCGCACCCAGGTCCGCACGGCGGCCGTCAAAGTAGCTATCAGTGATAAGCTCGGCGCTCAACTGCGTCGCGTTGATGTCGACGCGATTGGCGAGCAGTTCTCCGTCGCTGAGTTCTGCCGGCCCGGAGATCGGCAACCCGTTGTTAGGGTTCACACGCCCGCGCCGCCCCAGGCCGTGCTGCACGTTTTCCACCTGCTTCGGATACCAGGCCACCATGAACGTGTTGAGGATGCCGCCGTGCCGGCAGGCGTCGCGATAGTAGTCGGAGAACCCTTCGAACGGGCAGATCGCGGCCAGATGCGGAGGACGTTTCGCCGCCGCCAGCCATTGGGTGGCGCCGTAGTAGGAAACGCCGGCCAGGCCGATCTTCCCGTTGCTCCACGGTTGTTTCGCTGCCCATTCAATGCAATCGTAGAAGTCCTGCGCCTCGCGCGGGGAGAAGCAATCGATGACGCCCGGCGATCGGCCAGCGCCGCGCGAGTCCACGCGAATGCAGATGTAACCCAACGGCACCCATCTTTCCGGATCCGCGGTTTCCCAGTTCGCGTACTTGCCGCTGCTGCCCTTCAGAATTTCCGGGTGCTTAGTAGTGAGCGATTGCCATTGTGCGGGGAATCCCACCTGGAATGGCAGGCCTTTGGCGTATGGTCCGTAGGACATCAACACGGGGTAGCGTCCTTCCTCTTTCGGGCGAAAGACGTCGGCCCGAACCACCAAACCATCGTCCATGGGGATTTCAACGTCCCAATCGATTTGCATGTCTGGCTCCTGATCGGTTTATCTTGTAAGCGGCTAAAACTTGTGGCGCATGCCCAGCGCAAAGCTGGTGCCACTGCCTTTTTCGGTAACCTTGTCGAACATCGTCACAGCGTATACGTCCGTGCGTTTCGACAGAGCATAGTCATAACCACCGGCAAGTCCGTGACGCCGATAGTCCGCCATGACATCGCTACGTACGCGTGAAGACACTGCAGAGGCCAGGATCTTCCCGCTGCCGACCGGAATCTGGGCACCCACCTGCAGCGCGTCGGTCGTCGTTGATGCACCGCTGGTACTTGTGTGGACATACTCGGTCAGCAGCTTGATGACCTTGAAGTCATAGGACAATCCCCCGGCCATCGCTGTCTGCGCCCAGCTTCCCGCAGGAAGTCCGGGACCAAGCCGGGTTCTCTGGATGGCAAAACTCGCCGATAATGGCCCGCGATCATAGAGCAGCATACCGACAGCATTGTTCTGCGAACTCGTGCCCGGCTGCTCGCCAAGGCTATACAAGCCCCGGAACGAAATTCCCGCGAATTCCGGTGAGTAGTAGCCAATCGCGTTATTCCACGCGGTATCGCCGGCAATGTATCGGCCCTGCTGGGGCGTCCACAGGACGTTCTGGAGCGGCGAAAACTTCGTCGAGCCGGAAAACGCATCGAAGAGCGCGGTCGCCAGAAACGTCGGATTTGCTAGTCGCCCGAGACGCACTTCGCCAAAACCGCCCTCCAGGCCAACGTAGGCATTTCGGGAAAAGAGGCCATCCGTGGGAGCACGCCCATTGGCACCCGTGTCCATTTGGAAGAATCCCTCGAGGCGGTAGTTCGCCTTAAGACCGGCTCCCAAATCTTCGCTTCCTGTCATGCCCCAGAAGGACGTCTGCAGACCTCCACTTTCCACGCCAGTTGCAGAACGTTGTCCACTGAGATGGGTAACGCCGACATATGCGTCCGCGAGTCCATATAGCTGTGCGTTGGTCGCGTAGGACGCGCAAGGCAGCGCAAAGAGTGCCAGCGCATACAACCTTACTATCGGTTGCGCCCTCCGTGAGCCACCCGGCTCGCTACCAGCCTTACCATAGACGGCACAGCTTGCTTGTCGTTCCTTGTACAAAATTGATCTCCTCCGTTTTATTGACTTCGATCACCTCAAAAGAACAGCGTGGTCTTGGCGCATGAACAGCCTCACTGACGGGGGCGGTCGTCTTTTTCTGCGGCATTGCGAATGCCGATATTCGCCCGAGGGAGCTGAGCGCGAGGGCCCACTCACCACAGCATCGCAGCCCATAATCGGCGGGGAGTGGCGCGCGCGGCAGTAGTGGGTTGGAGACGGTCAGGCGGACGCAGGGGCTGGCAGCACGGTCCCATAGTTGACGCCGAAACCGATCCGCGCATAGTCGTCGCGCTCGCACCAGCCACGAAACACGACGGTATCGCCATCCTCAAGGAAGCCGCGTTGTTCGCCGTCTCCGATATCTACCGGTTGCGTCCCGGATACTGTGAGTTCGATCAGCGCACCCGCTTCGCCTGGGGCGGGGCCCGAGATCGTGCCGCTGCCCAGCAGGTCGCCGCTCTGTAGGTTGCAACCGCCCATGGTGTGGTGCGCAATCATCTGGCTCAGCGTCCAGTACTGGTGTCGGAAGCTGGTATGGGTCAGCGTGCGCGGTTGCCGGCCCTGTGTTAGCTGGTGCGCGCTGAGTATCGAGACCTCCAGTTGGATGTCGAAGGCGCCGGCCGCGGCATTGTCCGCCGAGCGAAGGTAGTCGAGCGGTTGCGGGCGCCCTGGGGCGCGCGTCCAGCCTGTGCGGTAAGGCAGCAGGGCTTCCAGCGTGACGATCCAGGGCGACAATGTGGTGGCGAAGTTCTTGGCCAGAAAAGGCCCTAACGGTTGCATCTCCCAAGTCTGAATGTCGCGCGCGGACCAATCGTTGAGCAGGCACAGGCCGAAGATGTGCTGCTGCGCCTTTGCCAGAGGGATGGGCGTACCACGTGCATTTCCGATGCCAATCACCGCGCCCACTTCCAGTTCGTAGTCCAGACGCTGGCAAGGTCCATACACAGGTGCGCTGCCCGGATCGGCGCGGTACTGCCCCATCGGCCGGTAGACCTGTTGGCCACTGACGCCGATGGAAGACACCCGGCCGTGATACGCGATCGGCAGCCAGTCAAAGTTGGGGTTCACCTCCAGCCCGAACTGGCGACAGCAGTTCACGGCGTGATCGAGCGAAGTATAGAAATCCGTGTAGTCGCCGATGCGTACCGGTATCGCAAACTCGGCCGCCGCCTGCGGCACCAGCGTTTCCCGTACTCGGCTCTCATGCGCACTGCCAGCCTCCAGCAGCGCAAAGATTCCGTGGCGCAATGCGCGCCAGGCGCTCGGACCCAATTCCAGCAGCGCATTTAGCGTCGGCGCTACGGCGGCCTGCATGGCCTCGGCGGCCGGGTCTGGCAGGCAGGCCCTGCCATGCAACGCGGCCAGGTCGACGATCTGGTCGCCGATTGCTACGCCGCCACGCCAGGCCTCGGCGCTGCCTTGCCGACGGAATATGCAGAGCGGGAGGTTCTGCAACGGGAAGTCGGAACCGGGCGCATTGGCCTGTGTCAGCCAACTGCGGCGAGCGGCATCATGTGTGTGGTTCAGTTCCATGGCGTTGTCACGCGGCGTTGAGCGCGTCGTCGAAGATGGCCACAGCACGCGTCCAGCCAGCGGAGGCACCTCGGATCTTGTGCGGGAAGCAAGAGATGTAGAAGCCATCCGGCGGCAGGGCCTCGAGGTTGTGCAGCTTCTCCAGGTGGCAATAGCCGATGTTGCGGCCCGCCTTGTGGCCTTCCCAGATCAATGAGGCATCGTGTGTCTCTGCATACTTTCTGGCCGTATGCACGAACGGCGCATCCCAGCTCCACGCGTCGGTGCCGGTCAGGCGTACGCCACGCTCAAGCAAGTACATGGTGGCGTCGAGTCCCATGCCGCAGCCGCAGGCGACGTAGTCAGGCTGGCCGTAGCGCTTGCCCGCTCGCGTGTTGACCACCACGATCTCCAGCGGCTTGAGCGCGTGCCCGATACGGGCGAGTTCCGCCTCGACGTCGCCGGCGGTGACCACATAGCCGTCATCCAGGCCGGTGAAGTCTAGCTTCACGCCCGGCTGGAAGCACCACTCCAGTGGCACCTCGTCAATGGTGATGGCGCGCTCGCGCTGCCCCAATGACTCGTTCATGGTGCTGTGGAAGTGATAGGGAGCGTCAAGGTGAGTGCCATTGTGCGTATTGAGCCGGACGTGCTCGATCGCCCAGCCTTCGCTGTCCGGCAGGTCTGACGGCATCAGCCCCGGAAAAAAGGCCGTGACCTGCTCGGCGGTGGAACGATGCGACAGGTACTCGATCTGGGGGCCATAGCCGGGCGGGTCGGAGACGACATCGTTTTCCAGGTAGATCGAGAGATCGACGAAGCGGCGTGTCATGGTGACAAGTCCTTTGTGGAGATACGTGAAATGGGGGGCGAGCTCAACGGGCATCGAGGGACGGATCGGCGCCCGGCACCTTGCGCACGTGGGCGCCGGTGTCCTGCGCGGCGATTTCACGTGGCAGCAGGGCAACCACGATCGCGGATAGCAGGAACAAGCCGCCGCACAGCGCGATACCGGGCGCAAAGCCGAACCCAGTCGCCGCCCAGCCCAGCGCCAGCGGAGCAAAGGCGGAGATGCCACGGCCGACGTTGAAGCAGAATCCGGCGCCGGTTGCGCGGATGTGCGTCGGGAACAGTTCGGCGAAGTAGGAGCCCACGAGGCCGGCGAAGGCCATGAAGAAGGCGAATACCGGGCCGAGGACGAGCAGGGTCGCATGGTCCGTGGCGAAAGCATAGGCCGGTAGCGTCAGTCCGGAGCCGACCAGCGACGCGATCACGGCACGCTGTTTCCCGATGCGGTCTGCGAGCAGGCCGAAGACGTTATAGCCAAGGAACATGCCGACATTCAGCACGGCCACGAAGCTGGCCATGGTGGTGACATCGAGCCCCCGTTCCTTGACCAGGAAGGTCGGTAGCCAGGTCGAAGCGCCCCAGTACGCGGACAGCGCCAAGGCCGAGGTCGCGGTGCCGAGCAGGGTAATGCGCAGCAGGCCGGGCGCGAACAACGCAGCAAGGCTGGCACGGCCGGCGCTTGCTCTGGTGGACTGCCCACTGGACCGTTGCGCGCGCCAGACCTCAGATTCCGGCACGCGCAGCCAGACGTAGCCGATGGCGATGGCCACGGCCGCGCCGCAGAGAAAGAACAACACGCGCCAGCCATGCGCCGGCAGCAGGTAGGCCGCTGCCAGGGCGGCCACGGTTGCGCCCGAAGAGAAGGAACTGAGCACGAAGGCAGTGGCCCGTCCGCGCTGGTGCGCCGGCCAGGTCTCGTTGACATGAGCCGCGGCCGTGCTCCAGACCCCGCCCAGGCCGAGGCCTGAGAGGAAGCGCAGGAAGAGAATCTGGCGCCAGTCGGTGGCGCCGGAAATTGCCATCGTGAGCGCGCCGAAAGTCACCAGCGACAGTAGCAGCGCCTTGCGGCGGCCCATGGTATCCGCCAGCCTCCCCATCACCACGCTGCTCAGCCCGATGCCGAGCAGCGTGGCTGTGACAAGCAAGCCGGCCTGCGCCTGTGTGATGTGAAGGGATGCGGTAATAGCCGGCATGGCGATGGCAAGGATGATGATGTCCACCGCGTCGAACATATAGCTCAGGAAGCAGCCGATAAGCACGCGCCACTTCAGCGAGGCAGGATTGGGGGGCATGATGGGTCTCCTGATTTGGCGCCCCTGGCCGAAGCAGGTGACGCACCAGTTTTGTACTGACTGTACGATCGTTCAGTATCGCGCAGAACGGACTGTACACTCGTGCAGTCAAACGCTACACTGGGGTAAACGCGGGTGCGAATGTGGCGAAGTGAGGTTCGCTACAATGGCGCGTCTATATGGAGGCAGCATGGAAGGCAGGGAAGCGCGGAAGTCGGTGGTCGGGGCGCGGGAAGAAGCGCAGGGGCTGCCGATCCCGGAAGCGAGCAAGCGCGAACGCGTGCTCGATGCAGCGGAGCGGCTTTTTGCCGAAGGCGGCTTTGACGGCGTGTCGATGCGTGATATCGCGGCGGCCGCGGACGTTGGCTTGCCGCTGATCGTTTACCACTTCGAGACCAAACGAAATCTGTACCGCGCGCTCTTTGAACGGCGTAAGACGCTGTTCGAGGCCCGGCTGGCGGCGCTACACGACCCCCTCATTGCCGGCGAGGATCCGGTGGAGCACATCGTGCGTGCGTTCGTGCAGCCAGTAATGCGGATCCAGGACACGGAGGCCGGCATCGCCTACGCCAAACTCGTCGCACGCGAGGCATCGGATCCAAGAGAAGCTGAGCGAGGCATTGTTGCGGACTACTTCGACCCCTTTGCCATGGAATTCGTCAAGGCGATCCGCAAGGCCCTGTCAGGCAACAGCGCCGGCTATGCGCATTGGGCCTATCTGTTTGCCGTGGGGGCGCTGGTAATGAGCGTGTTCGACAGCCGTATCGAGCGCATCTCCGGCGGCAAGGTCAAGGCCGGCGACGCGCGGCGCAAGTCCGAGTACCTGGTGACCTTCATCGCAGCGGGCATTCGCGCCGGGGCCGACCGGACTTGAACAGACCCTACTCAACTGGTATCTGGATTATCTAGAAATAGAATTCGTTCTCGTGATAAGTCTCTGAGATGACCAGAGCCTTCCGCTTCCGCCGATGGAGCGACTTGCATCGCTGGCCAGCGAAAGTCCGTTGGCTTGGCTGGAGCAGACGTTCGATTGGCCGAGTGATCGCGTGGACCAACTACGCTTCATGGCCGGCAGGCGACGGCTGTGATTGAGGGGCGGCAGGCCGTACCCGACCCATCTCGGCCATAGAGCGTAGCGAGCCGGCAATGGCCGCTTTCGAGGCATAAAACGCCAGGCAATCACTACTGCGGAGCCAAGGGGCCAAACCAATAGGAAGCGGTAACGCCGCCATCCATCAAGAAGTCGCTGCCGGTAAGGAAACCGCCGTCAGGCCCCATGAGCAGCGCCGCGACATTCGCGACCTCATCGGGCGTGCCAGCTCGCTTCGCCGGGCAGCCGGCGATCATGCGGCGGTATCCTTCGCCACGCGGACCGGACAATTCGTCCTTCGCGAGCGGCGTGATGATGATGCCGGGGCTGATCGTGTTGACCCGCGCACCGCGCTTGCCCCAACGAACGGCCTCGAACATCACACGCAGCGCATTGCCACGCTTCGAGAGCTGATAGGCGTGCAGGGAATCCTTGACCTGGTTGGGCTGAAGCAAGGGCAGCTTCAGCAAATCCTCGACAGGTGTTGACGCGAGCGCCTTGTTTTCGTCGATTGTTAGCGGCGGCAGCCGGTGTCCTGACTGCGACGCGATGACAATTCCGGAACCGCCTTCCGCGATCACCCTGCCGAACTCTTCAAGAATGACCGCCGTGCCGTAGAGATCGACTTTCAGGATCGTCTCCGGCGAGGCTTGCGACGGCGAGACGCCCGCCGCCTGGATGAGACCGTGAACCTCTCCCAGCGATGTAGCTTTTGCGACCAAGGCTTGGATGGACGCGCGCGATGAAATATCGACGGTTGTTGTCGTCACGTCGAATCCGGCTTCGCTCAGCGTCTTCGCGGCCACATCGGCATTTTCTTGCCGCAGGTCAGCGAGCAGGAGATGCTTGCCGGCGCCGACCCGGCGCGCGATGGCCTGCCCGATTGATCCAGGCCCGATGACAACGATGACTTTCTGCATGGTGTTGTGTCCTTCTATTTGATTCAGCGATCGCTGACGCCGATGCTGCTGCCAACGTAGAGCCCGGGCGTGGTCGCAATCTTGGCGATCAGCCCTGACAGGCTATCGAGAGAGAGATCGTGACCCTGGAACGGTTCGCCCTTCTGCGTGATGGTGTATCGCCCTCCAGGATCGTGCGTGAACCAACCCGGCCGCAGGATCGTATAGTCGAGATCGGACGCCTCGATCAGCGCGGCCGAGTCCCGGTAAGGGTCAAGAATGCTGCGATATTTCTCGCCCGGCACTTCGCTGTAAATCCCCATCGAGCTGATGAAGATCAGCCGCTTCAAACCGACCGCGTGCATCGCGTCGACAATGCTTCGCGCCTGCCGGGCCATGTCCCCCGACAGGTTCGCGTAGACGACATCCTGGTCCTGCATTGCGCAGCCCAATGCGGCCGTGTCGAGAACATCCCCTTCGATGATGGTCACGCGGACCGGGTCAGGGTTTTCAAGCCGCCTGGCCGCGCGTAAAAAAAAGCGTCAGCGAGACGTCCGCGCGTTCAAGCAGAACGCGCGTCGTATTCCGCGCCAGGCCGCCATTGGCTCCAAGGATCAGAATTCTTGTCATTCAGGCAATCCCCAGTCGACTTCACAGTTCCTGAGCCGTGGGGCGGAACAGGATTTCGTTCACGTTCACGTCCACGTCTTCGGGCTGTTGTATCGCGAAAGCGACCATCCTTGCAAAGCTGTCTGCCGGAATGGCGAACTTCTCGTAAAAGTCGGCGATGCCTGCCGCTACATCGGCTTCGGTGACGCTCTGGGGCAGTTCCGACTGCACCGCGCCCGGCGAAATGATCGTCGTGCGGATGTTGTGGGGCTTCACCTCCTGACGCAGTCCCTCGGAGAGCACCCGAACCGCTGTCTTCGTGGCGCAGTAAACAGCGTTGTTCTTGCCGACCTTATGGCCCGCGACCGACGACACGTTGATGATGTGACCGCTTTTCTGGCGCGTCATATGCGGGAGCGCCGCGGCGATGCCATACAGCACGCCCTTGATATTGACGTCGATCATCCTCTCCCAATCCTCGATCTTTCCGCGCTCCAGAGGCGAGTGCGGCATCAGACCGGCATTGTTGATGATGACGTCAATGCGGCCGTGGGTCTTCACCGCCCAATCGACGAGCGCCTTGACCTGTTGGGCATCAGTGACGTCCGTCTCGACTGCCGCGTCTTCGGGGAGCTCGAGTTCGGCGGCCAACGCCTTCAGGCGATCGACGCGACGAGCGCCGAGCACCAGCTTTGCGCCGTCTGCCGCCAGGCGGCGAACGGCTGCTTCACCAAGGCCGCTGCTTGCGCCGGTGATGACAATAACCTTGCCTGCGATGTTCTCTGACATGGTCGTCCTTTCTGCGCAAATCGCGCGATTAATGGAGAGGGCTACTTTCCGACGCGCGCTTGCAGATGCGCCGGGTAACGGTCGCCCTGGACAGCAATGGTCGAGAGCGCCGAATCGATATCGCGCAGGTTGTCGGCGGATAACTCGACGGCGGCCGCGCCGATGTTTTCTTCCAGTCGATGCAGCTTCGTCGTGCCGGGGATCGGCACGATCCAGGGCCTTTGCGCCAGAAGCCACGCAAGCGCGATTTGCGCGGGCGTCGCATTCAGTCCGGTCGCGATCTGTTTCAACACGTCAACCAGGCCCTGGTTGGCTTTGCGGTTTTCTTCCGAAAAACGCGGCACCACATTGCGGAAGTCGGACTTGTCAAAGCTGGTGCTCTCATTGATCGCGCCCGTCAGGAAGCCCTTGCCAAGCGGGCTGAACGGCACAAAACCAATGCCCAGCTCTTCGAGTAGCGGCAGAATCTCCTTCTCGGGCTCGCGCCACCACAGAGAATATTCGCTTTGCAACACAGCGACCGGCTGCACGGCATGAGCGCGACGGATCGACTGCACGCCTGCTTCCGACATGCCGAAATGCTTGACCTTGCCTTGCTGGATCAACTCTTTGACGGTGCCCGCGACGTCTTCCATTGGAACGTTCGCATCGACGCGGTGCTGATAGAAGAGGTCGATGCGATCGGTCCGCAGCCGCTTCAGCGCAGCGTTCGCCACTTCGCGGATGCGCTCCGGTCGGCTATCCTGGCCCTTGCTGGCGTCGCCATCTTGGAAACCGAACTTCGTCGCGATAACGACCTGGTCCCGAAATGGCTGCAGCGCCTCGCCCAACAACTCTTCGTTGGCGCCTTGCGCATAGGCTTCGGCCGTATCGAAAAATGTCACGCCGCGTTCGAACGCGGTGCGGATCAGCTTGAGCGCGTCGGTCTTGTCGGCGGCGGGACCGTAGCCATAGCTGAGTCCCATGCAGCCAAGACCGGGGGCAGAGACTTCGAGGCCGCTTTTACCGAGAATTCGTTTTTGCATGTTTATTTCCTTGCATGTGATAGTGAGGCACAGGTCAGGCGTGCTGTTCGTCGCCGGTTCCCCGGGCGCCATGTACCTCGATTTTTGCCGCTGCCGTTTCAATCTCCCGCATGTCGTCCGCTGTCAGCATGACGCTCGCCGAAGCCAGGTTCTCGTCAAGCCGATGCAGCTTTCGGGTTCCGGGGATCGGCGCAATCCAGGGCTCTTTTGCAAGGAGCCATGCCAGCGCGATCTGTGCGGCAGTCACCTCTTTTTTGTTCGCGATCTCGTTTAGCAGGTCGACGAACGCCAGATTGGCCTGCATCGCCTCAGGGGTGAAGCGCGGAAACCAGGACCGGACGTCGGATTTATCAAAGCCCGCCTTGGGATTCGATCATCTCCTGCTTGTCGGGCGCAGGACCGTAATTCGTGCTCATGCCCATGCAGCCGAGGCCAAGCGCGGAGACTTCCAATCCGTCCTTACCAAGGATACGTTTGTGCATCGTTTCGTGCCCGTATGGTTTAGCGGTCGATCGCCGCATCCAGGGAAGCCGACAGCGGCGCGCCCTTGATGTCGATCGTCTCGAAGGCGTTGTCGATCTCGCGCAGGTCGTCCGGCGTCAGCACAAGGTCGGCGGCCGGCAGGTTGTCATCGAGGTGCTCGATCCTTGTACCGCCGGGGATCGGCACGATCCAAGGCTTCTGCGCGAGCAGCCACGCCAGCGCAACCTGAGCCGGCGTGCTGTTTTTGCGGGCGGCCAGGTCCTTCAGAAAGTCGACGACCTTGAAGTTGGCCTCCATGGCTTCGGGCGTGAAGCGCGGGAAATCCTTGCGCAGGTCGTTGGCATCGTCAAACTTCATGCCTCGCGTGATCTTGCCGGTCAGGAAACCCTGGCCGAGCGGGCCCCATGCAACGAGGCCAATGCCCAGCTCCTCGCAGAGAGAGAACTTCGTCTGCTCAGGCTCGCGCATCCAGAGTGAGTAATGGTCCTGAATGGCCGTCACCGGCTGCACCGCGTGTGCCAGGCGGATGTTTGCCGCGCTTGCCTCCGACAAGCCGAAGTGCAGGACCTTTCCTTCGGCGATGAGATCTTTGACAGCACCAGCAACGTCCTCCATCGGCACGTTCGGGTCAACGCGGTGCTGATAAAGGAGGTCGATATGATCGGTGCGCAGGCGTTTAAGGGAAGCATCGACCACCGCGCGAATATGCGAGGGCCGGCTGTCGAGTCCGGTCAATTCGCCTTTCTCATTGATCGCGAAGCCGAACTTCGTGCACACCAGTGCCTGGTCCCGGACCGGCTGCAACGCCTCTCCGACCAGATCTTCGTTGATGAAGGGGCCATAGCCTTCGGCTGTGTCGAACAGCGTGACACCGCGATCTACGGCCGAGCGGATGACCTGCAGCGCTTCACTGCGCTCCGTTGCGGGCCCGAGTCCGAAGCTCAGGCCCATGCACCCGAGGCCGATAGCAGAGACTTCCAGCCCGTTCTTTCCGAGAATACGCTTCTTCATGACCCAACTCCTTGATCGCTTACGGTCACGCCGGCCAGGTACTGCTCGTCTGTGACCTTTTCCATCCAGTCGACCGGGCTGCCGTTAAGCTTTTCAGCGATAGCGATGTGCGTCATCGCCGTGATAGCAGTCGCGCCGTGCCAGTGCTTTTCGCCGCGTGCGATCCAGACGATGTCGCCAGGCCGGATCTCCTGAACTGCGCCGTCCTCGTGCTGCACCAAACCGAGGCCTGCGGTCACGATCAGCGTCTGACCGAGCGGATGTGTATGCCAGGCAGTCCGCGCGCCCGGTTCGAACGTCACCGTCGCGCCGCCAATCCGGGCCGGCTGCTCGCCTGCGAATGGTGCATCGACTCGCACTGTTCCCGTGAAGTACTCCGCGGGCCCTTTCGCCGAAGGCTGCGAGCCGCTTCTTGTGATTTCCATGGACGCTCCTTGGTTTGGTATCTCGACCTTCAATTTAGCAACGCGTCTTCCCGCGATAAAGAGCTAGAATCCGCATGATGCTAGAAGGCAGGCTTATAAATGGCGCGTTCCGACCTCTCCGATATCACCGCGTTTTTGGCCGTCGCACGTGATGGCAGCTTCACAAAGGCGGCCGCGAAGCTCGGCGTTTCGCAGTCTGCGCTAAGTCAGACTGTGCGCAATCTGGAAGCCCGGCTCGGGCTGCGGCTTCTGACTAGAACCACCCGCAATATTTCGCCGACGCAAGCCGGCGAACGGCTGATCCAGTCGGTCGGCCCCCGCCTGGATGAGATCGAGGCCGAGCTGAGTGCGCTTACCGCTCTGCGTGACACGCCGGCGGGCACGGTGCGCATCGCCGCTGGAGAACACGCGGCAGAACTGCTGCTGTGGCCGGTAATCGAACGGCTTCTGCCTGACTATCCGGACATCACGATCGAAATCGTTGTCGACAACGGACTCACGGACATCGTCGAACAACGGCTCGATGCAGGTGTGCGGCTTGGCGAGCAGGTCGCCAAGGATATGGTCGCCGTTCGCATCGGCCCCGATGTGAGCATGGCCGTGGTCGGCACGCCGGAGTATTTCGCGAGGCACTCGAAGCCGAAGACGCCGCAGGACCTGACGGCACATAACTGCATCAACATCCGGCTGCCAACGGCCGGTGGCATTTACGCGTGGGAGTTCAGGAAGGGAGGACGCGAACTGAACGTGCGCGTCGAAGGGCAACTCGTGTTCAATACGGCGACGATGGCCGTCAAGGCCGCACTTGCTGGCGTCGGCCTCGCCTTCGTTCCCGAACAACGGGTGCAGTCGCAACTCGCGAGCGGGGAGCTGCTGCGCGTGCTGTCCGACTGGTGTCCGTCGTTTTCCGGCTTTCACCTGTACTATCCGAGCCGCCGGCAACCGACTCCTGCGTTCGTTGTCGTTGCTCAAGCGCTGCGTCAAGGCGCGTAGGCTTCACGCATCAAATATAACGCGGTCGTCCAACAGCGCCTTGAGCGTCTGCTTTCAGAGGCCGGGCTGCCTGCCGGATGTCGAATAGTTGATGGGAGCGAATGACGGTTCGTGGCCGGCAGCAGCAGTCCGCTCAATCGCGCCGCCGCCGGCAACTTAAGCGGAAAGAGCGTGAGGGACCCACTCTCCGTCACGACGGGCGAACACGCATGTCGTCAGTGCGTACCTTTTCTCAGGAAGGTCTCTGCTGGCCATCTCCTGCATGAATGACAGCGCGCCTTCCCATCCGGAAGCCGACACGAACAACAAATCGCGCGCGGGGACTACAGCGAGAATTTCGCCAGGCATCTGTTCCTCGACCTGCTCCCATAATGATTCCAAGAGCAGCAAGGTCGCCTCAAAATTCCCTCCGGCGGTAACCATGTAGCGAGGCGCCTCGCCATGAAACTCAATCTCGGGTAACCGCATAGGCAAATTGCGAAGAGCGAGTGAATGCAACTCTTCCTCTGAAATCGAGGCATCCCTAAGTTCTCGATAGGTAACGAAACGAAAGTGAGTTGGCAAGTCGATTGCGTACATGACAATCAAGTCTGCGGCAAACGGTCGCATGACAGGCGATTCGTCGCGAGCGAGGGTCAAGACTACGGCAGAAGGGTCGGCCGGTTCCATCACCTTGAGGATAGGGACTAGCAGGCTAAGGTCCAGGCCACCTGCTGCTGCTGAGACTCCCGCCGACGTCTCCGTGGCGGTGTTCGTTGTCGCCTGTGTTTTTCGCCTTCTAGGCAGACCAAACATTTGAATTTCTTGATAGTTGTTTATAGACGCCTTCAGCAGATGCGCATTGTAGTGCGCCTGTATCGAGTATGCATACAAACCGGCGTGGGATCTCCATTGACTGAAACTCAGCCGGTCTCGGTCGGCTACCCATCGCCAAGCCGCGGCCGTCTCTGACCGACGCGAAGCAGACTGTCGAGGTTCTCTTTGCTGCGGCAGGCCAACGCCGGTGCGTGGCACTGCAAGGCGGCTACAGACATTCGTACTTGCCCTCGGCATCAACATATAGGACGCTGACCACGTACCACCGCCCATCAATCCTTTTCAGGTGATACTCGTAGTCATCCGTCATCGTTAGTGAGCCTGTGACCCTTGTGTGACGGGTCCTCACCAAGGACGCCTCACCTGCGGAATCGGCGCTGACGATTTCCTCTTGCGTACTGCTGTGCGCGGACCTGCTCCCAAATGAGATGGGCTGGTGATTACAGCCGGGCGGACAATACTTTCTCATCAGTACCTTGTTCGCTGATTCCGCTGCGGCCATGCCAAGAGCAGCATCACGCTCATCGGTCGCAGTGGCATACTGATTCCAGGTCTCGTAATCCGAGATGAAAGCGCGGATCATTTCTGTCGGTTCAGCTTTTACAACCGCAGATGCATCCAGATGAAAAGCGGGAACTTCCTCGGACTGCAAATGTACGCCCGGAATGGGTGCCTGCCGCGCCGCCTTGCCCCAGATCGCAATGGTCCCTTCGAAGTGGCCAGGATCCGTTGCCGCAATGCATATTCGCGACGGAATGACGCTCTTTTCTTCGTACTCGGGACTCGCGCTGTATTGGCGCACGTTCCCGTTCCTTGCCATCGGCATGATCGTATCGTGATCCAGCCGTTGTTTCAGCTGGGCCGCAAATGGCGGGACGTAGACAATGTTTGGGGGAACATCCTCGCCACCGAATTTAGCAGGTAACAGGAACAGCTTCTACAACTTGCCACGCCTGTAGAGCGCTTCGGCCTTCTCTCGCGAGTCAATGTGCCGATAGTCCGGACCGCTGGCCGGCAAACCTTTTCGCTTGAGCCAGCCGAACATCCTTTCAAACTCCCGAAAGAAACCGAACAGGACGTACGCTAGGGCAGGAGGACTTCAAAAACCACCAGTGACCTCATGGAACTTGCCGCGTAGGCCAGGCGCATATGAGAGTGGCATTTCCACAAAGAGATTGACGATCTTCCCTGAGGTAACGTAACCGAGATAAGCGAAGACGCTTTGCCCCGGGTGGTGCCCTCATAGTGGGAGGAATTCACTTGAATAACAAAACCAGGGCGGTAGCTCATCTTCGCGAAGCAGGTCAATCATAGTAAGTCTCAGTCATTTTCCGGCACTCGGAAGTTTAACCTGTGGTTCAGTGATGCGTGGGCTAAGACGAATTCCATGAGGTGTCTAGTAACTTCAAACGAGCACTTGTGGCCCGAGACGGTCATGTCGCGCCATTCGCTCTGTCAGCCAGTCACAGTAGGGAAACTCTGGGAAGGCTCCTCCTTGCCAGTGTCGGACCAAAATCGCCATGTTCCCGTCTCGTTGCCGCCAACGAAGTAGCCCTCGGCCGCCGGTACACCGTTCGGATGAAAATCTCGCCAGAGCCCTTCTTCTTTCCCTTTGACATACGTACCCTCAGAGAGAATCGAGCCATTCTCTCCATAGTGAACAAAAAGTCCATGGCGAAGCCATTTGCTTCCATCCGGCGCGATCACGCGCGCGTAGCGATAGCGCACGCGTCCCGAGTCGTAGAGAATCTCAGCAATATCAAGCTTCGAGGAGGCGTTCATCAGTCGCTCGTTCGTCGGCGGATATACGTATTCTAGCCTTCGCCACAGAAGGTGCTTCAATAACCGCTCATGGCTATGGCTTCAACTGGTCAACGCGACGGCCAGATAGTCCAACATCTCCCTGGTGAGATTCCAGGCGCGTATCAGCTGGCGGAGATCCGTCATAAGCGTGGGTCCGCTAGCTATGCCGCGTCCGGGAGGCGGATGCCCGTTCCCGCCTCAGGACCCACGATAGAACTTCTCGACGTCCTGTAAGCGCCCGTCGCGATCTGCCGTGCTATATAGCGTTGTTGTCGCGATGGAGGTGTGTCCCAGGTAGCCTTGCATGACGTTGAGGGCCATGCCGGCGGCGAGACCGTGTGAGCCGAATGCATGCCGGAAGGCATGCGGGTGAATCCGGCCCATGTCCGCCAATAGTGCCTTCGGAGAGCGCGTATCCGAGGCGGGTCTGGCAGAGCTACACGCAAGCCATGCACGGATCAAAGTCGATTTCCGGTCAATCGACCGGTTTGATACGTCGAAAGGCGCCCAGGAGCGCCAGGTCATAGGTGATTTTGAGCAGGCCGCAGGCGACCAGCGGTGCACCGACCCAGCCCAAGGCCAACAGCGCGCCTGCTAGGGTCGGGCCGAGTGCGGAAGCCAGGCTTCTGGGGACCGCGGTCAGGCTTGCGGCCGCCGGTCGCTCCGGCGGCGTGACCACCGCCATCACATAGGCAGTCCGGGTCGGTACGTCCATCTGTGACAGCGCGCTGCGCACGAGCAACAAGGCCAGGGCCGCCACCAAGGAGGGGGAGAAGGCGGCCGCGATCAGGCAGAGGCTGGATGGAATATGGGTAAACACCATCGTGTTCAGCAAGCCGAACTTGCGGGACAGCGGCACGGCAACGAGTTGGGAGCCGGCCGTGAGCATCCCCGCCCAGAAAAAGAACTGGCCAGCGGCGCCAAGGGAAAGACCGAAGCGCTGCATCAACCACAGTGCCAGCAGCGAGTTCACCACCAGCCCGCCGGCAAAGGCGTCGACGCTAAAGAGCAGTGCAAGGCGGGTAACGATCCGGCGAGACGGGCCAAGCGGTACTCGCACCGATGTCGCGTGCGGGTGTGGCTCGGGGATGCGCGCATAGAGGAACCAGAGTGCGACACCCGTCAATGCATAGATCATGAACATCACGCGCATGGCGCTGAGGAACGATATCCCCAACTGCGGGGCAAGCCAGCCCGGCAGCGCTGCCGCCAGCGCGCCGATGGCGGCGGAGAAGGCGCCAGTCAGGCTATAGCGGGCGAATAGCGCAGTGCGAGCATCAGAGGTCGACGAGTCGGCGAGACGAGCCTGCTCCAGCGGCAGGAAAACACTGACGTCACCGGAACTCGGGTTGAGCGTGCCGACGAATGCGACGAGCAACAGTGGCCATAGGGAGGACAGTCCGGCGAAGCCGATGCCGGTTGCGACCATCAATGCAGCCGCCAACACCAGCAGGCGGCGCTGTGGGTAGCGATGGCCGAGGACGCCTACCAGTATCGTCGCCAGTGCTGAGCCGATCAGGGTCGCACTGCTGATCAACCCCACCGCCAGTTGCGCGAAACCGAGTCCCAGCAGGTATGCTGGCAGCAGGACGGCGATGAACCCGTCACAGAAGCCGCGTAACGCGCGGCCGACGAGAAGCGGCAACGCGCCTGCGTGAACGCCTGCCGGCAACACCTGGCGTGCAAGCCAGCCTCGACTGTTGGGTGCAACTGGGTCTTTAAGGGTATGCATCGCGAAGGTGCCGTCTGTGTGATGTGTCATAGCCGGCCGTACTGAAGTGGATCCGGTCAATTCAGGTGGGTTCTCGAGCAATAAATTGCATGAGGGTCTCCCGATCGGCAGCTTGAGCCGTTCTCCTGTGGCCAACTCGCGTCAATTATCTTCGTCATTATCATCGTCGGCACGGGCGGCGAACTGTTTGCCGTCTTCGCCAATGAGAACGGTTTGTTTCTCGCTGCCGGTGCCGAGCGTAATCTCATAGCGGATCTTGCCGTTTGCTGTCTGCTTCTCGATCTCGCCGACCGTACGGCCCTGCGCTTGCTTCTCGATTGCCGCTTTGACCGGAGCAGGTACTTGCGCAATATCAATGGGCTGGTGACTGCGCTCACCGAATAGCTCTTCCTTGTTGTCACTTCGTGCTGGCGTTTCCGAATGAGACGGTGTCGAACAAGGTCACGCTATCCGCCTTGGTCCATACGCCGACCCGGCCGGCGCCGCCGATGTGATCGTCCGCGACATCGATATAGCGCTTGCCGTCCAGCGCCACCTGGATGCGGTTGCCCACGAAGTCCACGTGCAGCGTATGCCAGACTCGGGCGGCGACAGGGGCTTCCTGGTACTGGATCGTGTGTCGGCGGCCCCCCGTCGTGTAGTACAGCGAGACGTTGTTTTCCAGTGCGTTTGCCCGCGCGACATAGTAGTTATCGCCGTCCTTCCAACGCCAGACAACGCCGCCAGCTTGATCTTCGCGGCCTGAAACGGGCTTGAACTTCGCCTCCACGAAGCCATCGGCGATAGAGACGTCTTGCTTCACGCACCAGGGGAAATCTCCGGAGCCCGATTGCTTGAGCACGTTGGCGCCGTCCTGCGCGGTCGGGTCTGTCTCGACGGTCCATTTGGGCTTGCCGCGGCCGGTGACACCCGCCACCCATCCCGCCGGCAATGCACCTTGTTGGTCCTGGTTGAACATAAGCGTCTCTCCAGTTGCCGGCATGGCTGTCAGAAGCATCGATACCATGAGCAGGATCGGTTTCATGGAGCACCTCCTGGGCGATGCGGTAACGGAACGATTTACGCCGGCATCTTCGGCGGCCATTGATGCGTTTCCGCCTGGCAATGCTGGCACCAGGCATACAAGGCGTCATACATCACCATGCCGTGCCGGAGCATCTCGTGATCGTCGACGAATACTTGCGAGAGACCCAGCGAGATAGCGTAGAGCCCTCCGGATTGCGGGGTCAGGTCCAGCTTTGACGTGTCCGCGCCCCGCACAATGCCAGCGAGTTGTTGCAAGGCAGGATCGTTCAGATGGTACTTATCCAGGAACGCGTCGAAGCTGCACAGTTCGCCGACATGCGATAGCTCGACGCCGGGGATGTCGTAGGGAACGGCACCCGTCTCGCCAGCGACTTTCACGACGTCGCCGGTGGGCGCGTACAAAAATTCTGGTTCCTTGTCGATAAAGCGGGCGATCAGCCAAGGACAGGCAATCCGGTCAATCTTCGGACGTTCGCGGGTAATCCATTTCATGGCTGACTCCTTACGGTTTGCCGATCGTGGGGTGATTGCCGGCGGCCCACTCCTCGATGCCGCCGGTGAGATACGCTGCTTGGAAGCCTGTGTCTTCTAGCCGGGCGGCACTGTCCTGGCTGACTTGATGACCGTGTACGCAATAGACGATCACCGGTCGGCCGGTGTCGAGCGCGGAGATCCAGCCGTCAATGTTGTCGGGATCGCGCCAGGAGGCGCCTGCGATCATTTGCGCGCTGGCATCAAAGGCCGGCTTGCGTCTGACGTCGACAATCTGAGGTGGGGCAGGACCTTGGATAGCTTCGGCAAGTTCGCGGGGAGAAATGGCTGTGGGCATGATCTGGTATTCGAATTATTTTTGGGCCACGGCGAAGCGCTCGGCTGCCTGGGCCCAATGGATGTTCTGCACGAAGGCATCCGCATAAGCCGCAGCTTTTGCGCCGAAGTCCCTGTGGTAAGAATGCTCATACATGTCAAGCGCCAGGATCGGGGTAGCCCCGGCGAGGGTATGTGCGTGATCTGGCGCCCACTGGTTGACGAGCCGCTTGTCGCGCGGCGAGTAGGTCAGCAGCACCCATCCCGAGCCGCCGCCTAGCGCTTTGCCCATTGCGGTGAATCATGATGGATTCCTTGTTCGTGCGGCTCATGCGTGGAGGAGTGGGTAGGCGACCAGGCCGATTAGTGCAGCGCCGACGACGATGACTGGTTCAGGCAGCTTCTTGAATTTCCAAAGCAACGCGACGGTAACAAGCGCAAGCAAGACCGTGGGCAGATCGATAATTGAGCGTTTGGCCAGGACGATCACGGCGCCCGTGATGGCCCCAACAGCTGCCGCCGTCACGCCATCGACGAAGGCGATGATGCCGGGGCGCTTCCCGTACTTCTTGAAGTAGGGTGCCGGGATCACGGTGAACAGGTAGCAAGGCAGGAAGGTGCCCAGCGCGGCCACGGACGCCCCTGGCAGGCCGGCAACCAG
>NZ_JBWKVH010000063.1:0-35991 GCF_059421605.1 Cupriavidus sp. GW821-FHT02F09
TGCGAGGTCTGCATCCCGACTGGCCGACGAAATTAGAGCGGATCGAGGCTGGCTATCTGCAGCGTCATTTCGAGAATGATGATGTGCGCAAGGACGGCAGTATCGCGCACTTCATGGGGGCGGCACGCTTGGCCGGCGCCGCCTCCAGGTCGAAGCCGAGCGCGGCGCCACATGCGCCGTAATTCGCGAGGCCGGTGATCTGGATAAGGCCTCGGCCCATGAAGCGCTTGCCGTCCCCGGGCTGGCTGTTGCCGAGCTCCAAACGGCTTCTGGCTGCGGCCGGTTTTGTCCGCCGCCGGCCGCTGCGCCGACAGGTCGCGCTCATAGCGCATCTGAGTTGGGCGTTGGGCCCCGGAGCTCGCGCGTGAGCGAGAAGCCCAGCGACTCGTGGCCGGCTTGCGCGATCCACGCGGCCACGCGCGCCGGCACGAGGATGCCGAACTCGAACAGCGCCGGCCCGACATGCGGCCACCAGCGCGCGGCAAGTGCGGGCGACAGGCCTGCGGCGGCCTGGAAGATTTGAAGATCCATGCGGACTCCGAAATAGAAAAAGCCCGCGCGCGGCGGGCTGTGGTTGTACTTCGATTGCTGCCCATCGGGGCAGCTCGTTAACCGCTTATGCATGGGGATTTGCTAGGGGGGTGGAGAGCAACTCAAGGCCGGACTCAAACGGTCCCCCGACATTGGGGGATCAGAGAAGGCGGACCGGCCGTACACTGATTCCAACGTGTGCACTGCACCATGAGGTCGCTATGAGCATCTCCCTGCTGGGCTTTCTCGTCTTCGAAGCGCTATGGTTCCTTCCATTCCGGAAGGTTTTCCGGACGGCTCGCTTCGAGTCAGGTTATGAGTATTTGGCCCTGATACCGGTTGTTGGGCCTCTGGTCTGCATCTGGGTTCTCGCATTTAGGCCTTGGCCGCTGAAATCGAGACTGGTCCGTACATGGACACCCTAAATGAAAGAGCCGCTCGGGGGGTGGCCATGAGCAGTAGCAGGTCACTGCCGATCTACCAATCCCTTCGCGAGAAGGAATTGCGCCTCGTTCGCCACCACTGTTACCGTTCGGCCACACCTGTCCCTCCGCTGGGATGGTGTAATTTCCCACTCCCGCCCAGCACTACGCGGTGCTAGGTGGGCCTTTTTTGGGTGGGTCATCAACAGGATTCGCCGAGCGCCAGGCTGATCCCTCCCAGGCGCCTGGCTTTTCCGTGGCCGGCCGCTTTAGCCAGTCCGCCGCCATACCCTTCGACTAGCGGCTGGATCCGCAGCACGGTGCGCACGCCCGCTTTCCGTCAATAATTGCGAGGAAAAGCCGCCTCCGAGCTGCTGGTGGACTATGCGGCTACAAGTATCGTCATGCTCACACCCGATACGGCGTGCCAAGCGCCGCAATCCGGTACGCCGACAGCTCACCCGGATCATCGAGAACAATGCAATAGGCGCCGTGGCGTAGGCGGTCGAGCGTAGCGGCACCCATTCACTGAAGTCCAGATTACTGGTCAGGATCGTGGCCGCTCGCTCATACCGATCGGCGATGAGGTCATGGAAGTCCTCATCCTGCGGCGAGCGCGGTGGTTTGAGCGCAAAGTCATCGACGATCAGGACCGGCACACCGGCACGCTGTTTCAGTTTGCGCTCGGAGGTGCCCATAGCACGCGCCACTTGCAGACCGCTCAATAGCTTGGTTTGCGTGACGAAGACGACATCACGCCCCTGCCGGGCAGCACAATGCCCGAGCGCCTGTGCCAGATGCGACCTCCCCGTGCCGGTTGGTCCTGCAATCAGGATCGCGACCTTCTTGTCAATGTAGCGGCCAGTCGCGAGGTCATGGATGTGGGTGCGATTCAGGTTCGGCAGGCGGTCGAAGTCGTAGATCTCGAGCGTCTCGCCCATGGCGAAGCCTGCCCGGGCCAGACGGACGCCGAGCTTCTTCTGGTCGCGTCGGGCGACTTTATCCTGCAGCAGCATGGCGAGGAACTCGGTGTAAGCGCGCTGGCACGTCGATGGCCTGCCGGTTGCGCTGTTCGAGGGAGTCGAGCACGCCGGACAGGCGTAACTGTTTGAGGGTCGTGTTCAGTTCGGGGCTGGGATTCATGGACGTTTAATGGATCAGCAGAGATTGACGATTGCGACCGAAGCGACCGCCGTTGACGTAGGCGTCGGTGAGCGGTTGCGGAGACTGCGGCGTGGGCTGGCTCTCCAAGCCTTTGTCCAGAATCGTCTTGACGGTTCGCCACCCGGGGCTGGCGCCATTGCGCGCTCACATGCCGCCTCGAGCCTCGTGTCGCCGACCTTGCTCCGCAGCCGCACGATGCCCTGCGCTCCCCGCAGGTCGACGAGTACCTGATCGTTGAACAGCGCCAGAATCAGCGCAAGGCAGGACGGGCCGATCCCTTTGACCTGGGACAGACACCGCTGCGGATCGTGCTCCAGCGCAGGCCTGCGCCGCTGGCGGTTGATGATCGCGAACCGTCGAACGCGTACCGGCTTTGCGCAGCCGGGGATGGGTAGCAACGAGTTCGTGCTGATGGAACAGTTGCACGACCGTATCGGTCGCCCTCAGCCACCGTGACTTGCCAACCAGGGCGAACGGCACCGAGTTCAGCGCCTTGTGATATTGGATATGGGCGTCACGATGGGCTGTGACCGTGGCCTACGTGGCAAGCACCGGCGGCACATCGGGTAACGCAGCCAGCAGCGTGCTCGATGGCGAAGCGCGTCAGCGGTTGTTCGTGTGTCGTACCATGTTTGCGGACGCTGGCTTCCTGCATAAGCCACTCGCGCAACTGTCGGTTGGCGTCCGGCAGATCACGAAACGCGCGCAGCGGTACGAAGGATTTCTTGACTTGACGCCCGATTCAACGACTCCCTTCTTTTGCGGGTCGTGCGGCGGACAGGCATCGATCCTAAATCCGTATCCTTCGGCGAGGCCTGCGTAGGAGGGCTGAACCTCAGGATCATACGTGCGGGCCCTGACCATCGCGCACTTCGCGTTGTCGATGATGATCCGTGCGGGGCAGCCGCCGAACCACTCAAAGGCACGCCGGTGACAGGCCCGCCACGTCTCGACGGTCTGGTCGAACACGAGCTCGACGTACTGATGCCGTGACCAGCATGGCGTCATGACGAAGAACCACGTTTTGAGCGTGTGACCTGATTCGTGGATCAGTGCAGGGCCGGCGCCGAAGTCGACTTGCGCCGCGTCGGCGGGCGGGAAGTCCAGAATCGTTGTCGCGGTAACCCCGCGTTTGACACTCAGCTGTTGCAGGAAGCGGCGCACCGTCGAATAGCTACCGGTGTAGCCGCGGTTGCGTTTCAACGCGCTGTGAATCGTCATCCCCTGGACATCGGCCTGGGACCAGCCGGTGATCTGCTCGTGAAAGGGCTCGGGCGTCGACACGCAGGTGCTGGGCAGGTGCGGCGTGCGACCGAACTGTCCGGCGATCACTGTGTCTCCCGGCAGTGGCTGCGCTGGGTCGAGCCAGCCGAGGTCCTGCGCAACACGCCTGACGGCGGTGAGCTTCTTGCGGCCCATCAGACCGAGGCGCGCAATGTCGCGATCGGAATCGCCTCGTCGCATACGGACAAGGACTTGGCGGTACTCAAACAAATTCGAACCTCCGGTTGGTCATGGGCGCTCCGCTCACAAAAGAGCGAAGCGTACCCAGTTGGGAAAGTTCGACCCGCGTTCTGCTACACCACGCAGGTGGCGCCTATGCGCCAGTCATCAAATGGCCCCTATACGGAGATCCGTGACACGTTTAGATCTCCGCACGACAGGCGGCCCGCCTGTGCGCGTACTAGCGCCACCGCCACATTGCTGCAGCCCGCTCCGGTGGGACCGCAGCGCAGGCGGGAATAAACCACCCTTGCCGAGCGTTCTCCCTCTCGGCAATCAGGAGGTGTGGCGAGTCGACACAAGTAGGGCCCGTCGGTTCCTGTCTATAATTGAGTCACATTCAACTAAAGGACGTTCCATGGCCATTTCCCTGTACGCCACCTCTGTTCCGCTCTTCAAGCAAATGCTGAGCAGCGTTAGCGCTATTCTGGCCAAGACGGAGGAGCATGCTGTTGCGAAGAACATCGATCCAAGCGCAATACTGCAAGCCCGCCTGTTTCCTGATATGTTGCCCTTGATCCGCCAAGTGCAGATTGCCGCCGATTTCGCCAGGGGCGTGTCTGCACGTCTTGCTGGTGTGGAAGTTCCCAAGTACGAGGATACCGAACAGACGTTCGCGGAGTTGCAAGCGCTTATCAGCAAAACCCTGGCTTTCATCGAAGGCTTCACGTCGGCACAGATCGATGGCAACGAGGAGCGCCAAATCGTTACGCGCCCGGGCACGCCAAAGGAGAAGAAATTCACTGGCCAGTCGTACCTGCTGAGTTACGGGCTTCCCCAGTTCTACTTCCATGTCACCACCACGTACGCGATCCTGCGCCATAACGGTGTGGAAATTGGCAAGCGTGACTATATGGGTACGTACTGAGCCCCCCCTTCTTTCGGGAAGAACTGCGGTTCGCTATAACTTTGCGTGGTTGTTGCTTTCCCAAGGCGCCGCACAAACACATCAAGCATCGCGTGCCCATCGTCGCGGAGTACCACCGCGGTCCGCGCGCGTCCGGCAGGCCGGGACGGTCGATGATCACGCGGATCTTGTCGCCGAGGTCGTGCGAGAACTGCGCCAGCACCTCAGTCGTGGGCGTGCCCATGCTGGACCAAGGTTGCGGGCTGGCGCGGGGCGAGCGGATACTAAAAGCTAAGCACAACTGTGCAGTAACTTGCTGCACATTTTCCCACTCGTTAAAACGAGCCGGCTTCTCCTCGCCGGGACAATGACCCTTGTCTGTCAGACATCACAACGTTTCGCTTAGCCCCTCGCGGTCGAACGTACCCCCGGCTCCCGCCCCAATCGAGCAATCGGTCCTTCAGTTTCCTACTCATCTGAGGCAAGCTCGGCTTCGATCTTTGCGATCGACGGGAGATCCGCCGTCACGGGCGGCGGAATCTCACGTAGCAACTGGTATTCGGCGACGCCCATCGGTTTCGCCATGCCACGCAACGCGTACTGGGGTGATCGTACCTTTTGTGTGAAATCTGGCGGTCCCGCCCCCAAAGCAATTGCGAATCAAGGAGTTGCAATATCTCTGATCGTGTGAAAGGCGGGAACGGCCTGACCCTTGCTGCAGGCGGCTCTCCGGTTCGGCATTGTGGCTGGTCGATCTCCCGCAGTGCGCGGCGCTCGGTAGCGCTGGCCAGTTCCTGCGCGATGGATACCAGATCGCGGATACGCTCCAACTCCGTCGAGAATTGGGTACGCAACTCCTGCAACTGACGCTCGAGCACCTAGAGCTGGGGGTCCGCGACGCGCGTGCGCGGCCAAGTTGGCCTGGCCTTCGGCATCCAGTTCACCGCGTCGTTCTTATTACTTCTGGCGCCTGATGGGCGATATGATCCGCGTGGACCTGCGGCTGTCGCTGCGGAAAAGCTGTGCGCCTGGCAGGCATTGCAAGCGTGGCGGCCTGTGGAGCCGCGTCTCGCATAGCTCGTTCACGCTCCCACGTTACTTGGGCATCCCTTCATGCATGCAGGTGACGTCATCCATCACCTGAAGAATACGCTCGCTGGTCGTGGCGATGTTTCTCAACTGTTCCGCGCGACTGGGGGTAGCTTTGATTTCGGTGCAATTTGCGACGGTTCGCAAGCCCAGCATCAGCGCGGACGTGTCCTCGTAAGCTATTGATTAATAGAGAATTTCTGTTTGGCCATCGATCAACCGCAAACGGCATCATTGCGAGTTCGATTTCAGCCCGCGGCGCTTGTTTTGGGGGCAGTTTGTGACGGCAGTAGTTGTCCGACGTAGCGCTCGACTGGGACGCGGAAGACGCCCCGTAGATTGATGCCCTCTAGCCGTGTCGGGGCGATTCGCCCGAACGACTCGGGTGGCACGGGCTGCCGTCGGTTCACTTGCCGATCGAGCACAGTCTGCATCTGACCGGTATTCCACGCCATCACGATGTGAGCCAGCAAGCTTAGTGCGTCGACGACGGCCTGCATCTCGTCGGCGCGCCTAGCCTGCGTGGGTGCGTGCGCACCGCATTCCGTGCCGACTACTTCGTCAATGCCGGGTTCCGGCGTGAGCTGTTACACGTGCTTAATCGCAGCGAGGCGGTCAACTCGCTAAAAGCGGGCAATCTATACAGGCCGAGCGCATGCGCAAGGGCCGGCCGGCCGCCACTGCCAGCCGGCCGAGCGTGATGGAGATGGAGGCGCCTTCGGTCAGGCCGATCACTGCATGGGCTAGCAGGTCATCGATTGTCACCTTGCGCAGGCCAGCGAGCGCATGCGCGTGGTGCAGAGCGGCACGCGCGACCTATTCCTGTCGAACGCTGTACGCCTGCACCGCGCGCTGCGCCGCGCCGGTGTTCCCCGCGAGCTGCACATCTTCGAAGCCATGCCTCACGGCGGTTTCATGGGCGCGCCGGAAGACCGAGAGCTGCGCGCGGAAGTGGCCCGCTTCGTTCGCGCCCATCTGCCGAGCGGGCGCTGAGCCTGCGGCGGGCGTTTCGGGCCAATGCCGCAAGGCCCGCGCCTGTTGGCTGCAAGCCGCCAGCGAGCTGGCCCATCAGCGCGGCCCGCGCAGGATGGATGTACCCATTAACTTTGAGATTCCAATCCACTAGCTTCGTCTCAAAACCCACCAACTGCGAGACGTGAAAACCGATCATGGAGTGCTGCATGCACATCGGCACGTCCAGTGCGTTCACCCTGCTGTGGTCGATGCCAGGCGGCATCCTGACGGGACTAAGTGCGGCCGCGCGCATCGCGTCATCAGTACCGTGGGCGGCACAATGGCGGCGTCGTGGCACCCGCCGCCGTCGGCGCAATCAAGGCCGTGACGGCCGGTTTCACGCGGAGTCTCTACCTGCTTGGTTCGGCGCCGATGCTTGCGGCTGTCATCCTGATCACCTGCTTCCGGCCACGCAGTGCCCATACGATCGAGCCAAGCCTTGCCGAAACGCACCGACGGGCCAGGTCAGGTGCTGCCCGGCACAGGCGGGGGCGCACAGGATTCGCGCATGACAACATGTGTGGCCAGCCTGATCTCCTGCCCAACCGAGGGCTGGGCGCCGGCCTCGACCGGCATTCCGCCAATCGCCTGCAGCAACATTTCGGCCGCTGCCGTACCCACCGTCTCCAGGTCCCAACTCAGCGCGGTAATGGCAGGCGAATACAGTTGCGGAAGATCGCTATCGCCTACGCAGATCAGGCTGACATCCTGCGGTACACGATATCCGGTCTGCTTCATCGCCTGCAGCACGCCTGACAGTATGCGCGTGCCAAGACAGATGAATGCGGTTGGACGAGACTTTGCCGACAGCATCGCCAAGGCGTCGCTGAAAGATAGGTCCATGGCCGAGCGGCTCGACCTCACCAGCGTGTCATCCACGGCGAGCCCGCGTTCCTCCAGTGCGGCACGGTATCCGTTGATACGCTCGCGGCCGGGCCGAAGCGCGCTATCCGACGTCATCAGGGCAATGCGCGCATGGCCGAGGTCAAGCAGATATCGCGTGACGTCGAGCGCGCCGCGAAAGTGATCGACATGAACGCCGGTGCCGCCTACCCCAAAATCGCGGTCCATCGCCACGACGGGAAGATCCCGGCCGATCTGGTCGAGGTAGTCGGGCCGCTCGGCTTCGCACGGGCCCAGGATCAACCCGTCGACGCGGCGACGCCTAAACAAATCGACCATCAGGTCTTCCTGCGCCCTGCTGTTATGCGTATTGCCGACTACCATCGCGTAGCCTTCGCGCTGCAGCCGGGTCTCCACCGCGGTGATAATTCGGGCGTAGAGCGGGTTAGCCAAGTCGGATACGAGCAGCCCGACCACGCCCGAGGTGCCTGTGCGCATGCTTTGCGCGATCGGGTCGGGCGCATAGGCCAGCGCCTTGGCGGCGCGCTCCACCGCATGGACCGCCGCCTCGCTCACCGGCCCGCTACGGTTTAGTGCACGCGATGCAGTGCCCACCGACACACCGGCTGCGCGTGCGACGTCACGGATAGTGACGCGGGCTGGCCTCACGGAGGGATTGGTACGCGTTGTGTTACTCATGGCTGATGTTGGCTGGTTTGACGAAAGCCGCAGCGTGGAATGCGGACCCTATGGCCCGCAATTATCGCCCAACTGTGTCGCCCCACTAGTAAACAGCGCGCCCGCCACTGATGTCGAAGACCGCACCAGTACTGAAGCTGCAACGCGCCGAACACAGCCACGCAGCCATCTCCGCAACCTCGTCGACCCTGACAAAACGCTTCATCGGAACGCGCTCGAGCAGCCGCGCCTGCAATTGTGCGCGTTGACTCTCGTCGTGGATGCCAAAGATATCGGTGTCCGCCGCACTGGGCGTGATGCAATTCACCAGCACGCCCGTCGACGCCAACTCCTTGCCAAGGCTCTTCGTCATCGAAATCAGTGCTGCTTTCGAGGCCGCATAAGCGCCCGCAAACGGGTTGCCCTCCTTGCCGGCGATCGATGCAACGTTGACGACGCGGCCCCAGCCGTTCGCCGACATGGCCGGCACGATCGCCTGCGCGCAATGGAGGGCGCCGAAGACGTTGACGTCGAACACGCGCTTCCACTCGTCGGGCGAAGCTTCGACGGTCGGACCGCTACGGCCGAGGATCGCGGCATTGTTTACTAGCGCCGTCGGTGAGCCGAGCGCGGCAACGGATTGCGCCAGGGCGCGATCAACCTGTTCGCGATCGGTGATGTCGACTGCCACTGGCAGCACGTTCGCTCCTTGCCTGCGCAAGGAGCCGGCCACCGCGTCCAGCGCTGCCTCATCCCGGTCCCAAAGTGCAACCGCGTAGCCGTCCGAAGCCAGGCGCTCGCAGATCGCAAGGCCGATGCCGCGTGCAGCACCCGTTACCATGGCAATCCGCCGATCTGGCTCTTGTCCCACAGCGGTGCTCATCGCGTCCCCCCGATGCGTCGGATCGGCTCAGAGCCATCCCAGCATTGCGCAGCTTCGGCAATCGTCGCGAAGTACTCTCCCTTTCCGCCTGACATCTCTGATATTTCAACGATGTTGCCCGGCAGGTCAGGATGCACGAAATAGGCGAAGCGGCCACGCGTGCCCATGCGGCCCCCATGCCCTTCCACATAGCCGCGTGCCTGCAACTGCTGCGCAAAGCGATCGAACGCGTCGCCGGTCCAATAGGCGATGTGCTGGACGCCCTCCGCGCCGTGCTTCAGCGAATCGAGGTACAGAGATGGCACGTCATTTCGCTGCTCGATCAGCTCAATCTGCACGCCGCCAGAGTTGGCGAGGGCAATCGACAGATCCGGCAGTGCCGACGCCTGTCCGTAATAGCGGAACTCGGTGGTGCCAACCGCTTCCTTATAGAACCACGGACCGACGCCAAGCACCTCGCTCCAGTGCTGCATCGCCTTTTCGATGTCGCGTACCACGTAGCCGATCTGGCGTACGCCTCCGAACAGCAAACTCATTCTGCCTCCTTTGTCGCCAAATAGAAACGTTTCCATAAAGTCGAGTTTAACGTCACTTGGCTAGGTGACCTCATAGCGTTAACCATGATTGATCACGTATCGTTTCTCCATAATACTTATTTGGAAACGTTTCCACAAACAGTGGAACACGAGGATCGTCAAGACGCCCGACCTCCAGAACGGGTGCCCCCACGGAGACTTACATGAAGAAGATTCTCGCCGCCCTGCTCGCTGTCGCAGCAGGGGCCGCCACGGCTGCCGATACCGGCAACTATCCGGATCGGCCCATCCGGATGCTGTTGCCCTTCTCCGCAGGTGGCGGCGGCGACATCCTCGGCCGCTTCCTCGCGGAGCGCTTTGCCGCGCAGCTCAAGCAACCGGTGGTCGTCGAAAACAAGCCCGGCGCCGCGGGCACCATCGGCACCCACGCCGTGGCCACCGCCACGCCCGATGGCTACACGATCATGATTGGCGGCATGTCCACCCACCCACTGGCACCGGCCACCTACGCCAAACTGCCCTACGATCCCGTGCGCGACTTTCAGAGCCTTGGCACGATCGGCAGTTCGTCGATCGTCATGGTGGCGGCAAACCAGTATCCGGCCAACAACCTCAAGGACCTGATTGCCATGGCGCGCAAGCAAGCCGCGCCGATCCTGTACGCGAGCTGGGGCACGGGGTCCACCGGACATTTTTGCGGCGAAGTCCTGAGCCAGAAGGCCGGCATTCCACTCCAGCACGTGCCCTACAAGGGTACCTCCCAGATCATTACCGACCTGCTCGGCAACCACATCTCCGTGGCCTTCGTCGACATGGTGACCGCTACGCCTTTCGTCAAGGAAGGCAAGATCAAGGCGCTGGCCGTCTGCACCAAACGCTCGCCCAGCCTGCCGCAAGTGGCCAGCTACAAGGAGCAAGGCGTCGACTTCGACCGGGAGCTGAACTGGGCCATGTACGTGCCCGCCAAGACCCCGAAACCGATCGTGGACAAACTGTCTTCGGTACTGGAGAACACGCTGAAGCAGCCGGAAGTCGTCAACAAGCTGCTTTCGCTCGGCATCACGGCCAAATACGTAACCGGCGCCGAGCAGCAGGTGACAAATGCCCGCGACATTCCGATGTGGAAATCCATTGCGAGACAGGCGCACATCACGCTCGACTGACGCGCGTCAACGCACGCGCTCCATCCCAGATCCCATTCTTTTAGCAAATCACCACAGGAGTTCCTTTATGTCGTCCACGCTCAACGAAGCACGCATCCAGACCGTGCGAAATCACATGGCCCTGGAATGCACCCACGATTGGGATGCCGTCATCAACACCTTCGCGCACCCGCGTTACGAGATGCACGGCAGCGGCGCCACATTCGACGGCGAAGCAGAGGTGCGCGGCTATTTTGATTCGTCTCGGATCCCTTTTCCGGATCTGAAGAACGAAATCATCGCCATTGCGGCCGCGGACGATACGGTACTGGTTGAGTTCTGGCTCCAGGGGACCCATTTGGGGCCGCTCGCCGTCAATGGAAAGGTGTTCGAGCCGACCGGTGGCACGTTCCGTGTGCGCATAGCCGCGACGTTCGAGTTCGCGCCCGGCTCCGACAAGATCATCTGCGAGCGCCCCTATTCTGCCCCTGACGCAAAACTGCGGGCTCTGGGTCTTCTGTAATGGAGATACCCATGCGGAATGTCGAACTTTCAACGCTGCGCGGTAGCGGCCGACTGGCTGGCAACGTGGCCATCGTGGTAGGCGCGGGTTCCAGCGGAGCGGACGTGAGCAACGGCTCTGCCGCAGCACGTCTGTACGCCCGCGAAGGGGCACGGGTGCTCTGCGTCGATCGCGATATGCAGGCAGCCCAGCGGACTGTCGACGAGATTCGAGAATGCGGCGGCGAAGCGCTGCCGTTCGAGGCGGACGTCTGCAGCAAGAGCGAGCTCGCGGCAATGGCTCGCTATTGCGATGAGCAGTATGGCAGCGTCCATGTCCTGCACAACAACGTCGGCATCGAAATCGTGTCCGAACTCGAGGACATTCGCGAGGAGGACTGGGACCGCGTCTTCGCAGTGAATCTCAAGGGCGTCATGCTGGCGTGCCAACAGGTCATCCCGCGCATGGTGCGCCAGGGCGGTGGGTCGATCATCAATATCTCGTCGATCGCCAGCCGCAAATGGAGCCCGATGCCGTTCCTTGCCTACAACACCTCCAAAGCGGGCCTGAACCACATGACACGCGTGCTGGCACGACGCTACGCCGAGCACCACGTTCGATCGAACGTGATCGTGCCTGGACTGATCGACACGCCGCATGCGGCGCACCTCACCGTCGGCGACGACGCCGCAGTGCAGGCCGCAAGAGCCGCGCGGAATCGACGCTGCCCGATGGGTCACCAAGGCACCGCGTGGGATGTTGCCTACGCCGCGCTGTTCCTGGCCAGCGATGAATCCCGCTACGTGACCGGCACCGAAATCGTGGTCGACGGCGGACTGGGTCTCTAGCCCGGTTCGGTTCGACCCAGCAAAGAACGCACCAACCTCAGCGACAAGCAGCTTTCGCCATAGCTGCAGTCCAATGGCCCCTGGAGATCCGACGTGGCATTGCCCAACGCTTTTACCCATCAAGACCGCCTTCTGACGGTCAATATCAACGAATCTGCCGAATTCCCCGGCTCCGAGTCGGGTTCGACCATCATTCCGCTCTTTCTCGACCGCGAGAACGGTGTCTGGGTGCTATACGGCAAGTTCGAACCCGGCACCACGCTGCCGCCCCACTTCCACACCGGCACGGTCCACTTCTTCACGACGAAGGGAGAATGGAACTACGTCGAGTATCCCGGCGATCCGCAAACCGCTGGCAGCTATCTCTACGAACCGGGAGGGTCCATCCACACGTTCTCGGTGCCGGCGGACGCCACCGAAGCTGCTGAAGGATTCATGGTCGTCTACGGCGCGAACGTGATCTTCAATGACGGCGAATACCAGAGCGTGCGCGATGCCGGCGCGATCGAGGATGGCATTCTCAAGGCCGCCGAGGCGCTCGGCCTGCCGCGGCCGCGCTATATCCGGCCGCAGGGCGGCGCGGCGTTCTCGCGCGACTGACAGCCCGGCGCAATGCCCGTCACCACCAGGCTCACACGCGCAAAAACGCATGCTTGGGTAATAAAAGACAGATGACAGGAGGAGACACCATGGATCAGCAAAGGCGATTGTTTGTGCAGGGTTCTGCCGCTGCAGCATTATCGGGTTGGCTATGCCTTGCGAACGCCGCCAGCCCCTGGCGCGCCAGCAAGCCCATCCAGTTGATCGTGCCAGGTCAAGCTGGCGGAATGTCCGACATCCTGGCGCGCGTTTTTAGCGCGACGGCCGGCAATGAGCTTGGCGAACGAATCATCGTAGACAACCGCCCCGGGGCTTCCGGCGTCATCGGGTCGTACCTGCTGTCGAACGCCTTGCCAGATGGGCAGACCTTGCTGACGGCCAGCAGCGATACCCACACGATTTATCCGAATTTTTTCAATAATCCGAAGTTCGTGCCGGAGCGGCACGTGCCTATCGCAACGCTCGCTTTCGTGCCGTTTGCGCTGGCCGCTAGCCGGAACGTCCCCGTCGGGAATCTGCGCGAGTTCGTCGCACTGGCCAGGAGGAAGACGCTCAGCTATTCAACATGGGGCATCGGGACCACCGGGCATGCAGCAATGCTGGCGTTCATGAGGGCTGCCGGCATATCCGACATGCTTCACGTGCCGTTCACCGGGAGTGCTCCGGCAATCCAGGCGCTAATGGCCGGACAGGTGGACGCGATGATGGGGGCGATTCCGCTGATCTCCACGAATCGGGCCCAGCTCAAGCCTCTGGGGGTGATGTCGGATCAGCCGTCGGCTGCGCTGACCGGCGTCCCTACGCTGGCGCAGGCGGGGCTCGGCGGCGAAGGGGGCGGCAAGGGATTCTGGGTCGGCCTGATGGCGCCGCCCAACACCCCCCCGAACATCGTGGAGGCGATCTCGCGCGAGACAGCAAAGGTCATGATGCAGCACGACGTGAAGAACAAGCTGGCAGGCATGGGTGCCCTATCCGAATCGCTAGGGCCGGCCGACTTCAGCAAGCTGATCGCCTCGGAATCTGGGCGCTGGGCGAAGATTGCCCGTGAATCAGGCGTCGTGCGACAGAACGTCTAGCAATGCCGAAATCGCGGACGGCCTGATTCGCGTACCAATCGTAAAGGGAGGGCTAATGAAGCAGCTTCGCCTTGGTGAAATAACCATCGATCGGGTAGTGGAGATGGAGCAGTTCTGGGCTGATGCATCCTGGCTCTATCCGGGTATCAGCCAGGATATTGTCGCCAGACACAAGAGTGCTCTCGGGCCAAAGCTGGTTCATCCCGAGACGTCCCAGCTCTGCATCAGCTTCCATAGTTACCTGATACGCTCGAAAGGGAAGAACATCCTTGTGGATACCTGTAACGGCAACCACAAGGACCGGCCTCGGGCGCCATGGCAGCACATGCTTAGGTCCCGCGAGTACCTGGCGAATCTCGCGGCAGTCGGCTTGCGCCCCGAAGACATCGATCTGGTGCTATGCAGCCATCTGCATACTGACCACGTCGGCTGGAATACCCAACTCGTGAGCGGCAAATGGGTCCCAACCTTCCCGAACGCCAGATATCTGTTCTCCAGGCGGGAATTTGATCATTTCATGACGTTGCATACAAGCAAGCCGGCGTTGCCCGTCAGCCAGGGATCCTTCGCCGATAGCGTCCTGCCGATTGTCGAATCCGGTATGGCCGATCTTCTCGACATGAATCATTTCGTCGACGGAGATCTAAGCCATGGCATATGGATTGAAGACGCAAGTGGTCACACGCCCGGGCATGTCTCAATTCATGTCAAAGGCGGGGACTGTGAGGCAATCATGACCGGGGACGTGTTTCACCACCCTATTGTCTTCAACGAACCGAGCCTGGTGAATACCGGGGACTGGCGCCCGGACCTGGCGATGCGCACTCGCCAACGGCTTATGGCACGTTGTGCCGATTCGCCGGTGACGCTTTTGTCGATGCATTTTCCCGCACCAACTGCCGGAAAGCTTATTTCGAGCGCCGCAGGGTTTCAATTCCAATTTTCCCACGAATGATGCGAGAGGTTTTGTCGCAGTAAGCATCCGGTAGAATGTGCCGGTGTCGAATTCAGCACGTGTGGGCAACTGTCATGAACCCCGAAGTTGCAAGGGTGTTGAAGCGTCTGCACTTGCGCCCAAACTGCCGTGGCTCACGGTGAAGAAGTTCTCGCAAGATGTCGTTCTTCATATCGCCCAGACCATTCCGCAGCGCTTCGTTTCCAAGAGCGGGTCGCGCAATCGCGTGGGTAAGATCCACATCGACTACCTACGCAACGGCCAAGGTGCGACGACGGTGTCCGCATTCTCTGCCCGGGCGCGACCAGGTCTCCGGGTTTCGATGCCGGCATCCTGCGAGGAACTGGAGGAACTGACAGCGGGCGATCATTGGACGATCCAGACCGCCCTGCAGCGCGTGGAAGCCGCCGGCTACGTCGATCCGTGGGCGGAGTACGCCGATACTAGAAAGGTGCAACAAATTGGTACGGCCATCCGCAAGCTGGCTGGCTAGTCGATTGGAGGATTTGTCATGGCAACCCTTGAGGCGTTTCCTACCGCGGAGCGCGAAGCTTTTACCAATGCCTGTCGTCGACACGGGTTCATCGCCGCCGACTTTAGCGTCTGCGACATGACCGGGAAACAGGATCGCCTGGTCAGCGTGCTGAGACCAGAGACAGGCACTCTGATGCACTATGCAGCAGGGTCTCGTGATTCTTGGTCGACCAAATTCGAGCACGACTTGGCCGCCCGGGTCTTCGGAGACGCCCCCGAGTAAAACCTCGACGCTGCCCCCTCGGCGAAGTGCTCGTTATCGTGCCCTACCACCCGGCTGCACACCGCCTCTTACCGACCCTTCTGCGACGTCCAACGCGATAGTTCGAAGGGCTGTTCAGGCCGAGATCCTGTCATCCGAACCCGGCTTAGTGGAGGTCCGGAGAGCGAAACGATGTTGCGGCTGGGATTCCTGACGGAGATCGTACCGGCGGCGGATCTGGCTGCTCGCATGGAACAACTGACCAGCCAGCTTGCCGGCATGGCCCCGATAGCACTCCTCGGCATGAAGAAACACCTGAATGCCATTTCCCGAGGAGTACTGGAAGCTGCCACGCTTTCGCGAGATATGCAACGCTCGGAGACCTCGGAAGACCTCCTGGAAGGCGCGACGGCCTGGAGGGAAAGACGCCAACCGATGTTCAAAGGAAAGTAGTGAAACAGCAATGGAGGAGACATGCCCATGAATAGAACCACGACCCATCTGGCTTTATCAGGGTTCTCGCTGACGGCGGGAGCTGCAACTCAGACGGACTACCCGACCAAGCCAATACGCATCGTGATCGGCTTCCCCGCGGGTGGGGGGGCGACAATACGGCGCGGCTGTACGGCGACGCATTGAGCAAGGAGTTGGGCCAGCCGGTCATCGTCGACAACAAGCCTGGCGCGGGCACGACGATCGCGGCCGCAGCCGTAGCCAAGGCCCCTGCCGATGGCTACACGCTCTACATCGCCACGGCCAGCGTGATGGGCTGTGACAAGGTTTTCTACAAGGACATCAAGTACGAGGCGTCCGATTTCGGACCGATTACGCGGCTGGTGACCGCCCCGATCGTACCCGGGGTCAACAAGGGCACTGGGATCAAGAGCGTTTCGGATCTCGTCGCGAGGGCCAGGCGCCCGTCCCGCTGGCGAACCTGGCTCGTGCCGGCGAGACGCGTAACGAGCAGGCCGCCGTCGTGATCGATCATTTCGCAGAGGTTCCAGCGCAGCACGGCCTTGTCGAGGTACTCGGCGTACTCAGGGTAGTGCTCGCCGACGAGCTTCAGCCACACCAGCAGCCGGCCCGCGTCCAGCGCGGAACTGCCGGTCGCGCCGGATTGGCCCGTCCACATGCAGGAGAACGCCCTCGGCGGCCGATCGCATCAACAGTGACCCGCGCGTAGGCGATCGGCTCAAGGTTGCCTTCCTGCCCGACTACCGGGTTTCACTGGCCGAGCGCATCATCCCGGCGGCAGACCTGTCCGAGCAGGTTTCGACCGCAGGTACCGAGGCGTCGGGCACGGGGAACATGAAGCTAGCCTTGAACGGTGCCCTGACGATCGGCACACTCGATGGCGCCAACATCGAGATCCGCGATGCGGTCGGCGTCGAGAATTTCTATGCGTTCGGCCTGACCGCGGAGGAGATCGACCGTGCGCGGAGAATCGGTTCGTATCAGCCGATCACTCTCTACCAGCACGACAAGGACATCAAGCGGGTCCTGGACTCCCTGCTATCAGGGCGATTTGATTCCCAGAAGGACCGGTTCAAGCCTATCTTCGACAACCTGACGATCAACGGGGACTACTATTGCCATCTTGCCGACTTCCGTAGCTACGAGGAAACACAGGCACGCATTGCCAACGACTTCAAAGAAACCTCTCGCTGGATGTCGAGCGTCGTCATGAATATCGCAAATCTTGGCGGCTTCTCAAGTGATCACACGATCGCCAGATATGCTGAAGACATCTGGGGCATCGTCGCATAATCCGCCCTGCAGTGACCCCATACTTTGTGCCGCAGGGCCAGGCGGTCGGCCGGCGGTCTGGTGCGGGCACGCATACGGGGGCGACTGGCACGGTGGTCTCCGGCCAGTCAGACGCCGGCGTCACGAGCCGCCTTGGTGTACGCGTACGCGACAGCCTGTGGCCACAAGACAATCCCCTGCCGATCTTCCTCTCGGAAGACGCCGATGCCCGGCCGCAGGCCGATCGCCAGCGCAGTGCGGCCCTCAGCGGACCGCCGCGCCAATCTGCCAATCGCAGGGGTCTGGTGTTATCGCTCAAGCCTAGCGGTATTCCCGATCGCCGAGATGAGCTTGGGAAGGCTGATGAGCTTGGTCAGCTCAAGGACCTGCGACCGAATCGCCACCGCGATCAAATAAGCGTCGGCGCATAATCGATCCCGCAGCCGTGTTGGAAACATAACGGTGGATCACAGTTAGCATCAATTTTTGCTACCGCCCCACGTGGCGCAGACATCCTGACTCGAGTGTCCAGCGAGCAGTTGGCGCTCGCCGAATGTATTTCGGGGGAGCCGGGGGCTCATATTGTCCGCCTCGGACTCAATCATCGTGAGCGCTGCGCGCACGATCCCAGGGCCGCGGCGGGCAAACACGCCGGCGACGGCGTCAACCCGGCGCCTTCGATTTGTTCTTGCAGCGCTTGCCTGGCATCCGCTCGTAGGGGTGGCGCCGGCAGCGCCGTCGGCATCATGATGGCACTGCCCTACCTCGGGGAGTGTCTCATGCGACACCTATCCTTCGGGGTGACGGGATGGTGCGACTTTCACATATGAAAGTTATGAGTCGATACTCTCGAAAATGCGCCTATTACATCATATACGAGGGGCGCGTAAGTTGGGGGTATCCATACTTCTACGCAAAATCTGGCGGTGATTGCCCAGTGGGCCCCTTGCCCACAGGCCCACTTCTTACCGGTCGGGACCCTGGCTGGAGAGTTGCGGGTTCATGGAAAGCTTCCTCTATTCTGAGTGGCCGTCCCGGATTGCTTGGCGCCCTTCCCGACGATGTAAATTGCCAATTCGGGCGCCTTTCTGCTGCCGACAATCCGCACCGAATATGTCGAGCAATGAAGACCCGGGCGGCGTCGGCGGGCCGCGACGCCGCCCATTGCCGCGCCGTCGCCAACGCAGCTTCCCGTCTTACCGGAGCGCGCCTCAATGCGATGCGGCTGGAACTAAAAAGACCTGGGCCGTTTGACTAGCTGAGAAGCAATATCCCGAATTTCCATTTTGCCAAAGCTGGGCCGATTGACCCCCTGGCGTTGATCGCAACGCGCAACCATCGTGTACGACCCGATCGCAGAAAACCTCGACCGCCTCGTCGCAAGCCTCATCCATATGCTGCCGACAGGGCTCGCTGAGGCCTATCTTTGACGGATTACCCCTCCTATATAGGGGATTCGAAAAAATAATAACTCGTGCGCGTTATGAAATAGCGCCTCAATGCTCAATAGTTACGTCTGATATAAGCCTGACGAATTCGCAATAAGGCATGCGCTGACCTAGTCTCCACATCGTGAATAAACAAAACGCCGCGCTCCAGTGTCCAGTATTTGCCGCCCGAATACCGATAATCAGCAAAGACGATGAATCATACCCGTACATCAGATTTAACTTGAAAAGGCGAGGTATGTTTTTAATAAAATAGAAGACGATTTTAGTTTTTATATGGTCAATGAAGGTTGCCCTAAGATTTTAATTGTGGCGATGAGAATTTTTTCATGAGTTTTATGGCAATGATGATGTATTGATTTTTGACAAGATTTATTGTGAAATTCACCGGGATTGCCGAAAACCGGAAAAAGAGTAGGCGCGAAGCGAGGAGACCATCATGGCAGAAGCTAATGCACCCGTCAAAGGCAAGGCAGCCGTAGATTCAACCCAAAGCATCACTATCAATGTGATGACAACGATGAATGTCGAAGCCATCATTGCTGCTAATGGCTCATTGAGTCAGAACCCAACGAGTCCCACATCGATCGGGCATGGGAACATCTACATGGTTTCCGACGACCCCCGCGGCTGGAGCACAGGGGGAGACCCTGGCAACATTTCGCTCAACGCCCACGTCAACGATACTCTGTCATTTTACTGCAGCAGTACTTCCGGAAATTCGGACAGCGCGGCTTTTATCTACAGCTTATCGGGTGGTGGTTCGGTTCTCAATAACCCGGTGGTTAACGTCATCACCCTTCAAGGGGCCGCTCAACCGACGTCGCCTAACGGCTATCCTTTCAAATTTGTTCCGGAGAGCTTCTCCAGGTGCGCTACTCTAGTAGCCAGCAAAGGCACGGCGCAGAACTTCTGGGCTTGCGCCGCACTGTTCACTGTAGATGACGATAACGAAAACCAAGTATTGGCTGGATACGTTACCTGGGACCCGACCGTGGTTGTGGCTTGATTATTTGACGGATTTTTTGACAGTTGATGCTGGGGCTGGAGATCTCATTTATTTTCCAGTCCAGTCAAGCCGCTCCATCCTCGCGCTCTTTACCACTATCAGCGTGAGGGTGGCGATCAATCTACCCGGGATAAGCGTCAACAAGATTTATGGGCAGCATGTCGATGAGGCTTGCGACGAGGCGGTCGAAACTTGGCGGACTGGGGCGCGGGCAAGCACCGCCATGCGGTTGACGACGCCAATTCAACCTTGAGCATAGCCGTGCATCCGTGCACCACCTTCGCTTGCGCCGTAAGCTAAGAACGCCCGAGCCTTTCCGGAAAGGCGAATATGGGCACCACGGATGCGCCCTTGGGAACACCAGCGTCATTCTTGATAACACCCGGCGCGGCATCATCGCGATTGACGCCATTCTTCGCGGCTGGGCCAGCACAGCCGGCGACGTACCGTTCACGAAACAGTAGGTGTAGATCACATTGCGAGTCGCCCGCAGTCAAACCCAGACGTCAAACCCGGCACCACGGTCCTTGAATGGGAGACCATTGCGCTCTAAGTTGGAGACACCCGGCCCTGCGATCGCAGGGCCGGAGTGTGCAACCGGAGACAATAATGACAACCCCGATTTCTGTCGTGAAAACAGCCTATGAGGCGTATGGCCGCGGCGACGTCAATGCCATCCTCGATCTGGTGGCCGACCAGGTCGACTGGAAGATGGTAGGGCCACCGCAGATTCCCTACACCGGGCAACGCACCAACAAGGCCGAAGTCGCCAGCTTCTTCGCACAGCTCGCCCAGGCGGACGACACGGAAATTTTCGAGCCGCGAGAGTTTATCGAGGCAGGCGAGCATGTGGTTGTACTCGGCTTCTTACGGGGAACCGCGCGTCCTGAAGGTAAGTTGGTTGAAACCGAATGGCTGCACGTCTTCACGGTCGTCGACGGCAAGATTCGGCGCTGGAAGGGCTTCGCCGATACGTCGATCCGCTTTCTATAAGGTAAGACCGGCAATTTTCTACCCGTCGGATTCCCAGGCTTTGTCAACTTGGCAATATCGAGACAAGGTAGCGGGGAGCGTGCCCACTGCTCAGGAGGAGGCGGACTCCGGCTTCAGTGCAACCGGTAGTCGATCTCCTGCGTCTGATCGCCCTGGGTCAGCGTGACATGCGTGATCGAGATGCCGGGGTTGTCAGGATCCTTACGGTATTCGAAGGTTGCGACCGGGCGGTTGCGCGGGGCTGACAACGTCACCCGGCTTTTGTTGTCGTAGACCATCCGGCTCCTGGAATGATCGATATAGACGATGGCCGTCATGTTGTCGCGTTCGTCATATTCGAAGCCATACGCGTTCCCATTGGGATTGGCCTCGCGCACGAGCCGTCCTCTCGCGTCGTACTGGAACCGGATCGTCGCGCCCTTTTCATCCTGAATGGAAGTCACCAATCCCGTGGCGGGATCCCTCGTGGCCGTCAGAGCGCCGCCCGCCCGGCTCTCTACGCGGGTGCACGTGCCGCTGAGGGTGTAGATTTCACGGGCGATGCCGCAGCCTTCCGGGTAAGTGCGCACTAGGTTGTCGCCTTGGCGCACGATCCGGCTCTTCTCGCGGCAGGCATCGCCCTGAAACGTGCTCTTGGCAACGAACACCGCGCCGTCGGGAATCGCCGACTCCATCGATGGGTAGGGCGGATCAAGCAGCGCGCTCTCGCTGAACGGCTTCAGTTCGCCTCGCTTCACCGCTTCCTTATAAAGATCCGTTTTGATAATTTCCCTGCGCCGGGCGACCTGGTTGAATTGGAACCTGTATTCCAGCTGGATATCCCGGCGCCGCTTCTCCATCTCCTCGCTGCGCTCGCTGCCAGACCCGCCCGGCTGCACGGCATATTGCGTGGTCGCGCCTACACCGTTCTCCTTCAGGGCGAGGGCGAGATCACCATACTCAACAAGCGTGATCCGGCTGTCCATCACTGTCGACCAGCCTAGGCCGTAGGCGCTCTGATAATCGGAGAAAGAGTTATAGACGCGATGGAAGGGTTCGCCTGCGGGATCGTCCGCGTCCCTCAGCGTGCTGAAGGTGGTGGAGTAATTGCCGTTGCGCACATTCACGCCGTTGACGACGTAAAAGCTGCCCGCAGGCACGTCGATCACGCGCGGTGCCTGGGCCTGCGCGGTGCCGAGCAACGCGAGGGACAGGTAGCCAAGAAGAAGAGAAGGTCTGAGCATGGTCGGATTCATCCGTTAGCAGTTGAAAAATCGGATCGGGCTGGGGCCCGCAATGGATGCGAGCACAAGGTGAGCAACAGTAAGGGCCACTCCAGCCATGCATGGAAGCCCGCCGCCACTCCATACAACTGGCGTGCGCCGCCAAAGCGCTGCATGAAATAGATGGCCATGCCAGCGGTCGGCAGCAAAGTGCAGACACACAGCCAATATGGCACGGGTGCATGGCCGCTGCGTTGCCCCTCGGCGCTGGGCAACACCTTCAGCACGTAGTAGTAGTGCAGACACTGCGCCAGCACCGCCGCGCTGAGCAACGCTGCGCGCAGCACGCCGCCAGCAGCGCCGGAAAGGTCGGGTACTTGCCCATCCAGCCAGCTCAGACCCAACCCGGTCAATGGCGCTGGCCACCAACCTGCGGCCCCCAGTGCGACCAGCCCTAGCGGCAGTATGAAAACCAGGCCCGCCATCAGGGCCTGCGGGCGGTAGCGCGGGTCGTCACGGGCCATGTCCCAGGCAAAGGCCACGGGCGTGAAGTTGTGCAGGAGCGCCAGCGCCAGCAGCACGTCACCAAGGCGCCCCCATTCCAGCGTCACCCACACCGCGCCAGAAGCCAGCAGCGCCACCAGCCGCACCGCCCAGCCCACCCTCTTGGGCACGGCGGCCACCACCAGCATCAACGCCGCCAGGGCCAGCAAGTCCAGCACCTGCTGGGCCTCCGGCGATACCGCGCCAGCCCAAGCCAAGGCCCGCAGCGCCGCGTGCATCAGCAGCGCCAGCATCAACACCCTCCACCATGCCGCAGGCCAGCGGGCGAAATAGCGGCTGCGCAGAAAGCCCAACTCCCAGATCACGTGGGGCAGCCCGAACACCGCCAGCGCGCACACATACAGCGGCCCCGGCGCCAGTGCCGCCAACACGATGGCCAGTACCACGAAGCCGCCCAGCGAGCGGCTCACCACAGCAACCACCCCACCGCGAAAGACGCCAGATTGGCCACCGCCGACGCCCTCAGCGCCGGCCTCCATGCCCCTGTAACACCCAGCCGCAGCACCCAGCCTTCCACCAGCACCACGCCCAATTCGATCGACCACAGTCCCTGTGTGTAGTCGTGCGGCGACAAGTAGCTAACCGCCCGCCATGCCACCGGGTGGCTCAGCCCCGTGGCCAGCAGACCGAATAGGCTCGCGCGCCCCACGCCCCAGCGCCACAGGAAAGCCAGCAACAGCGGCAATTCCACCAGCCAGGACAGCACCATCGCCTGCCATTGCGACACGCTACCCCCTTACTGCCACAGCTTGTCCAGCCAGCTGGCCGGACTGAACTGGCGTTCAAACGTTGGCGGCGACCCGCAGGTCATGACCTGCCGCAGGGCCTCCCGAGAACCCATGTAATAGAAGCGCTCGCTCTGCCACTTATTTGCGCAAGTGCCCGGATATTGCTCCGGCTTTCCGTCCACCCGCATCTCCACGGCGCAGACATCCCCGACGGCCCTGCCTTTGCAGAAACGGTCGGTGAGCGGCTGCGCCGGAGGCTTGCAGCCAAAGGGCAGCACGGGCGCGGGTTCGGAGGGATCGTTGCGCTGCACCCAGTCGATGTAGGGCTTGCACAACGCCGGGCTGGCCACGAAACCGCCGGACGGAACGTCGCTGTCGATCTCCACGCGTGTGGTGCGGATGCAGGATCGCTCAATTTCGCCTCGGTCGTTGACCGACGACCGGCACACGCCCGTCCCGCCGCCTTGCAGCGCGTTGCCCGGCAGTTCGCAGGCTGCATCCAACCTCTTGCCACGGCAGAACTGGTCTGTCTGATCGTAGGTTTTCGGGTTGTCCCGCAATCGCGCCCACGCATCCCGGATGTGGGGCGGCGTCACGTCGGCATGCGCCGTGGCGAACGCCAGCACGCCCCACGCCAGAATCAACACACGCCCACGCCCCATGCTCAATGTTTTCTGCATCCTCATCACCTTGCAACCAGGCTCTACTCAGCATGCCGGCACGGGCCGCGCATTCACCTTAAAGCGATAGGTCTTGCGGGCGGCGAACAGGCCCGCTGGCACAGACTGGAGCTCGATCACCCCACTGCTCACCGATCTCCCGGCTTCCAAGAACAACCCAACTCTAGGGCCGTCGCCATACGGCATGGCCAATTGTTCCACGCGGATTAACGAGAAGGCGGTCTCATCGCCCGAAGTCATGCGCCATCCGTCGCCCACCTGGCCAGGCAGGCTCAGCCACAAGGTATTATTGTTGGCATCGACGGCAAAACTCGGCTCGCCGCCACTGCCGGCAACCTCCAGCCGCAGGGGCCCGCCCACAGGCTCCTCGTGCGGATAGATCATGCCTATCACCACGGCATAGGTCTTGCCGGAAGGCGTGTTCAGGCGCAATTCGGCTTTGCCGTAGCTGGCGGCGTGCACATAGATCCACCGCTGTTCGAACGCCCCTCCTGCCGCCGGATAACCCAAGCGCTCAACCGTCTCCCGATTCAGCACCTCCAGCGGAAGGCTCATGCCTTGTCGGATTACTCGGACGCTGGCGACTGTACCCTCGGGGGCCAGATAGGCATAAACCGCCCCTACGGGCATACGTTGCTCCAGAGGAGTTGGCTGGGCACCCGGTTCAGCCAGCGGCGGCTGAATGCGCGGCACCGGGCGCTCGACCACTCGGCTCGGGTCGACACAGGCCACGGCGCTGATTTGCCCCAGGATCAACAATCCGGCAATGGGCCATTGGATTCGATGACGGAAGATCATTGGCGTCTTATCCCACTTTTCCTCTTACTTTGAGGTGCCGGTACTGGCCTTTGTAGGCGTTGTGGTGTCCTGAAGTTTCCCGCCATTCCTCACATACTCCTGCTTTCTGGCCTCGCCCTCTTTTCTTGCCTGTTCCGAGGCTTTTTCAACATTCTGGCATCCCTTCTCGCTAAATGAACCAAAGCATCCCTGAGCATAAGCCCCTGTTGCGCCCAGCGCAAAAATACGTACCCGTCGATGCGGGAGTGACGATAGTTCATATGCTTTAGCGTGTCTGAAAGCGTCTGCGCGCCTCCCTTGATGCCTGTTCGAGCCTCTGCTCGCTAATTGCCGCGGCGCCACCATGCGCGTCGCATCGATCGAATCGAAATATGCAAGGCCTGCCTGTCCTGAAGGCACTCGCCGAATTTGACATAGGTTCGGCATGCGAAGTCAATGCCGTCATAGTTGTGGTGCCCGCCGTCGTCCACGAACGCGAGGTAACGACCGTAGAGATCGACAACTATCGCACCGCTGGGCAAGCCAATCCGCATCCGATACTCGTGACGCTCGGCGCCGGCAACGTCCAGGAGGCAATCGCCATTTCCATCCGTGACGCGAAGCGAGACGGCGGTCGAACCGGACTGACGCCACGGAAACCAGTACCCTAACCATTGCTGCCATTGGCGCCATCGGGTCGCGTCGTTGGGCAATGCAACTCTCTTGTACCTCTCGATAGCGCCTCGGAACCGCACTTGGCACGCACACGCATCCATTCTTGTTCGGGCCCCACATCCATAAACTGCCGTCGACCCGCATCGCCGAAAGCGTGCGTCCTGCCGCGATCTGTGCGAACCCGGCATCGATCTTCACGGGCTGCGCTCCGGCTGTCGTCGTACCGTCGCCAAGCTGTCCGTCGCGATTCTCACCGCAAGCCCACTGCCCGCCGTCCGCCTTCAATGCCAGCGTGTCAGGTTGTTTCAATTCGGGACAACTGCGCCTGCCCGGTCGATCTGAGTCATCGAGAGGCTGGCGGCGACGTTGCTGCCTTACCGGCCGCGGCCGCTCGTGCATGGGCCTCCGCCTCTGCCTGCATCGCGGCCCCGCGTCGCGCAGCCTCGCTTGCGGGGTCCGGACGGACGTACTGGTTGTTCACCATCGCGTAACAGTCGATATTTTTTTTACGGGCGTTCTGCCAACACGAGTCGCTGTCCCGTCCCGCGTGCTTTTTGAGGCAGACCTTTAGCGAGGCCCGCGCCATCTCGTCGCATCGTTGAAATTCGTCCGACGTCGGCGACGACATCACAGCCGTGCTGGCAAGCAGTGCGCCACCGCACAGCGAGGCACCAATCGCTCGTCGCCATTCGGGTCGTTTCATGACCTCGCTCCACGAGAATACCGAAGTTTGTACCGTCGCGCACAGAAGGCTACCTTCGGTTTGCATATCGCTCGAACATCGGTCAGCATAGCTACGGACTCTCTTGTCCCTGCGACGGTGAGTCGCCATCCAAATCCAACCCCGCCATTTGGTCAGCATCGTTCAGCCGGGCTATCGTCTGCTTCGTACCCCGGCCGCCGTCGGCAGGCGAGCGAAGCTCGGGCCAGCCCTTTTCCGGCAGGGGTCGAAAGGTGCCGGCGATGGCGGTGAATGCGTCATCCGGATTCGAGGTCATTATTTGGGAGTCGTGCATGTGGCGTGGCCATCCGATTGGCACGGCGGGTTGTCACGTCTGCGCTTCTCGTCCTGTTCCTTAAGCTTTTGCACGCGAGCCTTCTCCGCGGCTTCGGCGTCGGCTTGCCCTTTTTTCTCTCGCGCCTCGGCCTCCGCCATGCCTCGCTTCATCTGCGCCTGGTATTCCTCTTCCGCCTTCCGCTTCGCGGTATCGTCGGTGTACAGCACAATACCGCCCATGTTGCCGCTGCTTGTCAATGACGATTTCGGCGCGCCACCGGACGTCTTTGTGCTGTCAGCCTGCTTTTGTTCGGATGCTGGTTTGCCGGCAGATGACGCCGAAGTGCCGGACGTGTCAGCGTTACCAGTCTTGCCAGCATCGCGGGAGGCCTCGTTTGCGCCACGATTGCCTGCTGCGGCGGAAGTCGTGCTGCCGGACGGGGAGTTCGCACCATTCGCCGCATTGGACCCGTTGCTGCCATTCGCCGCGCGCGCACTAGCACCCGGCGCGTTGGTACCGCCGTTGGCCGCACCCACGCCTCCCGACTGCATCTGCGGAGCCGCCTTGTTGCCCGGCCCGCCACGACCGCTCGGCCCTCCACCGTCAAGCCGTTCGTTTTCCGCCACGATACGGTCGAACTCTGCCCGATTAGGCAGGGGCGGCGGCCTCATTTGTGCGGCGATCGTGTTCAGCGACTGGCTGATGGTCTGGACCCATGCGCTGTTTTCCTGCGCAGCCCGTCGTGACGCTTCGGCTGCGCCCTGCATTCGTCCTTGCGACGCCCTGACGCGCTGCATCTCCGACTCGATGCGCGACTGCCCCATCTGAATCAGGTCCTTGAGACCATTCAGGCTCTCGAGGAACTTCTCGTTGACGCGTCGCCGTTCGTCCCATGTCAGCAAGGAATAGACCGGGACAAGTCTTGCAAAGTCCACGGGACGTGCAGCAAAGTTGCGCACGCATTCGCCAAAACGCGATGCGATGCCGTACGCCTGCGCCCAGTTGCTGCGAGCGTTCGCCGGATTGGCCAAATCGTCATATCGGTCAGGGAAATCAAACAGCTCGCCGTTGCATTTATAGCCAAGCTCTTCTGCCGAGAACCCGCTATTGACAGCGAGTTGGATCTCGGTGCGGCGGTTGTAGCGCTCCGCGCTCAATGTCACCTGAGCGATCTGCGCCGGGGTACTGCCCTCGAGCAGCACCTTCTCTACTTCGAGTGACTCACGCGATATGGCGATATCAATCGGTCGTGCACCGTCCTTCGTAACGACCGCCTTCGACGCGCCGGCGCGCAGCAGTGCAGTCGCGATGCCGGGGCTATTCACATTCGCGGCGTAGTGCAGCGGGGTGCCGCCGTACTTATCCTGTGCGTTGACATCCGCACCCGCCGCCAGCAGGACGGTGACCACATTAATGCGTCTTAAAATGACCGCCTTATGCAGTGATTGCCGCCCGTCGCTGCAAGCCGTGTCGACGCGTGCACCGGCTTCCAACAATGCCTTGGTTTCCTGGCCGGAGTCAGACCACTCGGTGGACTGACAGAGGATGGCTTCCGCCCCGGGATTTTCTGCGCTCTTGGGTATCGCTTCCAGAGACGCGCCGGCAGTGACTAGCGCCTTCAGCACGGCGGCATCTCCGCGCTTTGCAGCAATGTTGACGGCGCGATTGCCATACTTGTCCGCGGCATTGCCACGCGCGCCAAGCGCGAGCAGTCGCTTGACTTCGACGGGGTCCCGGTCCCCCACGGCAGTAATCAGCGCGGCATCTCGTTGCTCTGGCGACGAGAGTGGCTGACCGGCATCAGCGGTTTGCAATAGCGCCTGCGTCGCGGTGGACTTGCTCGTGACGGCGTAGTCCATGGCCGTATGCCCGTCGTTCGTGACAGCCGACACGTTCGCACCTGCCTCGAGTAGCCGTTTTACAGTCCGCGTGGCACCACGCGCCGCCGCGTAATGAAGCGGCTCCCAGCCCTTTGCGTCGCCCACGTTCACTTGGACGGCGCTTGCGAGGAGCGCCGCGATGACGGCCTCAGTGTTGAAGTAATCGCGGCGGTCGGATGCCAAATGGATCGGGCGCATGCCGTCCGCAAGTGCGGCATTGGGGTCAGCTTTCGCCGCAATCAATGCGTTCACCCCCTCGGCGGTGCCTTTGGCCGCGGCGAAGTGCAGGGGTCGCCAGCCGTCTTTGCCTGGCACGTCGACCTTTGCACCGACCCCGACCAGCATGTCGATGATCGCGCTCTGTTTGTAGAGGTTTTCGTTCCAATAGGGGCGGCCAGCCTGCGCTGCGTAATGCAAAGGCTGGTTACCTTCCGGCGTCACAGCGTCGACCTTCGCGCCGCGTGCCAGCAGGATCTGCATGACACTTGTCATGCCGTTTTCCGCCGCGAGGTGGATCGGCTGCTTGCCGTCGCCGCTCTTTGCGTCGATTTTGGCGCCAGCAGCGAGCAAGATTTGCGTCGCTTCGATATAGCCCGCGTCGTCCATGCGTCGCAGGTCTCCGCTGTAGTGGGCTTCCTTACCTCGAGCCACCAGATGAAGCGGTTGAAATTGCCCTTCCTTGCCACTGGAAAGTGCGTCGGGCTTGGCGCCAGCGGCGAACAGCACTTTGAGCATTGCCGCGTCGCCATTGTTCGCGGCGTAATGTATTGCCTGCCAACCGGTCTTGTCCACAGCTGCGACGGACGTGCCTGCGGAGAGTTGCACCTTGACGACATCGATGTCGCGATTCTTCGCCGCGGATGTCAGGAGTTCGATGCCGGCGTCCGCGCCACTAGGCCGTGCGCCGGCGTCCATCAGCAGTTTGACGTTCAGCGGGCGGTTCGCGGCTGATGCGATCATTAGCGGAGTTTTTCCGTCGCGATTCGGGACGTCGACCTTCGCCCCGGCGGCAATCAAGCGCTTCAGCGATTCGGTGTCATCATGTCGCGCCGCCCCATGGATCACCTGCTCGCCGTTGGTATTGACCTCATCGACCTTCGCGCCTTTGGCCAGAAGGAACGTGAGCATTTCCGCATCGCCTTGCTCAAGCGCCGCCATCAACGCGGTGTAACCCCGTGGCTTGGGCGATGCCAGGCTGGCACCCGCGTCCAGGAGCACTTGCACCGCTTCGGGGCTCCCGCTTGCGGCAGCGAACTCCATCGGGCGCAAGCCGTCCTCGGCGGATGCGTCGATTGTTGCGCCGGCCGTAATCAGCGCCTTCATGAGCGGGACGTTCGCCCTGAGCGCAGCGGCGTGAAGCGGGCGCATGCCATGCTCGCTTGCTGGAACGTTGACGTTTACGCCCGCGTCGAGTAGGCGTTGGATGCCAAGCTTGTCCCCGTCGGCAATGGCCTTGATGAGGGCATCGGTCTTTTGGTCGCTTGCTATGTCGGCGATCGACACTGCTGAAACTGCGGTGGTGTTGTTGCCGTTCGTCTGCGCAGACACTGAGCCGGAATAGATAACGCCGGCTGCCATCAAGCTGGCTAACGCGCGAATGGTGTTCTTCTTATCATGCATACTTGTCGCCGCCGTTGGAAGGCGCCACTCGCCTGAGGAAATTACTCCGACTTATCCCGCGCCTGCCACCCCCATTCCAGCCGTCGCAGTCACCGTCGATATCAGGGTGAAACGCAGGATTCGCAATTCCGTTGACATGTACGACGACGTCACTGCACAGCTCTGTCAGGTTAGTGGAGTCAAGACAAGCGGGTGGCTAGCTAGGAGTCTGTCGGGCTTTCAGCATCTGATAAGAAATTGCCTAAATATTGAGCAGTTTCGCGAGCTGCGGGGCGGTAGAAGAACTACGCTTTCGGTTTTGAATCGTTTTATCGCCCTGTCGTGCGCATCATTTGTTCAAGTCCGACAGGAGGGTCGGCCGGGATTGGAAAATTATCTGAAGTTTCACATATTTGTGAATCCCGGCCATCCCTCTTGTTGCAAGCGGGCCCTCGCGATTCTACCGCCAGAATTGGCACGAAAGGCACGACTACCCCGTGGCGGACGCGATTCGCGGATACGCGGCGACGTCACCACCGTTGCGAGCACAGTGCGCGCAACGACGGACTGCCGCCTCGGCGCTTTACGAGGCCCCTCGCTGGAATAGCTCTGTTGCTGGACTTGGCGCAGCTAGTCCCTCGGGTAGACCCTATCCCCGACATCTTCCCCATCGGAGGTCAGCACGGACTCCTTCTCCTCCAGCAGTGTTCCGTCCGGGGAGAAGGCGAACGAAACCGTTCGTTCCGATCGCTTCCTGCCGTTGCACATCAGCGTCGCCTGCACCTTGTAGTGATTCACGTCCCGCCCGCTGATGTGACTGTACGTCTCCATGCATCCGTTGCGATTCAGAAAGCCGGTGACCGTGTCGGCCTGCTCGTCATAGAAGAAGGTGAACTGGGTGTTGTCCGGATATTTGACGGACCGGAGGTTCCGCGTAGGGCTGTAGAGAAACTCGTAGCGCTTCGTCCAAGCGTTGGCGATCGCTGCTAGCTCGTTGTCCTTCACGTCAAACACGGCTTTGAATCCTTCACTGCTACTCACGTTTTGAAGCAGTGACCCCTGGTAGGTGAAGGTGATCGCGCCGCCGGCGGGGCCCGTTATGGACTGCACACGCCCGCCTTCTTCAGTCTGAACACTCAGCCCGGCGACCGAGATCAGCTTTCCATCCCAGCCGTAGGCCTTGTAGGGCTGCGACATATCTGGACGCCATACCTGGATCTGTTTCGGGCCGATCCGAACGGTCTCGAACGTCGCGGGACTGGTCAAAGCGACCGGCACCGCGGCGTTGGCCACCTCCCGCAATGGACGCCCCTTGAACGATGCCCTGAACTTCGGCTCGAGTTCAAACCGGTTCGCATCTCCAAATTCCTTGCCAGTGCCGCAGTTCTCGATCGTAATCGATTGCCCATCTATCACTGCCCTGGATTCGAGGTCAATATGAACCTCAGCCGAGCCATCCTTGACGTGAACCGCGTTACACCAACCCAGACCAAGGGAGTTGCTATAGAGAGTCCTCGACTTGTACTCGTGGACGATGGTCGCCCACGGCATCGAAAGTGAGGCGAGTTCGTAGGTGGCTTCGAGGCGCCGCAACTCGACCTTCCCCCCTAGGGCGTGCGCCGCACCGCCAGACGAAACAAGTACCACTGCCGCTAAGCTCTTGATTGCGTTCATTGGTGGACCCTTGCGATTTCGGTGTATCCGTCCGGGGAGAAGCGTACGCGCCAGGTTGCCCCGTCCTTCAATAGCTTGACTGTACCCTCGCCGACCGGGTTGCCGCTCTCGAATCGCCCGACGACCACCCGCTCGCCTTTAATCTCCAAGGAACCGGTCCCGTTGGGCTTGCACCGCCCTTCGACGTACGCACAATCGCCTGCGTAACGCGAGCGCGGGTCGTCCTTCTCGATATATGCCTGACCACCGCGCAGGTCAACACGCTCCCAGGAGCCATCCGCGGATTTGTAGATCGCACGGAACGCCTTAAGGGGCGCCACATGCGGTTCAAAACGATCGTAGGCCATGATTAAGCAAGTCACGCCACCCGAACTCGGCTCTCTGGCGCAACCGGTCCTCTCATAGGGCCGAGCGATGTTCGCACGAACATCTGGTGTTGTTATCCCGTCCCCGCTCCCACCAAAAGAGATCCGCGTCGACTCAGCGCGTAGTACAGCGACGTAAAAGTCAAACGGAGACACGCCTTTTCGGAGGACAGGTTCGATGGCAGGGCCAAGGCGAACCTTGAGGTACTCCGCAAACTTCGCGTCCAGCGTCGGTACGTATGGGAAGTCGATGATGGCACCACCGCTACTGTTCGCATCCGCACCTCCGTCGCCGCCAGGGACCCAGGCTTTGGCGATTTCCAACCCTTTGGCAGCGAGATAGTAGAGCCCATCACTCTTTTCGATCGTAGCCGGGGGCACCCGCGTCAGCCGCGAGCCGATCTCGCCGCAATAGAGACCGATGCCGATCGCCTCCGCAGCAGATGCCGTCACCGGCGCGTAGTCGGAAACCTGGGGCTTCCTACCTGCTCGCGCTTCACGGAACGACAGGCCATTGTTGTAAGCGATATGCGTCGCTCGGGCCATCAACGGGTCGACGCCATCTGCCGCCTTTGTCTTGATGGCCAAACAGGTGCCACTTTCATGGACCACCAGACTCGCTCTCTGCCCCTTCTTTGCCAAGAAGTGTGCAAAGTCACCGTCTGAAGGCAATGGAAGGCTCTCTTTAGGGTGCGAGTGAACGGCAGCCAGCGCCTCGCCATCGCATGTGTACTTGCTGTACTCAAGCTCGATAACTAGCGCATCACCATCCTGTATCTCCCCGGCCACCCATGTCCTCCCACTTACACTGGTCGAACCCACCATCTCGATGGCTTGACGGAGTTCTTTCTCCAGGGAAGCGAACTGCTCTGGTGGCAGTTTGCTTCTGGCCGCCATCAATTCGGCATAGGCGCGCATCGCCTTTTCACGATCATTCGTCCGAGCCTCGGCCCGCAAAGTCAGGCACGCACCAGCTTCTCGGTTGATGATGGCGGTACGCGCTCGCAGCGAGCGAAGGCCTTTCACCCATGCTGCTGGCAACTCGAACTCGCTTGGCAGCTCCGTTGGGGTCTCGGCAATCTTGAGGCCGCTCAGCAAATATTCCGATTCAGTCCAGGTTGGCGGAGTAGCGGGCTGAGCGTGGGCGCCCACGGCGAGTGCAGACAACGTCGCGATAATCACCCCTCTGACCTTAGCCATGCCCTCTCCCTTTCGTCTAGTTATGATTGCTGCCAGCGAGTCTAACAGGTGGGCACCAGCCTTGTTGATCCGGTGTTGGGGTGGGTGATCGTCGAAAGTCCTGCGATTTTCGCGAGATTTCCCGGTATGCTAATCTCGGTCTTCCATCTGGCTCGATACCAATCAATTGATTCGACAATGGCGTCACCGACGCTCAGATGTACCGACTACCGACGAAGGCGAAGCCAACGTCGAGTTCCTCCAGAAAATCCTTCAGGTGAGCCAGCGGGGTCCGCTCCAATTCGCGCTCGCGTGCCTGAACGCACACCGCCGTATCCGCTCACGCATGCCGAGTGGTGCGATATATCAGTGGGAGTTCGAGCGGCACGGCGAAACGTCGCATATCGATGGTAAAGGCGCGAAAGACGCTCGACGAGCCGGGCCCGATGCTGGCGGCGGCGCGTGCCGGTCTCGGTCTTGCGTATCTGACCGAATGGAACGTCGCCGCGGATCTGGAAGCTGGCACGCTGGTTCGCGTGCTGGACGATTGGACGCCCCCGCTCGACGGCCTCTGTCTGTACTATCCGGGCCGCCGCCACGTGCCGGCCTGACTGCGTGCGCTGATCGACATGATCCGCAAACACGCCGACGCGCGGCGGGCGCGCCGTCAGCGCACATCCGCATAGGGGCGGCGCCCGGTGCACGGACTTGGAGGGTCTAACAACATGACGTATCGCCAGCAGATGATGCAATAAGCGATCGTCAGGAATGCCATCATGGATGGTGGCGAGGCGTTCGAAGGGGACGCACAATCGTTTGAAGTTGTGCAGCCAGGCAATCGTTCGTTCAACGACCCAGCGGGTTTTGCCAAGACCGCTGCCGTGCGGTTGGGCCCAACGCGCGATCTCAGTGGCAATGCGCGCGGCATGAAGCGGACTGCGGTACTTGTCGTGGTCGTATCCACGATCACCCTGAACGATGAGTGGCTTGGATAGTGGTCGACCGCGTTTGCCGCGCAGAGGCGGAATCGCTTCGATTAGCGTTGCGGCTGGCCCAGAACCGGCACCCCGAGCGCGCAGCCAACGCGTCGCCCTCGAACATGGCCGGTGCCGCCTCCAGGTCGAAGCCGAGCGCGACGCCGGATGCCCGGTAGTTCGCGCGCCCCCGTGATCTGGATGAGACCCCGGGCCGTGAAGCGCTTGCCGTCCCCGGGCTGGCTGTTGCCGAGCTCGTAGGGCTTCTGGTTGCGGCTGGCTCTGTCCGCCGGCGGCCACGCCGCGAGGTCGCGTTCGTAGCGCATCTGCGCAGGCGTCGGCCCCCACAGCTCGCGGGTTAGCGAGAAGCCCAGCGACTCATGGCAGACCTGGCGACCCACGCGGCTACGCGCGGCGGCGGCAGAATCCCGAACTCGAAGAGTGCGGGTTCGACGTGTGGCCACCAGCGAGCCGCGAGCGCCGGCGCCAGGCAGGCGGCGGCCTGGAAGATTTGTTGGCCCATGTGGACTCCGGAATAGAAAAAAACCACCCGAAGGTGGCTTTGTGCGCGGAAGACCGCGCGTGGAATGAAGCGGCATGCACTTGGCCTGTCGCTGAATATTTTTAAGCGTTGGCCGACAACTACAGATGAATTAGAGGTCCCCTATATCAGACATTGATATCCTTAAATTCACGCCTCGCAGCGGTAGCTGCTTCACCTTTAGCGTCGCTGCGCAGGATCGGACTGGACGCCCCCCGCGCGGTCCGGTCTTTTTTTTGCGCATGCAATGGGCATGAAAAAGCCACCCGAAAGTGGCTGCTGGCTATGGCTGCCAGCGCGGCTACTAGCCGACTTCTGATTGAAACGCTACCTGCTGCGCTGCGGCATATCCAAGGATCGACACGCCGTCGTTATCTAGCTTCCTTGGCTGCACAGACAGTTCAACCATCGGCGTATCCGGATACATCTCGGAGAGAATTTCGTCCACGTCATCCCTGGATTCGAATGGACCGAAGTGAATAACTCGCGGCCCGGTGACTACGGCGAACAACCACTCTCCTGTGCCTAGCGGGTACATAACCGCCAGTGAGCGCTCATGCCGATACATATTTGCCTCCAGATCTTTTCATGACCACCAACATCTCTATCGTAGGAAATCTGTTTGGAGCAACAAGTATCGTCAAGCCCACACACCGTCGACTCTGGCGCGACTACGCTGTTCCCCAGTGTCGGCATCTCGCCGGCTGCAGCACCGCTGATTACTTCGTGTATCTTTGACCCCGGAAAAAAGGAGCCCGCACGTGGCGGGCTGATGAATGATCGCGTGCGGTGCAGCCGCTAGATGTCGATCACGACGGACAGGTCCTTGGCGCCGGTACCCAGGGAGGTCACGGCGAGCGCGATGTCCGCTCCGCATAGTTGATGGCGTAAATGACGCCAGCCGGCCAGTTCACGCCCGCGAACTGTCTGCTGGGCGCAAAGGTGAGCGTGATGGCCGCCGATCCGCTGACGCTGACAGTCGCCACGGTCTGCGTGCTGCCGGCGGTGCCCAACTTGGCGAACAGGTTGCGAAACTCGCCTCCGCGCGCCAGCATCTTCAGCAGGGGCGCCGCGCTGAGCGCCCCTACCATGTTCAGCACGATCGCCTCGGGCACCTGCGTTTTAGGCCGCAGGGCATCGGTAGCCAGCAGGTAAGCGTAGCGCTTGATGGTGGTGAAGTCGCCCGACTTATGCAGCAGCATGTTGTTGCCGCTGAGTGCCGCGCCGGCGCCGGACAGCGAGATCAGGCCCTTGTCCGGGTGCAGCAGGTAATCCGTGCCCTTCAGATTCCACGCGGTAAGCGGTGCCTCGCCGACCACCGGCCCCAGGATCATGTAGTTGGCGCCCGCGCCGTAGATGATGCACTGGCGGACCACGGTGTACCGGCTGTCGCTCAGCACGGCCTTGGCGCCCGGGATCCGCCCCCACTTCTGCCGGTAGAAGCCGACCTTGCCGCCGGACTAGACGTGTGACGGCCGTCCACCACCCTGCAGCATGCGGATATTGGCACCCGACGTAAGCACCCGGTCATGACCGTCTAGACACTGAAGCACCGATAAGCACAATAGGTCCCCACCTATCGATAAGTGG
>NZ_JBWKVH010000064.1:0-34413 GCF_059421605.1 Cupriavidus sp. GW821-FHT02F09
CTGGCGGAAATGAGCCCGCGCGAGGAGATGGCTTTCGTGCAGTGCACCTTTGCGCGAGCCGACGCGTGGATCGATTCCTGGGGCCGCAAGCGCCCGGATGCCCCGGGGCTGGCCGCCGGCCAGATCCTGCGCATCAGCCTGCTCGGCTTCCACAACATGATGTTCCACCTGGGTCGCGAGATACGCGGGTTGCTGCGGCGGCCCGCCGCTGGTGCCTCTGTCCGCTAAAAAGCGATGCTGCCATGTGCTCACCTCGGAGAAAAAGTGGCAAACACCCCGACGAATAGAGAATACGCTTGACCGAAATACCAAACCCGCCGGTTCGGCTTCCTCCCTTTCCGCCCGCGCTGAGCCACCTGCGTGCCCTGCAGGCGCTCTCGATGTTGACCACGGCCCCCCGTCAGCGCCCAGTTCCCTGCCATTGTGGAAGTTACACGCGATGTGGTAACGGTACAGGCCCCCGCCAGCGCAGATACCTCCGCCGCCGCTGGCGCGCCCCGAAGTCATACGCGCACCGTGCAGATCATCGTCAAGCAGTTGGGCGCGGATGTGTCCTTCCTGCTGCGCGGTGTCGACGGCATCAATGGTGTGCCATTCTCGATCCGGGCCGACGAGATCGTGACCGCAGCGCGCCTCAATCTGCGCTATACGTATTCGCCAGCGCCGACCCCGGCGCTGTCGCATATCAACGTGATGCTCAACGGCGAGGTCGCCGCCACCGTGCCCGTGCTCAAGGAAACCGTGGGCACCAGTCTGGAGCGCGATCTGATAATCGAGCCGCGCCTTATCAGCGAGTTCAACCGGCTCAATCTGCAACTGATCGGCCAGTACACCACGACTTCAAGCAGGGCGCGTGCAAGGACGTGCTGCTCAACAACGTGAAGGGAGCCATCGACCCGGACTCGACCATCGACTCGACCGGTCTGCCGCACTTTATCGCGCTGCCCGACCTGGCGCTGTTCAGCAACAGAAACTTCCCGTTCGATCGACCGGCCGACCTTTCCGAAACCGCCGTGATCGTGCCGGACAAACCTGGCGCCGAGGATGACTCGACCTATCTCACGCTGATGGGCCGCATGGGCGAGTCCACCGGCTACGCTGCCACCGGGATGGCGGGTGAGCGGAGCGTCGGATGTCGACAAGTTGGCCGGCCGCGACCTCCTGGCAATCGGTATCACGCAGAACCAGCCGTTCTTCACGAGCGCATACCGGTGTCCCTGGCGAGCGACGAGAAGCGTTTCTCGCTGAGCGGTGTCGTTTCGACGGTGATGGACTGATGGAATGGCGCAGACGGCTCGCGCAACCACCCGGTGGAGACCGGCATATCGATCTGCAGCGCGTCCACCGACGCCGCGCTCAGCGCCTTCGAGTCGCCGCTGGCGTCCGGACGCAGCGTGGTAGCGGTCACCCGTAATGCGCCGCAAGGCCTGCTGGCCATGACCGAGGTACTGCTCGATCCCGAGCAGGTCGCGCATGTACAGGGCAGCTTGGCGGCACCGCAGATGACTACGTTGGCAAGCTGTCTGCCTGGGACCATGTGCAGTGGGGGTTCTCGCAGCGGCCACTGGTCAGGGTGCTGTTGATTGGCGGCACGGTAGTTCTGCTGACAGCCTTGCTCTACCTATCACAGTGCAAACGCGCGTGCCGCCGAAATCAGGAAGGAAGCGCAGGAAGATGAACAAACCGAATTACAGGCTCGAACGAGCTAGTCCTGACGCAGGAGAAATCATGTCGAACCGCAAGCGCCCGGCCATGAATAGACGCACGAATGTTATCCAACCGCAATTTTCTGCTGGCAAGCGTTCGCATGTCAAGACCTTGATGTTCGGCCTGCTGACGGCATTGTCCACGGTATCCATGGCTCAGGAAGACCCAGTCAAGTTGCTGGTGGACCAAGCCAAATACTGGCAGGAACGCGGACGCAGCGATCGCGCGGCCGAAGCCTGGCAGAAGATCTTGCGGCTGAATCCTGCCCAGACAGATGCCCTATATGGCATGGGTGCGGCCGAAGCCGAATCCGGCCGCACAGATAGCGCGCGCACCTACCTGGAGCGCTTGAGAAAGGCCGTCCCCAACTCGCCGTTGGTAGTGCGCCTCGCGCAGGTCATCAGCGGCGGCGGTGTTACCCAGCAGCTCGAGCAGGCGCGTCAGCTGGCTCGCAGCGGCCAAGGCGAGGAGGCCGTCAAGCGTTACCAGCAAGCTGCGGGCGGTGTAGTGCCTGAGGGAAAACTCGCGCTCGAGTATTACCAGACCCTGGGCGGCACCACTCAGGGCTGGGACGAGGCGCGCAAGGGACTGGAGCAGCTGGCGCGCTCCAATCCGTCCAACAATCGCGCCCAGCTTGCGCTGGCGCAGCATTTGACCTATCGCGAGTCGACCCGGAACGAGGGTATTCGCCGACTCGAGGCGCTCTCCAAGAGCAGCGATGTGGCTCGCCCCGCCGGCGAGAGCTGGCGCCGGGCGCTCATCTGGCTGAGCGGTCGCCCAGCCGATGCGCCGATGTACCAGGCATGGCTGGCCGGACATCCCGACGACGAGACCATCCGCGCCAAGCTCAATGCCATCAAGGCCCCGCAACAACAGCCACAAGAAGGCACGCGGATTGCTGGTGTCACCAGCAATCCGGTGCACCATCTTGTGCAACAGGGCTTCAACGCGCTTGACATTGGTGACCTCGGGCGCGCAGGCGAGATTTTCCAGGCTGTACTAATCCAGCGGTCCGAGGATGCCGATGCACTTGGCGGCATGGGCGTGCTGCGCCTCAAACAGGAGAAGTTCGCAGAGGCAGTGGACTTCCTCGACCAGGCCGTCAGGCGTGGCGCCGGCGGACGCTATCGGAAGGCGCAGAACAGCGCCACCTACTGGCTACTGTCCGAGCAGGCAAACGCCGCGCGCGGCGCGGGCGACCGCACCGAGGCGCGCAGCCTGCTGGAGCGCGCGATCAAGCTGGACCCGCAGGAACCGTCCGCCCAGGTGGCGCTGGCCGACGTGATGGCCGAGGAAAAGCAGTACGCTCCGGCTGAGGCCGTCTACCGTCGGGTGCTCAAGCAGCAGCCCGACAATCCCGAGGCCACGCGCGGCCTGGTTGGCGTGCTGGCGGCGCAGAGCAAGAATGCGGAAGCGCTGGCGATCGCGCAGAACCTGACGCCCGCGCAGCAGGACAAGGTCGGCTCGCTTGGCAAGCTGCGCGCCGAGGAAGCGCGCGGCCAAGCCCGTGCCGCGCTGCAGCGCGGCGACACAGCCAGCGCGCGCCGCGCGCTGGAAGACGCCATGGCGGCCGATCCGTCCAACCCCTGGGTGCGGCTCGACGTGGCGCGCGCCTATGCGTCGATGGGTCTGAAGGAGCAGGCGCGCAGCATCATGGATGGCTTGCTGCTGTCCGATCCCAATATGCCGGATGCGCTCTATGCCAGCGCGCTGCTGTCCGCCGAGACCGGCGGCTGGCAGAGCGGCCTCGATGCGTTGGAGCACATTCCCTTGCAAAACCGCACGCACGACATGAGCACCCTGCAGCGCCGCCTGTGGGTGCATGCCGAGGCCGCGCGCGCCAGCGGGCTCGCCGCGGCCGGCCAGCAGGTTGCCGCGCATGGCGTGCTGCAACAGGCAGAACGCTACGCCCAGCAGGACGCCGACCAGCTCGGCACGCTGGCGACGGCCTACGCCGACGCCGGCGACGAAGCGCGTGCGCTGTCGCTAATGCGTACCGTGATGGGCCGCACCGTGCGCCCGGACACCGGCATGCAGCTGCAGTACGCCGCCATCCTGCTCAAGACTAGGCAGGACGTGGAGCTAGCGGGGGTGCTGCGCCAGCTTGCCAACGCCAACCTGAGCCAGGCGCAGCGCAGCGACTACGATGACTTGCGGGTGGCCTATATCGTGCGCCAAGCCGACGCGCTGACCGAGAACAGGGACCTAGTAGCTGCCTATGACATGCTGGCCCCGGCGCTCTCCGAGCGCGGGGGCAGCAGCACAGTGCGTTCCAGTCTGGCGCGCATGTACGCGCAGGCGGGCGAGAACAAGAAGGCACTAGCGTTGTACGAGAGCGTGCTGGAAACAGATCCGCGCAACCTCGACCTGATGCTGGCGGCCATCGGTACCGCTACTGCCGCCAAGGAATTCAACTGGGCGGAAGGCATGCTGCAGATGGCACTGGCACAGGCGCCCAAGTCGCCCAAGGTGCTGACTGCGGCAGGCCGGCTCTACCGCGCCGAGGGCAAGACCTCGCGCGCGGAGGACTACTTCCGGGAGGCGGTGGCAGCCGAGAACTCGGCGGGCGCATCGCCCCCATTCTCCCGTCCGGACGGTGTCAGTTTCGACCGCGTGCCTTCCAATCCCTTTGCCGGCCTGTCCGCGCAGCGACCCAGCTCGCAACTGGCGCCCCCGGGCTCGCAGGCGGCTTACCCGGTTGTGCCGAATCCCAACCGTGCCGCAGCTGGGACGGCGGCCCTGCCTGTGCTGCCGGTGGCGATGAACACGGGCGGGCAACCCTATATCCCGGCACCGGCGACGGCGGGCGGATCGAGGATGGCGCCGGTACAGCAGCCCGCGGCGTATTACCCGCAGCAGGCGCAGGAGCCGGTACAAGCACCGGCGGTCTATTATCCGCAGCGGGCCGGCGAAAGCGCCACCACGCGGGCCAGGAACACGCGCAGCACCAATGCCATCAGCTCGGTCCATCTTGCCTATCAACAGGCCAGCCCGCAACCCGCCACGCAGTATCCAGCGCAATACCAGGCCCAGTATCCGGTTGCGAAGTACCCCGTCCAGCCGGCCGCGGCCGCCCCGTATCCGGTAGCGCAGAATGATGCCTCAGGCACCGTCCAGGCCTACGCGCCCGCGCCCACCGCGCCGATGCGTCAGCCATTTGGCGTGCAGTCGCGCGCGCCTTGGCTAGCCGATGCCGATTCGCAGGCCAACCCGAGCGGCCCCAAGACCGCGCAGGACGAACTGCGCGACATCGAATCACAGCGCACCAGCACCCTCGCCGGCGGTCCCACGCTGCGCGCGCGAAGCGGCGATTCCGGCATGAGCCAGCTGACCGAGATGCAGGTCATCGCCGAGGGCAAGATGGCCGCCGGCAACGGCAAGCTGGTGGCGCGCGTGACGCCGGTGTCGCTCGACAGCGGCTCGGTGGGCAGCGACTACAACAGCGCCTCCCGTTTCGGCGGGGGCCCGCTGGCATTCCCCGTTGGCGGTGCGCCGATCAGCCTGTCCGGCATGCCATTGCGATCCACTTCCGCAGGGTCGCCAAATGCCTTTGGCGCGGCGGTCAGCGTGGCCTACGAGTCCGAGCGCTTCAATGCCGATGTCGGCAGCACGCCGCTGGGCTTCCAGTACACCGACGTCAACGCAGGCGCACGCCTCAACCTGCCGCTGTCGCAGCGCGCCACGCTAGGGCTGAGCGCCTCGCGCCGGCCGGTGACGGACAGCCTGCTGTCCTATGCTGGTGTGCGCGACGACCGCGTCGGCTTAAAATGGGGCGGCGTGATGCACAGCAGCGGGCGTGCCGAGCTAGGCTGGGACGACAGCTCCTTCGGTATCTATGGCTATGGTAGCTTCGGTTTATTGACCGGCCACGACGTCAAACGCAACACGCGCTGGGAAGGCGGCGGCGGTTTCTACCTGCGCTTGATCGATACGCCCGATCGGCGCCTGATGAGCGGCATCAACTTTACCTCGATGGGGTATGCGGAAAACCTGCGCTACTTTACCTTTGGTCAGGGCGGCTACTTCAGCCCCCAGACCTACTTTGCCGTAACCTTGCCGCTGTCGCTGGCAGGCCGTAGCGGCCGCCTCGCCTACAACGTACGCGGTGCACTCGGCATGCAGTCCTTCCGGGAGAACAATTCGAACTACTTCCCGACCAATGCTGCGGCACAGGCGGCCGCCGATGCGGCTGCGACAACGGCGAACAAAGCCGGTCTCACCAACTCCACAAGCGGTGCCGTCTACCAAGGTCAGTCCAAGACCGGCCTGGCTTACAACCTAGTCGGCTCCGTCGAATACCAGGCGGCCCAGCAGCTGTATGTGGGTGGCCTGCTCGGCATCGACAATGCACGCGACTACCGGCAGTGGTATGCCGGCGTGTATGTGCGTTATGCGTTGCAGCGCCAGACAGGACTGATGGCATTCCCACCGGTGGCACCGCGGTCCGCGAATGGGGCTCTACCGTTCTGAGGACCCCTCGTCGGGTGCGCATCAAGGCCTTGGTAGAAGATGCGATTGTCGCGAGGTCGCGACAGCAGTCGAATGCCGAAAGCATCTGATTACCATGGCTCAAATTCGTTTTACGCGCTGCCGTCAACCCTCATCACAGTCCCCCAGCCCTCATTGACTTACGCGCCGACCATCGCACTCATCCGTGCCAGGACCTCTATCGCAAACTGAGGCGCAGACTCGATCGCGGCGGCCATGGACGGAAAGCCAGTGGCTTCGAAAGCCATAGGTCAAGGATCCACGCCACGGATGGACTTCAGCATCGCGTTTCCCACCGATGCATCGTCCGAATGAATCGAGCAGGCTGTCGACATGTGGCTGTTCCCCGCAAACTCGGTGCCGCCAAACGACCGGCCAGCCGCCTGCAAGCGGTCACGCAGTAGTTGCGCCTGGGCTCGTAGTATTGCTTCCAATCGGTGTTGCCTCGGCAGAACCCAAATACCGCTGCACGCGCGGCTGCCATTATGGGGCAATGCGCTGATGACTCTGCCATTTCTCCATACTGCCGGAATGGACCGTGCGGAAATTCGCGTTCCAAGCTGGTGGCTCCGTTCGAGGCGTCATTGGTGCTATTAGGGATTCGTTCCATGGATGCGGGCTTCTATCGCAGAGCCACACGGCCCCCGCCGGGTTGCCCCCTTCCATTCCGACATACGATGCAAAATAGTCGTCCGGTTCCTTACCGGAGAACGCTGCGCTGTCGCTCATACCGATTTGTCGTTTGCTGACTGACTCCGACGTGCTGCTAGAGTGCAAGCTACAGATAGGTCATGGTGAATGTCATCACGCTGTTGGCTCTTCCAGAGCCCACCGTAGCGCCCGTCTGGTAGTAGCGGGCCCTGGAAGGGATGGTGTAGCTGCCGCCGGTGCCTGTAGCTGCTGAAGGTCCGGGCGGTGCTCAAGGGAAAGGGGCTACCTGATCCGTTCAGCAACTGCAGTCCGACGCCGGTTGCGGTCGACGAGGCATCCAGCGCTACGATGGATTTCTGCGCGTTGACGATGGGCGTAACGGTGTCCACCTGGTACCGGATGGTGTGCGTGCGGAGCGCTCCGCCCCGGCTCAGCACTAGCGCGCCCGGATGGGAAAGTCCCGGTCCAACGCCGCAGCCTGCAGAGGTAGGCGAGATTCAGGGAGCTGTGACGCTCTAAATGGACGGCAGTGCTGCTGACGCCCAGCAGCGTGCTCTTGCCAGTGCCGGCCACCCCGCACCCAGCTGCCGCTGAGGTGATGTAGCGCAGCAGGGTGATCACGGTAGGCCGCGGTCACGTCGTGCAGCGTGACGGCGCGGGCGCGTTCACGCGACCGTCAGCTAAAGCAGTCCAACTGCCGTCGTGGCACCGAGCACGCAGAACGCCCTGACGGAGGAGGTCAATACCAGGCAAGGCCGCCAGACAAAATCCACATTGCGCTCGCGATATCGGATTTATGCATATTTCGTTCAAATGCGATGCCGTTGCCTCCACCGGACAGCGGCATGTCAACTGGCTGTCACAGAGTGGTCATAACCTCATCAAACTCGGGCGCCTCAGCGGGACCGAGCCTTCTGCCGTGCGCCACAGCTTCACCGATACTCGCACTCAATTGCGGCGCCCGCCACCTGCCTGACGGCTGATAGATCACCGTCCTGTTTGTAACTCGCACTATTTCACTGTAAGCCATGCTTGATAACCCTGATACTTCACGCCGCAAGCTTCTGAAACTCCTTGCGGGCGCGCCAATGCTGCCGCTCGGCACCGGCGCGATCGCCGTGCTGGTCGGCTGCGGTGACGGTGACGACGCCGTGGCCGCGCCCACTCCAGCACCGGCACCGACGCCTGCTCCGGCCCCCACCGCCACCTTCACCACCGCCGAGTTCACGGGCATGGCGGCACCGACGCTGGACACGCCCGCCGCCATGGCCGCCACCACGGTCAACTCTTCGCTGAAGGTCTCGTTCAGCGACGGCAGCAGCCAGACCTACAAGCTGGCCTATCAGCCGTTCTTCATCACCGGCGATGCGGTGCCCGACGGCAGGGGCGGCACGGTGGTGGCCGGCGGCTACTACAACATCAACAACCAGCCGATCATCGACACCTCTGTCGCCAACAAGGAACGTCCGTTCTTCTCCGACGCCCCGGACGGCAGCTCGCTGCTGACGCTGCCCAATGCCTCGGTGCCCGGCGTCAAGGGCAAGGCGGTGTTCGCCGTGGTGCAGTTCGAGTACACCTCGGCCAACCAGAACAACGCGAGCATGTATGGCCAGCTGCCGTCGCCGATCGCTGTGCTGACGCTGGATCAGGATCCGGCCACGGGCAAGCTCCAGGTGGTCAAGTACCACAACGTCGACACCTCAGGTGTCAACGGCCTGTGGATCACCTGCGGCGCCAGCCTGTCGCCGTGGAACACGCACCTCTCGAGCGAGGAATACGAGCCGGACGCCACCAAGGCCACCGATTCGCAGCTGCGTGGCTTCAGCCAGAATCTGTTCGGCAACGCCGATATGGCGAAACCCTACCATTACGGCCACCTGCCGGAAGTGACCGTGAACCCAGACGGCACCGGCAGCATCAAGAAGCACTACTGCCTGGGCCGCATCTCGCACGAACTGGTGCAGGTGATGCCCGACGAGCGCACCGTGCTGATGGGCGATGACGCGACCAACGGCGGCCTGTTCATGTTCATCGCCGACAAGGCGCGCGACCTCTCCGGCGGCACGCTCTACGTCGCCAAGTGGAACCAGACGTCGGGCACCGGACCGGGTGCGGCCGCGCTGTCGTGGATCAAGCTGGGAAGCGCCACGAGCGCGGAGATCCGCGCGCTGGTGGACGGCGGCATCAAGGCGGCCGACATCATGGACGTGAAGACGACCGACCCGGCCGACGCGTCGTACACGCGCATCCTGTATGCGGGCAAGCCGAACTGGGTGAAGCTCGTGCCCGGCAGGGAGAAGGCCGCGGCGTTCCTGGAGACGCACCGCTACGCCGCGCTGGTGGGCGGCAGCCTGGGCTTCACCAAGATGGAAGGCACCACGGTCAACATCAAGGACAAGAAGGCCTACTCGGCGATGTCGCGCATCGAGGCGAGCATGCTGAAGGGCCATGCCGCCAACGCTGGCGACATCCAGGTGGAAGGTCCGTACTCTGGCTGCATCTATGAGCTGAACCTGAAGGGTGGCCAGAAGGACAAGGCAGGCGCCGCCGTCAATAGCGAGTGGGTGCCGGTCGACATGGCCCCAGTACCTGCACTCGTCAGCGAAGATCTGGGCGGCGGCAAGATGAAGCAGCAGGACGCACTGGGCAATTTCGCCAACCCGGACAGAATCGCCACGCCGGACAACCTGAAGTTCTCCGAGAAGCTGCGCACGCTATTCATCGGCGAAGACAGCAACACGCACGTCAACAACTTCCTGTGGGCGTACAACGTCGACATGAAGAAGCTCTCCCGCGTGCTGTCGTGCCCGGTGGGCGCTGAGTCCACCGGCCTGCATGCGGTGGACGAGATCAATGGCTGGACCTACATCATGAGCAACTTCCAGCATGCAGGCGACTGGGAAACGCCGCTGCACGACAAGGTAAAGTCTACGCTCGACCCAATCGTCCGCGCCAACTACAAGGACCGGTTCGGTGCCGCAGTCGGCTATCTGACGGCGGATCCGACCAGCGTGAAACTGACCAAGGCTTGACCTGTAACGCGCTTTTCTGAGGCAGGATTTGGCGGCGGGCTTTGGCTCGCCGTTTTTTTTCGCGTTGGGGGAGTGTCAGTCGAGCTCGGCCAACGCATGGCACGATCGCGTCCGAGCTGGGCACCTGGAACCAGTTCGCCAAATGCTCGATCGGTAGAAGAGAAGACTGGGTCGTGATCGCATGCGTGTTGTCGTGGTGACGCCGCCTTCGGCACTGAGATGTTGCAGGAAGCGGCTCACCGCCGAATAACTACCGGTGTGCCGTGGTTGCGTTTCAACGCACTGGGAATCGTCGTGCCCTGGACATCGGCCCGGAACCGGCCGGTGATCCGCTCGCGAAAGGGTTCGAGCGCCAGGACATCATCGATCTGCAGAAGGATGCCTTGTGCCAGGTTGCGGCCCGGCGTCTCGCGCCAGCTCAGAAATGGATATTCGTACTGCTGGTGCATCCGGATGCGGAGGAGCGATAGCGGTACAGGCTGGCCGGCGCTGCTATAGCGCGAGGTCGCAGCGCGACATGCCCGCTTCAGTCCCTCGATCGCCGCCAGCCCAAAAATGCGCCCAGCCCCGCCATCCCCAGCAAAACCACCCAAGCGAGAAAGTCCGCGCCAGTAGCAACGCAGCTTCGGTACGGTACGTATCGGAAGCGCGGAACCGCCACGTTCAACTCGAATTGGGTCAGCGTCCATGGCGACTGCCGAAGAACATGTTGTGCAAAAACCCCGCGCAGTCGCTCGCGGTGGGCATCCACCTGCCGAACGAAGTTGGCTTGCCGCGCTAGGTCCGCCCCGGCCAGCCGTTCGATCTGCCCCTGCAGCAGGATGGCGGGCGACACGACCGCCCATCCCTGCGCCCATCGTTCCTGAGCTCGCCTCGTCTCCTCAAAAGGCTCGGTCAATCGGCGATTAGCCGCATCAACCCGCGTGGCGACGGCAAGCTGGATGCCGTCGCCGGGCAAGGTGGCGCTCTCGTGCAGCGCGGCCTCGGCCAGGAAGGGATGCTCGGCCGCAAAGAGCCTTAACGCCGTCGCCTTGTCGCGCGCAGCCTCCTCGGCCGCGTCACGCAAGGCCATCACGTAGACCGGCCGCGACGGCATCGGGTGTACCCACTCGACGCTGATCGCGGCCAGCAGCGGCACGAGCAAGACGAGAGCGAACCACAGGCCGGCCAGGTCAACCAGGGCGTTGCGCCGGGTGTGCGCCCGCGCGGACAATGCGGCGATGCAGAGCCACCAGAACGCGGCGTAGACGAAGGTCATGGCCCACCAGATGCCAAGCTCCCGCAGCAGCGCCTCGCCAGGCGCGGAGAAAATGCGCGAGGCAAGCGCGAAGGCAAGGGCTTCTGCGCCCCAGAGAACAACAATCAAGGGCCATATCCGTCGCGAGAGCCGTCCCAAGTAGAGGCGCACGGGCGACACGGTGCTCAGCGCCACCAAGCGATCCAGACCCCGCTCCCGCTCCTGCGTGGCCACACTATGCCCAACCGTGATCGCCATCAGTGGGAACAGCCAGATCAGCACGAAGGCGAAGTCGAAGTCGCCCACCTGCAAACGATGGGGGTTCGCGAGCTCGTAGGCACTCGCCGCCTTGTCACGGGTGTCCGTGTTGACCTTGAAGTACCAAGGTGCGAGGTCCCCTTGACCGACACTGAGCATCGACGAAGGTAGCGTGTCCATCGCCGCATAGGCGGACAGCATCCGGCGCCCGTAGGCGCCAGGATTGCGCGGATCCCGAAACGCCGCCGGCGCGACCGCCCCGGCATCCGCCTGCCGAGCCAGTTCGCGATAGCGGTCCAGGTCCTCGTGCTGTGCCGCCTCCATCGACACCAACGCCTCCTGCCGCGCCTCGACACGTGCCAGGCCGGTCGCGATGGCCAGCGCGCCCATCAAGGCCAACAAGACGGTTGCGGTAAGCACGGTGGCATCACGCCAGACGAGGGCCCATTCGAGCCGACGAAGCCTTAGATGATTCATCCGACGCGCTCCAGGCGTCGCCCGGCGAGCAGCAAAAGCGCGGCGGCCGCAAGCGCCACCGCCGCAAATCCGGCGATGGCCGCCTTCAAGCCCGCATCCGCGACTGTGACGACTTCGACCATCCGGGGTGGCGCATCGGCCATTAGGGGGACCTTCTCCCATAAACGACGATCCGATACGGGCTGACCGTCCGCCGCGCGCTGCGCCTTGAGCTCGTCGTTAAGGGTCTTCTGGATTCGCCGGCGATGCGTTTCCGCCTTCTCTACAAATGTGTGCTGATGCCAGACATCGCTGCCGGCAAGGCGCTGCGATAGCCACTGCACCGAGACGGCCGGCGAGAGCCAAGCGAGCCGGGCCACGAGGGTCTGCTGGTCTTCGTAGCGGAGGTACAGCGCGCGCCAATGGCGATCGAAGACCGCATTACCCAGATCCTCTCCCTCCTGGTAACTGATGCCGGCCCATTGCTGCGGCAGGTCGTCCAGCCGCCGGATGCCATGCTCGCGCAAGAGTCTGGCCTTGAGTTGCTCGATCCTGTCGACCGGATCGGCTTCATCGAGCTCCACATGGAGCCCATGCTCGAATTCGGCTCGCGACGCGTCCGGCAGTTGCTGCTGTGCAACCCACGCGACGACGCGCGGTGCGATCAACACCAAAAGCACCCAGAGCGCGATCAGGGCCGTCAATACCGCTCCGGAACGCCGAATCCAGGCCGACAGTGCGACCGTCAATACCGCCCAGAGGCCTGCGTACGCTGCGTAGATGCCGAGGAGCGCGGCTAAGCGTCCTCCGGTGTCCGCCGCGGCTGGCAGCGACAGGCTATGCGACACCACGAGGGACACCAACGGGTTGACCAGCACCGGGATCAGCAGGATAACCCAGAACACGACCACCTTGGTCGCCAGCAGCCGGAAGGGGCCGCCCGCATGCAGTACCGCCATGCGCAAGGTTCCCTGCTCGCCCTCCTCGGCCACGATCCCGTGGCCAAGCAGGGCCGCAAGCACGGGGAGCAGGAACACGAGCAGAGGGCCCGGCGCAATCGGAACGTGTCGTGCAAGCGGGGTCTGGTCCTGGACAGGCCGGTATTGCATAGCATTCTGCAAGTGAGCCTCCAGCCAGACCGCGGTCCCCGCATAGGGCGTAATGCCCGGCTCGAACGCTGTCAGCACGCTTTCTGCACGGAAGACGTAAAGTCCATGGTGAGCAGCACGGTGGGCATACTTCTCGCCCTGATCGATCCAGCGCCGGTAGTCCTCGGCCGCACCCTGTCTGCGCTCGATCGTCTGCACGGCTGCGTTCCACGCGCTGCTCCCAGCGCTTGCGACCACCAGCAGCAGAACAGTGAAGAGCAGCGCCGGGAAGCGCCGGTTGCGCACAAGAACGCGCCACTCTTTGGCCAGTAGACTGCGCATGACTCACTCCACCTCGCGCATCCACTGCAGATAGGCCTCTTCCAGGTCGATCTGCAGGAAGGCCGCACGATCCATCTGCGCCACCAGTCGCCCGTCGCGCAGGAGCGCCACGCGGTCCGCGACTGCACGCGCCCGGAAAAGGTCGTGCGTGGCCATCAGCACGCCGACGCCGATCGCGGCGATGCGGCGCAGCTGCGTATGGAAGTCGACCGACGCGCCTGCATCGAGCCCCGAGCTGGGTTCGTCGAGCAGCAGCAGCCGGCAGCGTCGCTGCAGGGCAATCGCGATCCCGACGCGCTGGCGCATCCCCTTGGAATAAGTCGCGGTACGCCGATCATGCGCTTCGGCAGGCAACCCGACGTCCAGCAAAGCCTGCCGCAGCGCTTCGGTCGGCGGCGTCTCCCCGCCCAAGGCAAGGAAGTACGCCAGGCTCTCCACGCCGGTCAGCGTCGGATAGAGCTGCACCTGCTCCGGGATGTAGCCGATGAGCGCGCGCGCCTGCCGTACAGAGCCGGGAACCGGCAGTCCGGCCACCTCGATGCGCCCTTCATCGGGCGTGGCGAACCCGAGGATCATCGACAGCGTGGTGGACTTCCCGGCGCCGTTGGGGCCCAACAGCGCCACCAATTCCCCCGCCCCGACGCGCAGACTAAGCTCCCGGACGACCTGGTGTGCTCCGAATCGCTTCGACACGCGGTCGAGCAGCAGGGCTGGCGGCGTCTCTCCTTTCATCGGCACCCCCGATTAGAAATGGTACTTGATGCCCGCGCCGAGCAGGACCCGGGGCGCCGGATCGAGCAGCGGGCCCGTGCTGCCGGGCGCGATCTCGCTGGCCCAGCGGCGCGGCTGGAAAATCGCATAGGCCAGGTATTCCCACGCGCCGCGGGCATAGGTCGCGCGCAGGTCATAGCGGACGTAGCTCGGCGTCGATCGGTAGTCCTTGGTGGCCGCGGCGAAGTACGGCACCGCCGAGAGGTAGTAGACGTCGGCATTGAGCCGCAACGTGCCGCCTGCCACGCCGGGGGCCGTGTAGGCGACCCCCGCTTTCACCGTGTCCCTTGGCACCGAGAGCCTGTCGGCGGTGCCGGGCGCAGCGCTGTCGATGCTGGCCCGCGAGATGCGACCGTAGCTCGCGTAGAAAGCGAGCGCATCGCTCCAGGCATAGCGCGCCTCCATCTCCCAGCCCTCGCGCGTGGTCTGGCCGACCGCCGCGAACTCGCTGGGCGTGATGGCCGTAATCTCGTTGTCGTTCTTCGTGTGGTAGAGCGCGCCGGAGAGCTGTAGGCCGTCTGTCACCCAGGTCCGCAAGCCCATGTCGTAGGACGTCACCTTGGGTGGCGTGAGATCCGGGTTGCCGCGACCGCCACTCCCGCCCAGGGGGCCCAGCGCTCCGCTGGGGCTGAGCTCGGCCGGACTCGGCGACCGCAGCCCCTGGCCCACGTTGGCAAACACGTCGACGGCCGCCACCGGCGACCACACGACCCCCACTTTCGGGGAGACCGCGGTCTTGCCGTAGTTCACCGAGGCGCCTGGGAGTTTGCGGTTGCCAATGTCGTAGTCAAAGCGATCCAGGCGCAGCCCGCCGATCAGCTTCACGCTTGGTATCAGCTTGTATTGGCCCTGCGCAAACAGGCTCGCGCTCTGCAAGTCGAGGTCATAGTTCGATGCGTAGTTGGTTGTCGGCACGCCGTTCGTCGTACGGCGCACCGACGCATCGCCGTTGTCCCGGCGCAGCTCGGCACCGATCGTCAGCGCGCCGGTCTGTCCCCAGAGGAAGTTCTGGGCCACGCGCCCGCCGTAGATCCAGCGATCATCGTTCTGGTCGTTGGTGCCGTTCGCGGTAACGCCGACCACGCGGGTGCGCTGGTAGCGCTCCAGGTAGGCCGTCATCTGCCAGCCGGCCTCCCCTTGTGCCGGATCGCGGGTGAGCACGAGGCTGGAGCGATTGGCATCGCCGCCCTGCGGCGGTACGCGGCGGTCGCGGTCCCGTGGGTCGACACTGCCGTTGAGCAGGCCATCCAGAGGCAGGAAGCCGGGTGCATCCCATCGGGCCTGGTGATGCGCGGCCCTGAGCGACCACCAGCCATCGCCGCGCAGCGCGCTGGCCTTGAAGAACAGCGAGCCTCGATTGGCATCCGCGTTCGCGCGATAGCCGTCGGAGTGGTACAGGTCACCCACGAACAAGGTCTGAATGTCCCCACCCACGGTCCCGGAATGGACCAGGCTCGTGCGAGCTAGGCCGTACGTACCCGCCTCTAGCGCAACGCTGTTGCGGGCACTGCGACGCGTCACGATGTTGACGGCGCCGGCACGAGCTTGATCGCCGTACAGCGCGGAAAATGGCCCCTTGATGACCTCGACCCGTTCGATCATGTCGGGTGTGAGCCACGACAGATCATTCATTCCATGGTTAATCGCCGAGCCGGGCACATTCTGCGGCATGCCATCCACATAGACCGCCACGTCGGCCCCGTGTTGCAGGCTCACGAAGCCTCGCATCTTGATGCTCGTGCCGATGTTGCCCTGGCCGATGTTGTGCGCCATCAGTCCGGGCACCCGCCGCAACAGATCCCCGAATTCGCCGACATAGTTGCTTCGCTCCAGCTCTTCGGACGGGATGACAGTCACCGGGGTGGGCAGACCTTCGCTGCGTGTAGTCACCACGGCAGGCGAGAATTCCCGTGTGCCGGTGATGGTCACTGGTTCGAGCTCGGCGGTCCGAGTGAACTCCCGCGATCCGACAGGCTCCTCGCCCCGCGCCACCCCGTTGCTGAGAGCCAGTGCCGCCCCTGCCAGCGCCGATGGCACGCTCCGCATGCCTCCGCACTGCCACCTATGCCGACCACGTCTACGCATCACCACGCCTCACTCCCCTTCCAGAAAGCTCAAAAGGCGTGATGTTACATGATATTAGTTTCTCATTACCATTAACGTGCAGGCAATTGCTAACCTGGGCGTCTCCGGTCAGGATTCAAGGTCAAGAGGACTACTCGACGGCGCACGAGCCGCCGGGATGGCGTCGATCCAACTAGGCCCGGATGGGCATTGCCGCTGCCTCAGAGGGGGCGGCGCCGCAGGCGGTAGTCCGCCTCAATCAAGCTCGCTGAGCAGACCGGTACACTGGTTGAAGTTCGACTGTGATGTGGATGTGCTCTACGCGCGGCCGGCCTTCGGCAGCTAGGACGGCCACGAGGCCTGTCGTCGATGTCGCTGCCAGCATGCACTGCTAGCAAATCAGCCCAAGACGTTCAAGACTTGCGCGCGTGAATTTTGGAGGCAGGCTTTGTCTCGGCGGCCTTTGCAGTCGGTCCGGCGCGCTTCGGGGTCGGTGCACAATCGCCGCATCGGCCGTATAGCGTGAGTTCATGGCTCTCCACAACAAAACCCCGAGGCGCCAGGCCAGAAAAGTCGCCGGGGCATTGGTGGATGTCGAAGACGCGATGACACACCTTGCATTGGAAATGGTGATGGTGCTCATGCATCATGGGCTCATACAGCGGCGGCTGTCCCGGGAGAGAGACAACCTGCAGCACCCCCTCGTCCATCATGATCCGGAGATTCCGATAAACCGTGGCGATCCCCAGGGCGGGGACGGTGGTCCCAGCCAGCTCCAGGATCTCTTGGGGGGTCAAGGGACGCCCTTCTGATGAGAAGGCGTCTGCAATAGCTGCGCGCTGGCGAGTGGACCGCTGCATATTTCGTCACTTCCGGATGGATAGGAACGCAACAACTCGTGACGTTCTCGGATTGGAGTGCCGCCCGTTCGGGGATGGGCACCTTATGCTGGCTAGAGCCTAATGATAGCGCCCTCTCACGATGATGAATACCCATTATTTTCGTTTTTTAGATAGTAAAATCGTTTTATTGACATCACGACTTCCATCGACGAACGCCCTAGCCTCCATGCGTTTCGCTTTGCTAGGCCGATCCAGAGTGCACTCGCCGCCCGTACATTCATGCGACCTCGGCTGGCGGCCGTCGCTGCCGGTCAATCGGCTGTTTGCCGGATCCCACAACGTAGGCGGCCAGAAATCCAGTGCATTGGATCCCGCGCGATGCTGGCCCTCACCGCCGCCGAGCCAGCCACCCGGAAATGCTCCACCGACTGCCCCGCGTTGACGGCCCGCTGCAGCCAGGCCGGCATCTCGCCCTGCCCGCCCCACTTCTGTCCTTCGGCGTTGCGGTAGGTGCGCGCCGGCGCGGGTGGTGGCGGCGACGGCGCCACGACGGCAAAGCAGCCGGCGGCCTGCAGGTCCGCCAAGGCCAGGCCGTGCCTGGCCATCTGCACACGGATCCACACGATGGCCGCGGTGCGCTCAATCTCAAGAGACATAGGTATCAGGTTATGGGAGTCGGAAAGGTGCAACATTTTGGGCCACACAATCAGTCGGCCTTGCCGGCGTTCCACACCGCCTGTATCGCCTCAATGCGCCGCGGCGCTCGAAACGGTCGGCCTTGGGCCCACGGCGCCCATTCCGCCCGGTTAGCTCGAACAGCCTCCCCAACCCTGATTCCCGAACGGGCGCTGCGCAGTTCCCGATATCTCCCATCCCTTCTCGCAGTACGATGAGCAGCGCCCGGCCTCAGCCCCCAAAGTAGGCCGGGCGCGGCCCAACCGGCGGAATCGCGGTCGTGTCGTGCAGATCGCGCAATAACTCCAGATAGGCTGCCTGCTCGCCCGGCCCATCGGACAAGTCGATGAACAGGTGCCCTTGCAGCTCATCGGGGACGTCGTAAGGCCGCTTGGCCTGCCGCACCACGGGGAGGAATTTATTGGTGCCGACGTCGCGCAACAGGATCGCGGACGACAGCATCTGCTCGAAGCCGACACCGCCTTCGCGGTTCCGTGATTTTTGCGCGTAGCGCTCTGTGCAGATCACCAGCACCCGGTCAGCCTCGCGCAACGACCGCACCATGAAGGCGGGCAGCTCCTCACCGGGCCGCACGTGCCAACGGTCCAGAACGGCGTCAACGCCATGCTGGCGGAGCCATGTTGCCAGTTGGACGACCCACGCACGATGTGCGTCCGAATCCCACGAATAGGACACGAAAACCTTTGGCGGGCGCGGTGGGGGCGACAGCACCGGATGGGCCATCACGCCTGCCCGATGCAGCACGATACCAAGGTCGACGTTCTTGACCGCCCAATGGGTTCGATTGGGCTCGACACGACCGCTTATGTCGAGATCGGCCATCATGGCCACGTAGGTCTCGTGAGAGAGCGGCGCCACGGTCGGATCGCGTTCCAGCGTGATGACGAACTCGCTCTGCCCGCGATGCAACGCAGTGATGCGGCCGACAAAGGCTGGGCCACCGTTGCTCTTCTCGTAGGTGAAGAGCGTCGGTAAGCGCATCAGCGCTGTCAATGCGGCGTCATCCATCAACGCCGCGTTGCCCTGTGGCTGAAAGCGGTGTTTGATTGCCTCTACCGTATGCTCGAACACACGGTCGTAGCCCATGCGCCACGTCGAGCCTTTCCATGCATCATCGTTGCCCGACATCATCAGGTTATACAGCGGCATCGGCTGGCTGTTCGTCGTCGTCATCGTCTGTCGTCCAATTTAACTAGGTCCAGAGCCCCGGCTCGAGTCGATACCGAGATTGCCTTTTTCAGTCTTGGCGACCACGTAGTTGAATATCGTCCGTGTAGCATTAACTACCAGAGACGCCTCAGCCTCCCCCATCAGCACCTCGTTCGGATGCGCCACGTTCGCATGGTTGCGAAGGGTGTTGACGGTATCAAGCACGCTAGCGAAGGACTGCAGAATGCGCGTGACCTCGCGCTCGTGCGGACTAGTCCCGATCAGTTTGGGATGCTTCTCCCGCAACAGCTTGAACAACGCCGTCAACGTGGGATCACTGCTCACGGAAAGGCCGCTGTCGTTGCACAGGTCTCGGAGGTACCCGTGTAGCGCCGTGTGCAACCTATCCACCGCACTCACCGGGCCAGAGCTCGCGATCAGGTTCTCGGCGTCGGCCAGCGCACGGCGCACGACCTCTGCCCCGGTGAGCATCTGCGGCAGCGCAACGGAGACATGCACCGGCGAGCCACCGAGGGCAGCGTGCAGCGTCGGCTCATTGCACTGCAGCCATGTGGAGATCTTGTCATGCGTGACCATCTGCGCGAGCGCCGGCCCAGCGTATCGTGCGAGTTGCTCCAACGCCTTGAAGACACAGGTTCCGTAGTCTTGGTCGTTCCACTGCAGGCTACGCAGCAACCGCGGATCGGTCAGGATGAACTGCTGGCCGGTGCTGTAGGCAAACTCGCGCCGGTCGCCCTCGTCGAAGGTATCGACGATAGCTCGTCGCAGCGCCAAGATCAGTTGGCCCCGCATCTGGTTGTCATAGAGCAGTACTTCAATGTCGGTCATCGCGGTGTCTCGGTTTCCACCACCGTGGCTAGGCGGCAGGTAATGCTATCGCATGTTAGCCGCGCATGGCATCTCGCGTCCCGGCCTGCCTTTGGCCCTGTCGATTCGAGCTTCTCGTGCGCCGTGACACGCCAGTCTAACGAAATCGTAGTCGAGTTCCCATGGCGCGGGGGGGCGGCCTACCTGGCGTGGTTCACACGGATCGTCTCCCCCAAGTGCGTCTTTCGCGCCCGGTGTCTCCTCGCTCCGTCGAAAGCCACGGTACTTGCCTCCATCCGAATGAAATCGCGGCGAGAACGGAGAGTCGGTTGACGACCTTTTTGACCTGCACGGATCATTAAGCCGTCAAACTTCAGACGAGCGCGGCCATCCCTAATCACGCTGCCAAAGCCGTTTCATGGGCGCCATGCGGCGCGCGTCTTCCGTGGCGACGTAGCGCGTGGTGGTATCGAGCTAGGCGTGTCTGGCGTTCCGCTGCACCTCCTCCCGCGGCGCCCCGGCCGGGCCGCGCGAGTCGGCCACCCGTGCGGCGCGGGCGAGGATACCCCCGGAGATTTTTCTGAACCCCACGCCCGTCACTCGGACTCCATTTGTTCGAAAAACCGTTTGAGCGATGCCATGCGCCGCGCGTCCTCGGTCGTCACGTAACACATGGTGTCGAGCGAGGCGTGCCCGGGGCCTTCTGCTGTACTACCTCCGTCGGCGCCTCGGTCGCCAGCGCATGGGAAATATGCGTGTGCCAAATCTAGTTGGTGTTGGCGGTGCGCAGCCGCGTGGCCCCGCGTGCGTCCACCAAGTTCATCTTGCTCGTGCAGGCCTGGAGGACGCGCTTGATTGCTCACGCCGGAAATGGCGATCGTGACGCCTTCGATCTTGCTGTCGCGCGGTTGGCATGGGTGCCAACCGCCGGATTGTTCTGCATTACTGGAAGATGCGATACCAGGAATCAAAACCACTCGGGCTGCGAGCTGCTTGATGTTGCTCTGCGTCATCGAATATCAGTGGATACAAATTATTACTGCGCCCACATGAGGACGAGGATTATCCTCGTTTTGTCCCAAAACCGGAGACAACTCATCATGAATCCTAAGCACGGTTTCCCGCGCCCCCTTCGGCTTCTCGCGCTAAGCAGCGCGCTCGCCCTTGCCGCCTGCGGCGGCGGTGGCGGTGGCGGTGGCGGTGGCGATGGATCGTCCAGCAGCGGTTCAGGCACCCTAAGCGTGTCCATGACCGACGCGCCTTCCTGCGGCTTTGACCATGTCTTTGTCACAGTGGACAAGGTGCGCGTCCACACCGATCCCAACGCCGACGTGAATGGCACTGGCTGGGCCGACGTGACTGTCAGCCCGGCGCGATCGATCGATTTGCTGTCACTCACCAACGGTGTGCTCACGACACTCGGCCAGACCCCGTTGCCAGCCGGCACATACCAGCAGATCCGCTTGGTGTTGGTCCCCAACGGCGCCGGCGCCCCGGCCAATTCCGTGGTTCCCACCGGCGGTAGCGAGCAAGCCCTCGATACGCCCAGCGCAGTCCAGACCGGCATCAAGATCATCCGGCCTTTCACGGTGGCGCCCAATACCCTGACTGACCTGATCCTGGACTTCGATGCCTGCAAGTCGATTGTCGCGCGCGGCAATGGCACTTTTGGTCTGAAGCCTGTGGTGACTGCCCTGCCGACCGTGGTGAGCGGTGCGATCACGGGTGTGCTGAGCAGCGCACCCGGCGCCCAGGTCTATGCCGAGCGCAATGGCATAGTCGTTAAGGCGACCGTGGCTGACGCCAACGGCAACTTCACCCTCTCGCCGATTGAGCAGAGCAGCACCGCCGGCAATGTCGACGTGGTGATCGTGCCGACCTCGACAAACGGCCGCGGCACCGGCATCGTGCGCAGCGTGCCGGTGGTGGCGGGTGGCAGCACCGCTGTCGCGACCGCTGCGGCACCCATCAACCTTCCGACCTCCGTGTTCCGCACCGCTTCCGGGACGGTCACCCCTGCCAGTGCGCAAGCGACGCTCCGCGCCCTGCAACTCACGGGAGGCGGCACCTTCGAGATTGCCGCGACGGCAGCCGCCTCCGACACCGGCGCCTACAGCCTGTTCCCGAGCCAGCCGGCCCTGCCGGCGGCCGCCCCGGTAGTCGGGACCTACCAGACCACGCTGCCGATTCCGCTGGCGGCGGATGCCGGCGCCGCAGGCAAATATAGTATCCAGGCTACCAGCGCGGCTGGGACGGTCAGCACGCAGCAGGTCAACGTGACCCTATCGAATGTGACCCAGAACTTTGCATTCTGATGCCCAGGGTGCCGGTAATCTACGGCACCCTGAATCCATAAGAGAAGAAAAATGAGAATTGCATTCGCCATCGCTTTGATCGCCACGCTCGCGAGTGGCTGTACCGTTTACACGCCAGGTGTGGCCGTGGTGACGCCCGCCGCCGTGGTCGCTGATCCAGGCCCAGGCCCGGGCTTCTGCCCGCCCGGGCAGGCAAAGAAAGGACGCTGCTGATCGCGATCGCGTCAAGCCGTTCCCGCAGAACATAGGAGGAGAGAATCTCATGTACAAGACCCGTTTGCTTTGCCTGATCGCGACCGCAGTCCTGGCAGCCACCTCGGTGGCTGCCCATGCCCAGCGTGGTGGTGGCGGCATGGGCGGTGGTGCCGCCACCGGGACCCGGGGCGATTTCGGCGGCCGGTCGGACACTCACATCAGCAATCAGGGGCTGCGAAACACCAACGGCCCTGACGCGGCAGACCGAGACAAAGGACGGGCGCGTGCCGGAGATCGTGCCGAAATGCGCTCGGGTCCCCACCACAGCAAGGCCCATTCGCACCGCAGCAAGCATTAGTCATCCTGACCCCGTGCAATGTACCTGCTGTCCGCCGACGCAGTGGATGCAGTTGTCCGGGGACTAGCGCTAGCGGCTCCGAGGTTGGCTGTGCAACAGGCACTGCGCAGCCAACCTTCCAAGGACACGGATCCCCTCGAGATCTTTTCGTGCAGGTACGCCGCACGAGATGCGTGCAGCCTTCAGCACCTATTTCAACAGCATCGGCGGCAACATCGACGTCATCGAGCATTGCCTGGCGCACGTTCCAGCCAATGCTGTCCGGGCGGCCTACAACCGCCATGCCTACCAAGACGAGAGGCGTGTCATGCTGCAGCAGTGGGCGGATCACCTCGATCAATTACGCCGGGAGAGTGCTTCCGCAGAAAGCTCGACCGCCATAGCCGCAGACGTAGCGGCCTGCATGGAGGATACGGGTGCGTCAACGGCGCGGACATGTCGTAGCCAGTCGAAATCGACAGGGCAAGCCGAGGCTACGATCTGATCGCGGAGCAGCATCCTCCGTACTTCTGTTGACGCCCATGTCGGGAAGCCACCGCGACGGACGACGGGAGGTTTTCACTAGGTCCATCAATTTCAGCGTTTGCTGAAATTCACCGTGCAGGTGAAATACGGACATCAGGCGGTGCGCTGGAGCGATTTGCGCCCACTCCATCATCAACAAGCCCTGAAACCTGACGCCACACCTGCGTGCTTCGTCAGGCCAGCCTTGGCGATCTCGTCGGGTTCGGCCCAGCGCGCCGAGCCATTGGTGGTCACGCGCTTGGCCAGGCGTGCACTCCACACTGCCATCGCGATGGCCGCGCCGGTCGCCAGCATCCCGCTCGACGCCGCAATGATCCCTTCGCGCTCGAAGACTCGGGGCGCATACGCATCAGAGCTTCCAGGGCTCGTAGACCGGCATGCCGGAAACATCGAACCAGGCGGGGCCGAGCCTTTATTGATATCCCAACGCGTGTGCCGTCCAGGGCGACGCCGGGCACAACAAAGATCTGTCCGAACAGGATGCCGGTCGCTGCCGTCGGCATAGGGGCCACCTCCTTGGCGTATGGGTTCCAGCGCGCAGGTGCCACCGCGGCACGCAGGCGTCAAGTCTGGAATCGAACCGCCGCGGGGACACCCGTTGGGGCGTGGCGCGGTGCCAGCGGGATGTCGGGAGCGATGGCCTGCCGCTTGGCAAGGCATGTGGCCAGGTTCGGCTGCACCAGACTGTCGTCCACACCGATGCGCAGCGGTTCGCGGTGCAAGGCATGGGTTTCGCGGACGACGCACTTGGTGCGTTCCAGGCGGATGAAAAGCTTGCGCGCCTGGTCCAGCAGCTTGACCCCGGCGGGCGTGAGTTGCAGCCTGCGGGGTGCTCGAACGAACAGCGTCACGCCGAGCCGCTCCCTCCAGGTCGCGGATAGTGCGCGACAGCGGGGCCTGGTCGATGTGGATGCGCTCGGCCGCGCGGCGGAAATTGAGCTCTTCGGCGACGGCGATGAAGTAGCGCAAGTGGCGAAGTTCTGCTCGACGCCGGTACATGCTACCGGAGGCTTACTGCGACAAAACCTGCGCTTTCGCCACAGGGAGTCGATCCTTCAGCGAATGCAGCAACCACAGGCTGATCGCGCTGAACGCCGCGACGACAAGGAAGCCGGCGCGCGAATCTTGCGTCGCCGCGTCGGCGAACGCCTTGATTTGCGGCGATACGAAGCCGCCGAGGTTGCCGATTGACACGATGAACGCGATCCCGCTCGCGGCACCGGTGCCGCCAAGGTAGCGGGTCGGCAGTGCCCAAAACACCGGCTGGCATGCGACGAGTCCAGGAATCGCGATACAGAATGCGATCAGTGTCAGCGCCGGCGTGTCGATCATCGACAGCGATGCGAACGCTGCAATGCCGGCCGCCAGCATCGCGGTCGCGACGGTCAGATGGTTGCGGCGACGATCGGCGAAGCGGGTCGCGACGAACATCGCCGCGATCGTGCACAGCCACGGAATCATCAGCAAAAGGCCAATCCGGCCGTTCATCTGGCTGCCCATCGTCGCTGCAAACTTCGACGGCAGATAGAATGCGAGCGGCGCATTGCCGATTTGGATGAAGAAGTATGTGGCGATAAATGTCAACACGCGACGGTCCTTAAGCACGCCGAACACGGCCCGCGTCAGATGTTTCGGCTTCGTCTGCTCTTCAGCGTCGAGTATTTCGACAAGTGCATGCATTTCGGCGCCATCGAGCCAGCGAGCATCCTTCGGGCGGTTCGGCAGATAGAAGAATGCGACCACACCGACGACGACCGACATCAGCCCTTCGACGAGATACATCCATTGCCAGTTGCGAAAGCCGAACATGTCGTGCATCTGCAGCAGGAAGCCGGATAGCGGATTGCCGATCAGCATCGCGACGGGCACGCCGAAATAGAAAAGGCCAAGCGCGCGGGTGCGCTGCTTCTCCGGGAACCAGTAGGTCAGATACAGGATGATCCCCGGGAAGAAACCTGCCTCGGCGGCGCCGAGCAGGAAGCGGGTCACGTAGAACTGCGTCGGCGTATGCGCGGCCAACATCGCGGCTGACACGATCCCCCACGTGACCATGATCCGGCTCATCCACAGCCGCGCGCCAATCCGACTCAGGATCAGATTGCTCGGAACTTCGAAGATCGCATAGCCGACGAAGAAAATGCCGGCGCCAAACGCAAACGCCGCATCGGACAGCCCAGTATCTGCCTGATACGCGACCTTCGCGAAGCCGACGTTCGCACGGTCGATGAATGCCAACGCATACATCAGTGCGAGAAACGGCAGCAGCCTGACGGCAGCCTTCCTGACCGCGCGATCGAGCGGTGTCTTTGTGTGCAGCGTCTGTGAGTCCATCATTGTCTCCAATCCTGTCTTGTTGTCTTGTCTTGTCGTGTGGCCAGACGTCGCGGCAACCGCGCTCAGCGACGCCACTCGAGACCGTTCTGGGGTGCCTGCGACACGAACAGGTCAACGTGCGATTGCGCGAATCGGCTCGTGTCAAGCTGGATGATCGGATTCGTCATCTCAGCACTCGATGATCGCCTTGATCACATGCGCTTCCGGCTTCAACAGCGTCGCGAATTGCGCCGGTACGTCGTCAAGCACGAGGCGGTGCGTGTTCAGCGCATCGGTAGGGATCCGGCCTGCTCTCATCGCGGCGACCACCGTGTCGAAATCGGCTGACGTCGCGTTGCGGCTCGCGATCAGCGTCATCTCTCGCTTGTTGAATTCCGGATCGGAGAATGAGATCCGGTCGAGCACGACCGACACAAGCACATAGCGGCCCCCGTGTGCGACGAAATCGAAACCGCGCTCCATCGCCTTTGGATTGCCGGTGGCATCGAACACCGCGTCGAAGAATTCGTTGCCGGTATATTCGGCAAGAGTGGCCACGTCGCCGTCGCCGAGCGCGACCGCTGCGTCGACGCCAAGCCGAGACACGCAGAAATTTAGCCGATCTGCCCGCCCTTCAAGCACTGTCACGTGCGCGCCGCGCAGCTTTGCGAAGATCATCACCGCCATTCCGATCGGCCCCGCACCGACGACGAGCACCCGTTCGCGTTCGCCTATTGCGGCGCGCGCGACCGCGTGCGCGCCGATCGCCAGAAATTCGATCATCGCGGCCTGATCGAGCGTTACGCCGTCCGCGCGATAGACGAAGTCCTTTGGCACCGTGAGGTATTCGCACAAGCCGCCGTCCGCGTGCACGCCGAGCACGCGAATGTTCGTGCAGCAGTTCGGCTTCTGCTGCCGGCACGCGATGCAGTGACCGCATGCGAGGTAAGGCATCACATAGACCTTATCGCCTTCCGCGAGCCCACTGCCGGCCGGAGCATCAGCGACGACGCCCGAGAGTTCGTGACCGATCACGCGCGGATAGCTGAGGTACGGCTGGTTACCTGTGTAGATGTGCAGATCGGTGCCGCATACGCCGACCCGGCGGATCCGCAGCAAAACTTCGTCCGGTCCAGCCACAGGCCGGGGCCTAATTTCCAGCACGAGTTCGCCGGGCTGCGTGCAAACGACTGTTTTCATGGATTCTCACTGAAAGGCATTCGTGGCCCTAATCGGTTCGAACCGGGCCATCGATGTTGACTAGACGAAATCGTGGGACGTGTCCAGGTCCGGATAAGCTCCGGCGTCTATCTCGCGTCATCCGCGGAATATATGGCCTGATCGAGACGTGCAAACTCAACGGGATGAACCCACGAGCCTACGTCGAGTAAGTCCTGAACCATAGCGTTGACCACCCACCAACCATCACCAACCATATCGACGAACCGCTACCCTTAGATGTCGCCGCGAAGCGGCCACGGCAACCCAGACTGAGGGCCTCCAGCACTGACTGATAGTTGGTGGAGTCATGCATCATGAGCGCCTCGCATCGCGAACGGCCCTCATGATCCGGCTACGGTTTAGCGGATGAATTGCTTGACATAGTCTTCGCCGAGATCGACCTCCCTAAAGTGCTTTTTGCACATTTCAATCTTCGTGAATACGTCTTCGCAACCGTTTCCCTTGCCCCAGGGGTCGGTGTAATACATGACTCCGTTCACCTGGAAAAAGGTAATCATCTCCTCGACGTCCGGCGGCACATAGAGGGTGTGAGTCTCACCAGGCGGCTCGAATACGTAGCTGCCTTCGGTTGCTTCCCAGTCGTGCTCGAGATATTTCCAACGGCCCTTGAGAACGAGCCCGTGAACAGCCTGCGGATGACGATGGCGACTCACCACGCCTGACTTGCGCACGCGCAGCAAATTCATCCAGTAGCCTTGGCTCGCATTCAGGCACAGTGGCCTGAACCACACGTTCTCGGCTTGAGGCACCCACAGTCTCTCGTCGGTTGGAATTGCGTTAGGAGTGACTATTTCGAGCGGTGCCTCCACAGGGTTGGGGTATTGATACGGCATCAGCGGATGCGCATCATTTTGTTCGGTCGGCATAGTTAAAGTCTCCAATATGGACAAATTGTTTATGTTGTGGACAAAATGTGGCCTTGAGGGCGTTTTGCCGCACGCTCAGGAAGCGGTGGTCCAACGGCCGTACTTGGCCACCTGCTTGTCGTCAAAGGCGAAGCCGAGGCCTGGCGTTTGATGCAGCACGACGTGCCCCTCTTTTTGTTCTAATTGGCGGTCGATAAGCCGGCGGAAATTCAGCACCTGGTCGTCCCAGAAGAACTCGACGTAGCGCGCATTGGGTGTGGCCGCCACCAATGGCGCATGTACGTCGTGAAACCAGTGAGGGCAAACCTGGATGCCGTAGCCTGCAGACAGCGCGGCAATGCGTTTCCACTCAGTGATGCCCCCGCACACAGCTGCATCCGTCTGCAGGATTGCGGCGCCACCCATATCTAGCAGTTGCTTGTGATACCAACGGCCGTAGCCGATCTCGGCGGTGGCCACCGGGATGCGTGTGAGTCGCGCCAGGCGCGCGTGGCTCTCGATATCATCGGGGCCGAAAGGCTCTTCGATAAAGTAAGGGTCGTACTGTTCGATGCGGCTGAGATACTGCATAGCCTGGACCGTATCGACCCAACCATTGTTGCAGTCCAGCATCAGTTCCACGTCGGGGCCGATGGCCTCGCGTGCGGCCTTCACGCGCGACTCTTCGCCGTGTGGCGACCAGCGGCCGGTCTTCATTTTCACGGCATTGAATCCCTGGGCCACGTAGCTGGCCATTTCTTCGCCGAGCATCTCGGCTGTCTTGCCCTCTACGTAGTAACCGCCGCTCGCGTACGCCGCCACGGTATCGGTTTCCACGGCACCGAGGTATTTGTGCAACGGCAGACCGGTGTTCTTGGCGTTCAGGTCCCATAAGGCAATGTCGATGGCGCTCAGGGCTCGCATCACGGTACCCATACGGCCCTGCAGCAAGGCCTCCTGGTACATGTCTTTCCACAGGCCTTCCACGGCCAACGAATCGCGGCCGAGCACCACGGGCGCCAGCAGTTGTTCCACCGCGATCCTGAATATTTCGCCTGCAGCGCTTCCCACGTAGCAGAAACCGATGCCTTCGATGCCGTCCGCGCTGCGGACCTTGACCAAACCATAGTGTCGGTCGGTGACGGTGCGGTTGGAGAATGAAGTCACCTTGTCCAGCGGCACGCGGGCTGCACAGACTTCAATGGATTGGATGATCGGCACGGCAAGCCCCCTTTAGACTCTGGTTGGTTGTGAACTCGATAGAGACTTTGCGCTCAATTGAACATCTCAAAAAGCTGTCTTTTATCTCTTTAGAAGACGTAAAATATGCGGTTATGGATATGCGCTTCCTCCAAACCTTCGTTGCCGTCGTCGAATCGGGCTCGATTGCCGGGGCGGCGCGCCGGCTGGACTTGGCCCCAACCACCGTGGCGCAACAGCTCCGCGCGTTGGAGCACGATATTGGTTCGAAGCTGGTCACTCGCGCGGGCCGCACCGTCAAGCCCACGGTAGCGGGTGCCCGTATCCTGGACCGGGCGCGTGACCTGCTATGTGACGTTCGCGACTTGCGCTCGGCGGCATCCGATACCGGCCTTCCGGCCGGGCCGCTTCGCTTGGGCGCGACGCCAACGGCGTTAATGGGGATGCTGCCGCCACTTCTGCGGCGCTGGATGCGGGCACATCCGGACATCCCGATTTATATCGAACCCGGCACCTCAGCCACGTTGTTGGCCCGCGTGATGTCAGGGGACCTAGATGCCGCCATCGTCGTACACCCGGCCTTCGACCTGCCCAAAACCTGCGCGTGGCACTTGTTGCGCGAGGAACCGCTGATTCTCCTCACGCACAGCAGCCTACCCGCGGAAGACCCTCTTGCTATCGTTGCGCGCGAGCCCTTCATCCGCTATGACCGAAGTGTGGTAGGGGGAAAGATGGCCGACGAGTACCTGCGCGCGCGCAGCGTGCGGCCGAAAGTGCATTTCGAATTGGACGGCATCGAGCACATCGCCAGACTGGTGGCGGAGGGTTTCGGTGTTTCCGTTCTTCCGGATTGGCCCGTAATCGGGCCGCCTGATCCGCAGCTCCGGCGTTGGCGGCTGCCATTGCCATGCCCGGCGCGACACGTCGGGATGACATGGCTGCGCACCTCAGTTCGTTCTCAATTGGCGGAGGAACTTGTACTGATAGCCCGTAGTGAGCGGTGATAATGACCTTTCCCCTCTGAAGTATCCCACTGTAAAGTTAGTGGCAAAGCTGCAGAAGAATCGCTGTCATGAAGAAGTCGCGGTTCAGTGAAGAGCATCGGCATGTTGAAGGAAGTCGAAGCCGGAATGACGGTGGCGGACGCTAATCCGCCGGTCTCGTGGCCACCGCCCAAGCACGCATTTCCCACCGCTCGACTTGACGAGGGCGCGTGCCGATGCGCGATGCCATGGACCGATTGGCTTCAAAAGCGGACACCGAAGCCACACAGACTCAAGCGCCAGATGAGCGCATCAAATGCTCGGGCAGTCGGAGGGCAGTACTGCGGGCTGCAACAAGATGTGTGTATGCCGCAGCCAGTGCGTGCTGGCCGCCCGCCGGCGCGCGGCGCCGCGCGCATCCATTAGGTCCCGTTCGCTGGCGCAGGACTGGAAGAAGCACTTGATCTGCCCATACAGCGTGGTGCGGCCAGCACCGCTTGTAGCGCCAGCGCGATCGGCCTTGGCCCACCGCGCCCTCTTGCGCCGGTCGGACGCGTAACGTCATCCCACCCGAAAATGCTCCGCCGACTGCCCCGCGTTGATGACCCGCTGCAGCCAGGCCGGCATGGCGCCGCGGCCATCCCAGCCCTGCCCCTGCGCGTTGCGACAGCCCGCCACCACAGGCAACCGCGCCGGCGGCCCGGCAAAGCAACCGGCGGCCTGGGGGTCGGCCAAGCTCAGGCCGTCCTGGGCCATCTAGACACGGACCCACACACGATGGCCGCGGCGCGCTCGATCTCGAGAAACATAGGTGTAAGGCTTTGGGTCCATGGTCGCGCTGAACAGCCCTGCGACGACAAGCTACGCGAGCACATCCGCGAACTGGAGCGGTGGCAGGAAATCGTCCGCGCGAGCTCACCAAGACGCGACGTGATCGAGCAACCCGACGCCGCAATCGCAAAGGGGAAGTGAAGAAGCGTAACGTCCTGATCCTCGCATACCTATGCGCTGCGGCAACCGGCATCATCTTATGGGCCGGCAACGCTCTGGCTGCCGCCATGGCGATGGCATCCGGAATCAACTACGGTTTGGGGGCACATAGCGATGATTGTATGCGCCAAGGCTCTGACTGGCACCGACGCAGTGAATGAGGCAATCGTGGAACATTGCGAGGTACATGACATCCCGCTCAATCACCTGGCCGCCGCGCCCGGCCGACGCCCACGTCGCGGATCTGGAAGCCTATGACACAGCAAAGGACCTCGCCATGCTGATGGGCTACGACAACCTATCCGATGTACTACTTGATCTGCGTAAGCGCCGCGACGCCAAAGCGCTGACTGAAGAGCCACGGGCCATGGGCGCGAATTGGTGCATGAGTGTCGAACAGAATGGCCATGCCATCGTGACGATCAGCGATCAAGCCTTGTCCGGCGATCCGAAACACCTGGGTGCCGAGATCGGCTTCATCTCGATCCTGCACACCGGGGGGCAGAACTTGCAGCATCATCCGCACGTCCATTGTGTGGTGCCGGGCGGTGACCTTGCTACGACGGCGAGCGCTGGATCGCCTGTCACCTTGGTTTTTTCCTGCCCGTGCGAGTGCTCTCGCGCCTGTTCCGGCGACTGTTCCTCGAGCAGTTGCGCCACGCCTTCGACGCAGGCGCACTGCAGTTCTACGGCCCGCTCGAACCGCTCAGCGATACCCAAGCCTTCGCCGCCTGGCTCGCACCCGTCGCAGGGCCCAAGTGGGTCGTCTACGCGAAGCCTCCTTTCGGCAGGGCCAGGTAGGTACTCGACTATATGGGCCGCTATACCCCACCGGGTCGCGATCTCCAACCACGGGCTAGCCGCCTTTGACGGTGACGAAGTCAGCTTCCGATGGAAAGACTACAAACAGGCCGTCTGCATCGAAACCATTCTGCCCGGCACACTGCCACGTCCACCACCCTGCACTCATCCCGTTCACTGATCCACATCGGCATGATCACTTACCACGTTTCCATTCACTCCTGCAGGCAACGCGCTCGAGCTTGTGCCACCAAATCTCTCCCGCGTGCAAAGGTATCCGGAAGCAGCCCAATTCATCCTGACATGTCGTGCCCCCCATCGCACGATAGCCATCGTCACTCCATCGCAGTCCAGTGCCCGGCTTATGCGTGTGGAGCGCGCCGGATTACCGCAGCGACGATTCGCCGCCCATAGACGCACCCGCCTGCGAAGCGGTTCGGCATAAACGGTCTTTTGATGACCGGTCGCGGGCTGACCTCGCCGGGTCCCGCTCACACGCCTGCGGCCGCGACCGCTAAGCAAAAAACCCTCTGTTCTATGTAAATCTCTGCATAGCAACCCATTCCGCACGGTCACGCCTTCCGAAAGCGGTCACTCACGAGTGCATTTCGACTATGAACATGCGCGCTTGCTGGGCTTTCCGACGTTCGGCCTTGATCGGCGCATACCTTTCGGAATTGTAAAAGGCTAGCGCTTGGGCGAGGGTCGGAAACTCAAACACGCCGGCCATCGGCAGCGGCACCTCGTCCCCTTCTAGAATCTGCGCAACGGGACCGAAATGTAGAATCCGCCCGCCCGCCTCTTTTAGCGCCGCCTGAAAGCGCGGCGCGAGCGCGGCCTGCTTGGCAGAGTCGATGACGCGTAGATTGACGTGTACGTATGCCGGCATTGTGCCTCCTCTTAATAATGCATATACATTATTATGCTAAGATGGGGGTTGTCAAGGAGGTAGACGTGAACGGTTTTGATCCAGAATCTTTGAAGGACGTCGCAGCAGCGTGTCCGGGCTTCCAGGCTCGTGCAACGGCGCGTGCACTCACGCGATATTACAATGCCTGCTTCAAGCCGCTCGGGCTGACGGCCGAGCAATTCAGCCTCTTGGTGGGAATCGGTGCGGCCGAGGGGGCGACGCTCGTCGATCTTGCGGATGAGGCCGGGGTCGATCCGACTACCCTCAGCCGAAATGTTCAGAATCTGGAGAGCCGAGATTTGGTCCGCGCTGAAGGCGGACGTGGCCGCGCTGGAAAGCGGCTAGCTCTGACGACATCAGGGCGTCGACTCGTGGTCGATGCGTTCCCGGTGTGGAATTGGGCCAAGGCGGAACTCGCCCGTCGCATGGGCGACGAAGAACTTCGTTCGGCAAGGCAGGCAATGGCGGAACTGGCTGAGGCCGCAGAATCCTCATGTACATAAAATGACATTTGCGGGACGAGGCTCGAGATACCCTCAGAAAGGCTAGTCAACGAGAATTCGCGTACGGCGACCCTGGATTGTGCACTGTGTTGGCATCGTTTTTTGTCCAAAATAGACGCCACCAACGACCACAATGGAGAAGATTCGCGCGTTACGGCTATGACCGCTCGTGGCCCGATTCCGGTCTATGGACGGCTGTCTGGGACAGGCTATATCGCGACATACCTGTTCACGGGGCCACCGTTTCGCATGCAGGCCTTCACCGGGACGGTTGCAACAGGGATTTTTAATTAGATAAGCCCTGGCTCGGGTGCCAGGCGGTAAGTCCCGGCTGCGCGAACCGCTATGCGGCCGACTGGTCCAAACGCTACGGGCGGGATTTCGCGCAGCGTACCCGCACTGCGCCGGCAACCTGGGGCAGCCGGCGCGCTGGAATGCGCAGCACGAGGGCTTCTTCGCTGCCCACGGCCACCGCCGGCGCGTCTTCTGCGCGAGCCTGGCCGACGTCTTCGACAATGCGGTGCCGCCTTCTTGGCGCGTCGAACTCCTGCAACCGATCGCAGACACTCAAAACCTGAATTGGCTGTTGCAGACCAAGCGGATCGGCAACACACATGGGATGCTAGATGAAGCCATCGGCGAGTTGTCGCATGGGCTCACTACATGGGCAGCCGAATCCACTTGCGCAACTGGTTCGTATTGATACCGACTTGAGAGCCATCCCGGCTACCCATACCCCAGGCCGCAGACACGCCTCGACCAGTTTGCGCTTGTCCCTTCGATCAAAGTCCCGCTTTCCGTTGGAGCGAATACGGATCACCCTCAGCGGCGGAACGTCAAACTCGGCTTCTATCATGATAGCGTCCGCAAATAGTGGTTGCGGATGCAAGCCTGCCCACTCTCAGCCGCAAATACTAGGTGGGGGTCAATTTCGCGCTTACAGAACACCGACGTGGCGACCGCGGCCTCTCCAACAGGCACCCTCGACCTCTTCTCAGAGCTGAGCCTCTAGGAAATGCGTGAGATACCGGCCAGCAGGGGGAACTGGGTCGACTGCCGTCTCGCATTACCGTCTGCGCAGCGATTCTCGAGCATCCCCGATCCGCCTTCTCGCTCGGCGCGAAATATCCCAATAACGCACACAAAACTAAATGGACGCAGATATGCCGATTGGCGGGCCTATGGCCGGCTAGGCCATGTGTGGCGCAACTAATATTTGCACTACGTTGTGAGTTTCCCGTTGATAACGCCCAGACGATCCGCCCGCGGGCGGCGACGGATCGTCTGCCCTTCTTGCCCTCACCGAGCACGGGTATCCCTCGATGGCGGAACTGATGCTTCTCTAGCGCCTCGTAATCCGACGTGTCTGCGATGGCAGCTCGCCGAACGCATCGCGATACACCTTGGCGAACAGGCCAAGGTGCCTGAACCCCCAACGCATGGCGACATCTGCAACCGACGCAGGATCGCTGTGCAGGAGTTCATTGCGCACACCCTCCAGTCGAACACGCTTCAAGTACGCCATTGGCGTGGTGTTCTTGAAGGTGGCGAATCCCACTTGCAGTGCGCGCACGCTGACGCCAACCGCCTTGGCAATCTCCTCTACCGTAACGCTATCCCGCGC
>NZ_JBWKVH010000065.1:0-34407 GCF_059421605.1 Cupriavidus sp. GW821-FHT02F09
CAGGCAAAACAAGACAGGAAGTTAACACCGGCTCGAAAAAGTTAACAGACCCAATGGGTAATTTCGCAACAGCTTCTTAGCCGCGATGCACTAGGTCGGAAGACCCCCGAAGCTCGGGCGCCGCAGATCAACGCGAGCCCCACCGGGAGCGAACGCCTATCCCGATCGATATCCAAACCGAGTTTTTCAACAGAATCGACCGAAAGCCACTCTCCGACGAGACTTTCTCTTGCGGCCAATCCGTTTGCAGAAGTAGCGTCGCCGCATGGTCCACGCGCGCACGGGTGACAAACGCAGCCGGCGTGCTGCCGGTTTCGGCCGAAAACGCCCTGGCCAGGTTGCGCGGGCTCATGAGGGCACGGTGAGCCAAGGCCTCTACCGACAAATTGCCAGTCAGATTTAGGCATCTGCTAGAGCCGTTACGCAAGCGGCGATAGGGACACGACGGACAGGCACCGCCCTGCCGGTAAAGTTAAAGCTCGCTCAGGTGGAGACCTCAGAAAGGCCGATGCAACTCGATGAGCGTCGGATCAGAGGTTCCTCCCATAGAACGGAGCCAACTTGCCGACGACCGCATCCACATACTTGGGCACCCAGTAGGTCTCGATGTGCGTCGCGCCTTCGATCTTGAACAGCTCCTTGTCCTTCGCGCCGGTCGCCCTGGCGAACGCGGCCTCCGACATGTAGAGGCTGTCCGCCTTGCTGCCCGCAATCATCAAGAGCGGCTGTTCGATCAATTCGATCTGATCGGTTGCATCCCAGCGCATGAGGTCCAGCAGACTACTTGTCGTGTACTTGAACGTCGAGCCTGGATGCGCATGCGTCCGCCAGTAGTACTCGTAGCCCTGTCGATACATCTCGAACGGCAACGCTGCAATCTGGGCGTCGGTCATGTCTGCATCGCCCGAATAGAGAATCTTGCCGCCCGCCCTTTCCTGCGCACGCGCGTCTGAGGCCCGCTTCAGACGTTGCTGGATCGTGGCGAGCTGCGAGTCAGCGAATCCATTGCGGCGAACGCGGCCGGAATTGAACATGCTCAGCGTCGCCACCGACTTGAAGCGCTTGTCGGTCTTCGCGGCCGCCAACGAATAGCCACCCCCTCCACATATGCCGAACAGACCCAGACGTCCCGCATCGACACCCGGGTACAGCATGATGAAATCCGCCATGCCATGAATGTCCTCGATGCGATTCGCCGGAGTGTCTACGGACCGCGGCTGCCCTCCACTGCCGCCTTGATAGGCCGCGTCAGCCACGATCGTGACGTACCCTAGCTCCGCCAGCCGTTGCGCATAAAGACCAGCGGTCTGCTCCTTTACTCCACCGTTTGGATGCGCAACCACGATGGCAGCGTACTTTCCCTTCGGATCAAAGTTGGCCGGCGTGTAGACATTGGCCACGATGTCCACACCATCGAGCTTGTATTTCACAGGGTGGATATGGACCTTCCCCGGCTCGTTGGCAGTGATCGCGCCGCCGTACACCAGCGTGAAGGGGTTCGTGTTGCGGTCGGCCGCGACTGCGGCGCCGGTCTTCGTCATGGCAATCATTCCGAGGCTGGTGGCGGAGAGGGCGATAGCGGAGTCCTTCAGGAACTCGCGCCTTTTTTCATTCACGGCTTGATCGTTCATTTCAATCGAGCTTCTTTTCAACGAGAAAGGTCGTTACCACGTCAGCGATCTGCACGTTGTTCAGGTCCGACATCAGGAAATGCGTGTTACCGCGGAGACCCACCTCGGGAAGGTGCACCAAGCGGGCATCGCCACCATGCCGGTTGATCGCGGCTACCCAGAGGCGAGCCATGGCCAGCCGTACGCGCCAGTTGTCCTGGCCTCGTTCAGCCGTTGGCGCGGTGGGAATGTTGTCGCCGTAGTAAATGACGATGGGAATGCGCGTCAGTTTTTCGAAGTCGGGCAGTGACACGGTCTCGGGAGACAACGTGCCTGCGGCGCTCGGCATGGGTGGCGGCGCTTCGCCCGGCGGAAAGATGAAGCCGCTGCCCGGCTCAAACGCAACAATGGCCTTGACGTTCTGGCTCTTGATTGCCGTAAGCCAGCCTGGTCCACCACCTTGCGAATGGGTGAACAAGATCGCCGGTCCAGTCTTTCCCAGCAGCGCGGCCATGGCGTCAGCAATCACGCCCGCGTCGTAGGGACCTGTGTTGGGCGTGACCGAGCGGAAGAACTGATTCAGCGTCTCAGGCTTGCGGTCGAACTGGACGTTACCGTAGTAGCTGGGCCACTTGCCGAGCCGGAACTGGTCGAAATAGAGCTGGTCGTTCGGAGCCGGCTCCGTCGTTGCGGCGACAGTGCTATTGCCAGCGCGGCCGCGCCGCGGCTGGTCCACCAGATACACCGGGAAGCCACGGCGCAAGAACAGCGTCTGAAAGCCTTCACGTCCATCCGAGGTCGTTTCCCAGCTGCGTGCCGACTGGAATGCTCCGTGCAGCATCACGATGGGAAGAGGTCTTGGATTCTCGGGGATCTGAAAGAAGGCGTACAGATGGTCGCCGTGGAAACTTTGCCCCGCTGCAGTCGGCTTGTTGTTGTCATAGGTACCCGGCGTCGTCCGCACGACTCCGCCGGCGGCAAAACTGCCCTGTGCCTGGATCGACAACGGGGCAGACTCGCTGCCGGCGTGCATTGCACAGCCGGCGATGAGAGCCGGCAACGCAACGGCGCCGTTCAAGAGCATTCGGGTGATGTTCATGGTTGATCCTTCGATGCAGATGCAAGGGCATGCGCCAGCGCTTCCTTTGCACGGACGGCGACGTCCTGGTTGACGCCGTCGGCCAGCGTCTCGACCAACTGCCGCAACTGTGCAGCGCTGAGGCCTACGCGCAAGCTCGCCCGCATATGGGAACGCAATTGCGCCTCCGCGCCCGGCGTGGCAGCGAGCGCGCCTACCGTAGCCAACTCGCGGCTCTGCCAGTCAAGGTTGTCCCGTTCGAAGATGTCACCAAACAAGTGAGCCTGCAGAAACTGATTGATGACCGGTGCGAAGTCCATGACACGTCCATGTACCGGCCCACCGGCAAGCTCCGCCTGATTTGCCCTGCCCGCAGCCACCAGATCGCGCCCCGTTGGCACGGCCTGACGGGGCTCCCGGCCCGGCGGATCCTCAATGCCGCGCTGCTTTCGCTGATCCACGACATGGAGCAGTTCGCTCAGCGCGTTAAGGCTTCTGGGAAAGCCGGCGTATGCATAGAGCTGCACCAGAATTTCCTTGGCCTCGCCAATAGTCAGTCCCGCGTCCAACCCCTGCTCCAGCGCCGCGTGAAGCCTGGGCATATCGCTCGATGCGGTAAAGGCTGCGATCACCGGGATAGCCTGCTGCGTTGCAGTGAGCGTGTGCGATGCCGCTTGCGTGGCGATCTGCGCCGCGGGCTTCGCGCTGGTCTGCGCCGAAAGGCCCGTGCTGTCCAAGGTGGCCTGATAGTCCTGATCGCTGACCTTTTCCTGCCACGTCACTGCACTGCCGCCTTCCTTCTCCGCAATGGCAATGTGCGTCATCGACTCTGCAGGTCCTGCGCCATGCCAATGGCGCACGTTCGGCGGGATGGTGACGACATCGCCCTCGTGGATGGCTTGCGCCGGCTGGCCGTCCTGCTGCACCAGACCCAACCCGTGGATCACGATCAGCGTCTGCCCACGAGGATGCGTATGCCAGGCTGTGCGGGCGCGAGCTGCGAAGGTCACGGTTGCGCCACCAGCCTGACCCGGCGGAAATGCCTGAAACGGAGAACTGATCCGCACGCCGCCGGTGAAGGTTTCAGGACTTCCTGTGGCAGCCGGCTGCGCGGCTGCCGCGCGGACAACTACGACCGGCGGCTTCCCATGCGCATCGGCGGGCTGCGCCGATGCGACCGCCGATGCGCCACTGAGTGCAAGACACAGCAGTGATCTCATGATTGCACCCTCCCTTGCTGGACGCTTCGATCACGATGTGGCGCGACGATAAAGAGCCAGCACACGATCAGCGCGGTGCCGAGCAACAAGGCTGCGACATCCATGACCGCATCAATGCGCTGCGCGAGGGCCACGCTGTCCTGGGCGCCAGCCGGCACCGCGCTGGAGAAGACGAGCACGAGCAATCCGAGCCCCAACGCCCCACCGAGCTGGTGGGCCACGTTCACCAGGCCAGACGCAGCGCCGGCGTCTTCACGTGCAACGCCGGAAACGCCCGCTGCCGTGAGTGGCCCCAGGAGCAAACCTTGTCCCAGCCCAATCAGAACCATGGGGAAGGCAATGCCCGGCCAGTAGCGCGAGAGCGAGTCAGCCTGGCCTAGCCAGACCAGCCCAACGACGCCGAGCAGCAGGCCGGCCAGAAGCAGCATGTCGTCGCCGAAGCGACGAGACAGCCTGGGCACTGCCATCGCGGCTGCGAAGTTGGGCAGCGTAACGGGCAGGAAGGCCAGGCCCGCCTGCAAGGGCGAGAGACGGAGCACGCCTTGCAGGAACTGCGTGGAGAAAAACCAGAAGCCTACCGCGCCGCCGAGGAAGAGCATGCGAGCGAGGTAGGCACCGACGCGCTCCCGGCTGGTCAGCAATCGCAATGGGAGGATCGGTTGGCCGACGCGCCGCTCGATGGCAACGAACACCGCGATCATCAATACGCCACCTGCCAATGCGCCCTGCGCCATGGCATCACGCCAGCTGGCGTCGGCCGCTCGCACGAGGCCGTAGACGAGCGCCGTCATCCCAACGGTGGAACTGATGGCGCCGCCCACATCGAACTGTCCCGCATGTTTCTGCGTCTCGCCAATGTGCCGCCGCGCGGCCACGATCAGCAGCAGGCCAATCGGCAGGTTGATAAAGAATCCCGCACGCCACGACACGAGTTCGGCAAACGCGCCACCCAGCACCAGACCGAGCGTCGCCCCGACACCGGCGGCAGCGGCATACAGCGAGAGCGCACGGGTCCGCGCGTGCCCCTCGGCGAAGTGGGTCGAGAGCAACGCCAGCGTCGAAGGCGCCAGCACGGCAGCCCCCGCCCCCTGGATCGCGCGGGACGTCAGCAGCCAGCGTACCGATGGTGCGAAGCCAATGGCAACCGATGCCAGGGTGAACAGGGACAGGCCCACGATAAACATGCGCCTCCGTCCCAGGATGTCGCCGGCCCGCGCACCGAAGAGCAGTAGCCCACCGAAAGCCAGCGTATAGGCGTTGGTCACCCAGGACAGCTGGGCCGCAGTGAAGCCCAGGCTGGCCTGAATGCGGGGTAGTCCCGTGATGACGATGGAGATATCCACTACGATCATCAGGTAGCTGGCCACGATGATGGCCAGCACCTTACCGGCGTTGCGCGCCGGCAGCTCGGATTGCACGATGGTCATCGGGCGCACTCAAAGGTCGAGCTTGCGCTCGGCCATCCATTTGACGATCGCCGGGTCGCGGTGCGAGAAGAAGCTGCTCGTGTTGGTGTCGAGTTCCGCGATGTCGGTCATGTCCGCATCATCCAACTCGAAGTCGAAGACAGCGATGTTCTCTGCCATCCGTTCCTTGCGCACGGACTTCGCCAGGGCAACGATGCCCCGCTGCACCAGCCAGCGCAGCACGACTTGACCGACCGACTTGCCATGGCGTTCGGCAATGCCGACCAGCGCTGCGTTCTCGAAGAGACCATTGCGGCCTTCTGCGAAAGGCGCCCATGCTTCGGCCTGCACGCCGATCTCCTGCATGAAGGGCACGCTCTCCCGCTGCTGCTGAAAGGGGTTTACCTCCACCTGATTGACCATCGGCGCAATTTCGTTGAACGCCTTGATGTCCATGAGGCGATCTGGATGGAAGTTGCTGACGCCGATCGAGCGCAGCTTTCCGGTTCGGTAGGCATCCTCCATGGCACGCCAGGAACCATGGACGTCGCCGAAGGGCTGGTGGATCAGATAGAGGTCCAAATAGTCGAGTTGCAGCCGGCGCAGCGAGTCGTCGATGGCCTTTTTTGTGCGTTCGTAGCCAGTGTCCTGGACCCACAGCTTGCTGGTGACGAACAGCTGGTCGCGCGCAATGCCGCTGGCACGCAACCCTTTGCCAACCGCTTCTTCATTCAGGTAGGACGCAGCGGTGTCGATCAGGCGATATCCGGCTTCGACAGCGTCAACGACGCTGCGCTGACATTCGTTGGCGTCCGCAATCTGAAAGACACCATAACCGACGATAGGCATGAGAAGACCGTTGCTCAGGACGACGTGTTGCATGAAGTGCTCCTGCCGGGAAGTGCGAATGCTAGAACTGTAGGCACAACACTCGCATCTGAACAGTGACATTCAGGTTGATTGATTATCATCATATCGATGACAATATCGGTCCCGTGAGAAAGGAGCCCTGCCATGGCGATCAACGAGCTTCGGTCGATTTCCACCTTCATCAAGGCTGCGGAACTGGGCAGCCTGCGCAAGGCGGCGCTGGCGCTGGGCATCAGTCCGCAGGCGGCAAGCAAGGCGCTGGCTCAGCTGGAAGCGCATCTGGATGCGCGTCTGTTCCATCGCACGACGCGCGTGATGTCACTGACCGATGCGGGCCAGCGACTGTTCGAAGACGTCCAGCCGTCATTACTCGGTATGCAGCGGGCGCTGGAGACAGCCAGGTCAGCGAAGGACGAATTTGCAGGTCCCCTTCGTATCACGGGGCCGCGCACGACGTTCCAACCCATTCTCTGGCGGCTGGTCGACGAGTTCTGCGACATGCATCCCGGAATCCAGCCAGACGTACTGCTAGATGATCGGATCGGCAACTGGGTCGAGGACCGCGTCGATGTCGGATTTCGGTTGGGTCCGTCACCCCATGAAGGCGTGATCGCGCGGCGGTTGTTTCCCGTGCAAATGCCAATCTGCGGCGCGCCCTCCTACTTCGAGACGTACGGGATGCCGGATTCGCTCGCGGACCTGGCCTCGCATCGCTGCAGCGCCTATCGTCATCCAAGCACCGGCAAGGTGCTTCCGTGGCGCGTCAAGCTTGGCGATCAACTGGTCGATCAACCCGTCGTGCCAGCGATTTGCAGCAATGACGAGCTTTTCGAGTTGCAAGCCGTGTTGGCGGGCAAGGTGCTGGGGCAAATCGCAGGTGTCACAGCGGCGCCCTATATCCGGTCGGGGCAATTGATCCCTGTCCTCGTGGACCACATGCCCGACTATGCGAGCTACTTTGTCTACTTCGGAAGTCGCTCTTCGCAGCCAGCCCGCGCGCGCGCGTTCATTGATCTTGCGGTCCGACGGCTCTCCGATAATTCCGAATACGTGCTTACTGAAAAGGAACTGCAGGCTAGCCGACGGCGCGGACGCACGGACAGGCCGATCGCAACCCGCAGGACAACCTGACAATTTACTCGGCCCGTTGCGAGGAGGAGAAGTTTGTAAGAGAGCGATGACAACCCTGTCGAATGGCTGGGCTACGCCAAGTTTTCGACGTTCGTATGGGGGTACGCGACTGGCCGATAAGGGAAGAGACGACTGGGTTGCAGCGGGTGGAGGTCCCTTCCAGGCCATGAAGCGTCGTTCGCCTGCACCGTCATTAGGACATTCGGACGTTTCTGCTCCGTACCTTCCTCCCGGCATCAGGCCCAACGTCGATAGCCCATGCCTTGGTGCTTGGCGCTTTCCTCGACCTGTGCTGCGCGGTATGACTGCGACAGTGGGTCGTTGGGGTGGCCGCATTGAAGCGGTGAACGTCCGGCAGGCACACAATGACAGCATTGGATCGGATTGTTCGGCATGCGAGCCGCTTGTCGAAGAAGCACACAGGTCTATCCCGCCCTCCGTCGATTCGAAGTCCGATGCATTGACCCAGTCGTGCCGGCCCAGCCGACAGGAGAGCCAGACGGCGCCGGCGTGCAGTCAATCTTCAGCCTTGCCAGGCCGTCATCAGCCAATTTTTGGACCTGCCTCCTGCAAGCGGCGGAGGGCGCCGTACCGAACGACGTATTCGCCGAATGCTGCGTGTTTCTGCTGCGATGGACGGGTTCTCATTGTGCCGGCGTGCTTGAAACCCGTTTATGTGCCTGCAACCCACCCGCCCTCTGGCGCCACTGTACCGTTGGTCGGCGAGGCATGCGCAATCGTGACCTCCTTCGGATCGAACTGCTGGAAGGCGTCGCGCAGGAACTGCAGGGACGCGGCGATGCGCGGTACCCGGCCGGACCCGCGGCGATACATGGCGTAGATACTGAAGCTGTTCACGCACGACCAATCCGGCACGGCGCGGCGCAATTGCCCGGTGGCAAGCAGCATGGGATCGAAAGCGCCAAGGTACACCAGTCCGGCACCGGCGATCGCGCCGACCAGCAACCCCTCCCGATCATCGGAGACCAGCGCGGGTTCCACCTGAACCGACTTGCGCAGGCCATCGCGCTCGAACGTCCAGGTCTGGATCGGCTGCAGCAGCCAGGGCGGCCTGAACACCAGGCAGCGGTGGCGGACCAGGTCGTCCGGGTCAGTCGGCATGCCGGCCCGCTCCAGGTAGGCGGGCGAGCCGTAGACGTGGGGACGCCCCTGCCCGAGGCGCACGGCCACCAGGTTCGACGGCGGTGGCTCGCCGACATGCAGCAGCACGTCGATATTCTCCGCGCGCAATGCCCGCGCATCCTGGGTCATCCGCAACTCAAGGCGCAGGGCAGGATGGCTGTCGAGGAAGGGCGCCAGCCGCGGCATGACCACGTGTCGGTTCAGCGCTGCCGACACGCCGATGCGGACGGTGCCATCGACCCTGCCCGCGCTCGGCATCACGCTGACTTCCAGGGCCCGCAATCTGTCCAGCAGGTCCGTCGCCTGGTGATGCAATCGCTGACCGTCCTCGGTCAGCTCAAGGTGGCGCGTGTTGCGGTTGAAGAGCGTGACGCCCAGCACCTTCTCCAGCTCGCCGACCGCCCGGCTCACCGCCGAGGGGGTGAGATCCATCGAGTGCGCGGCTGCCACGAAGCTGCCGGCATCGGCAGTCCGCACAAACATCTCGAAGCGGCGAATCCGGTCCATACGGAGCTCCAGTCCAGCCAGGTGGGCGCCAGAACTTCAACGATTCGTGAAATTCTCGCACAGGCGAAATGCCGGCGTGGTTATCGACGCCGTTCCTTCCGGCGCCTAGATTTGAGACGCCTCACGGACAGTCTGCCCCTCAGCCGCGGCTGCGCCGAGCCGGTCGGGACAACGGTTTTGGAGTGATACCATGAATCAGAAAGGCAAGTGCGCAATGCTGTTGGCCTCGATGCTCGCCGGCGCCTTGCCCGGGCGGTCTCCAGCGCAGATTCCGGCCTTGTGCACGGCAATGGAAGAAACAGCCGAGTGGCCCATGGAGCATGATGCAGTCGTGGCCGCACCTGCGAATCATCGCGTGATCTATGAAAACGTCCAGATTCGCGTGCTGGAAGTCACGGTGGCACCGGGCGAGCGCGAGAACCTGCACCACCACCGGTGGCCAAGTGTCCTGATCGTGGACAGCCGGCCGAAGTACATCAACTTCGACCGGAACGGCAATGCGATCCCTCCAGCCATCCAGGGCAACCCGGAGTTGCCGCTCGCGGTCAGGTTGCCGGCGCAAGCGGAACACGCCATCCACAATGTCGATACCAGGCCCTTCCATGCCTTCCGTATCGAGTACAAGACGCTGTGCCAGACACCATGAGGCTCACCATGATCCCCCGGCTTGCCATAGCCCGCATTGCCCGCTGCCTTCTGGCCATCCTGGCGAGTGTCGCTGCCTGCCTGGCAGTCGCCCAGCCCTATCCCTCCAGGCCGATCCGCTTCGTCAATGGGAGCGCGCCCGGCAGTGTCATCGACGTCGTCACGCGTCAGGTGGCCGACAAGCTGGCGGCTGCGTTACAGCGACCGGTCATCGTCGAAAACCACCCCTCGGCGGGCGGCATCGCGGCCCTGGACATCGTGAAGAAAAGCCCGCCGGATGGCTATACCCTGAGCATGGTCCATGCCGTGCAGATGAGTGTCGGCCCGAGCCTCTTCCCGAACCTGTCCTACGACCCGGTACTGGACTTCTCGCATATCGGCATCCTGTTCCGTGGGCCCCAGGTTCTGGTGGTACGCCCGTCGCTGCCGGTCAGGTCGATGCAGGAACTCATCGCCGCCGCCCGGGCCAATCCGGGACAACTGCGCTACAGTTCCCCAGGCAACGGCACCCCTACGCACGTCTATATGGAGCAACTGAAGGCGGCCACCGGCGTGGATATCCAGCACATTCCATACAAGGGCCCTGCCGCTACCATGGCCGTCATGAGCGGAGAGGTCGATGTCCTGCTGGAAGGCGTGGCGCCCTTGTTGCCGCAGATCCGCGCCGGCAAGCTCCGGCCGCTGGCGATCACCGGTACCCGGCGGCTGGCCTTGCTGCCGGACACGCCAACCCTGGCCGAACTCGGCTGGCAGGGCTTTGACGCGGTCTGGATCGGCGTGGTGGCGCCGCGGGACTTGCCCACGCCCATTGTCAACCGGCTGAACAAGGAACTGGCCGCGGTCATGGAGTCCGCCGACATTCGCAGCAGCTATGAGCAGGTAGGCAGGGTGATCGAGCCTGGTACCCCGGAAGCGATGACTGCGGCGATCCGCCAGGAGGTCCCACGCTGGCGCGAGGTGGTCCGACAGGCCGGGATCACTTCGAACTGAGACGACGCGGGGTGGCACAAGTGGTACGGCCCTGACTCTTGCCTGACCACGCGCCACTCTGTGGGTATCGGGTGCGTTTCCCGCGCCGTGTGTTGCCGCAGTCCCGCATGTCGAACGGGCCAGACCACTAGCCGAACGAGTAAGGCAGTCGCAATGGCTGCCTGAGCATTCACCGACTCACCCCGATCGCTTCTGGACCTGTTCTACCGCGCCGAGCCGAAAATAAAGAGCCGCAATGGCGGCTGCACTTCGGCAGCGGTCTTCGCGATGAACCAGACCCGAACGACCGGTTGAATCTGCAGTCGAACTCGGCTGTTGGCCGCCATTCCTGCGGCAGCCTGTCAGTGTGAATTCGGCGATGAACCTATCGAGTAGGGTGAGGGGTCGCCCCGTCAGCCCTTTCACACCACAGTACGTGCGGTTCCGCATACGGCGGTTCACGAGCGACACTGCAAGCGCCGCCGAGTGTCCAGCAGAGAGATCTCGACGTAGCCCCGAGTACCACGCGCGACCCTCCGTAGGACCCTCAGTCAGCCGGGGAACCCTTGCCTCTGGCTAACATGTCCCTTTGCCGGGCGTGTGAGGGACTTCCACCCTCTAGTGCGTGCGCCCTGCCGGGCAAAAAAAAACACCAGGAAGAATCCTGGCTGTATCGAGTTTTGGAAGCCCGGCTTTAGCCCGTGCGCGCTCCTCTGCTCCGCCGGGGCGGCGAGAGAAACCGGGCAAAGAAGCTGAGGAAGAATGCAGGCATGGACTTCGCTCAATGTTGGCTGGCATCGGGCGCTTCACCACAGTGAGCGCGCAAGCTGGCGGGCACAGGCTGCGAAATGCCCGTCGCCTTGTCGACCCACACCCACACAGCGGTTGCCGTGGCGAATCTGACTTCGAGATGCGCAGCGTCGCGCATCTCGAAATGGAGCCCCACGCCGCTGCGACCGATTCGGGCGCATTGCACCGTGACCGGATAGCCGATCGGCGCGTAATAGCTGCAGTTGACGTTGGCCACCACGGGCATCAAGTCGGGCGCCTCCCGCGAGAGCTTCGCCGCATTCTCCCACTGCATCCGGGCCTCCTCTGCGAAGCGGAGCACCTGCACGTTGTTGACCCGACCCTCGGCGTCGATATCGCTCCATCGGATCGGCAAGTCCACGGTGAACAACACCGGGCCTTGGGGCGGGTCAATCAGATTGTGGTCGGGCAATTGCGCACCTGCTCACACCGCGCCGGTCGCCCGCAGAGCGCGGATATCCGCCGCGGTGAAACCGATCGACCCGAGAATTTCGTCGGTATGCTCACCACGGGCCGGGGCTGTGTTGCGCATCTGCGGCGGCGTGCGCGTCAGCTTGAACGGTTGGCCGACCACGCTGATCGGACCCAGCGTTGGATGTGTCAGCGGCTGGGCCACCCCGAGGTGTTTCACCTGAGGATCGTCAAACACCTTGTCCATCGTGTTGATGGGCCCGGCCGCGACGCTGCCACGCTCGAAAATCTCAAGCCACTCGGCCGACGTTCGCATTCGGGTCCTCCTGGACAGTTCGGCATTCAGGGCCTTTCGATGGATCGAGCGCGACCCCTCTGTCGAAAACTCCGGTGTCTCCCACAGATCCGGCGCCAGCATGGCGTCGCACAGCCGCTTGAACATGACCTGCTCGCCAGCTGCGATGGTGATATAGCCGTCGGCGGTGGGATAGACCCCGGTTGGAATCGACGTCGGATGGTCATTACCCGGCTGATCGGGGATCTCCTTGTGAAACAGCCATCGCGCGGCCTGGAAATCCTCCATCGCAAGCATCGACTGCAACAGCGAGACCTGTACCCACTGGCCCTCGCCTGACTTTTCGCGCTCAAGCAGCGCGGTCATCACGCCCAGGGCGCAGTAGAGTCCGGCTGCCATGTCTGATACCGCGATGCCAACACGGATCGGACCGTCGTCGGCATAGCCATTCATCGGCATCATGCCGCCCATGCCCTGAATGATGTGATCGAAGCCAAGCCGTTTCACATACGGACCGTCCTGCCCGAAGCCGGAGATGCTGGCGTAGACGATCCTCGGGGTTCGTCCTTCTTAAGCACTGGCTCCCTCGATTATTGCAAGATATGCGTTGACCTAGGCCTTATTGGAAATGATAATGCGTCGCATTTGAATATTTATTACAACGCATTACAGGGAAAATGAGCCTAAATCTCCACCCGTTGCAGCGCGCCATTCTTGCCGCATTCGCCTGCCAGCCGATGCTTGTCGGCATCGCCCATTCACAGGAAGCCAGCCAGGCCACCACTGCCCAGAGCCTGCCGGAAGTCACCGTCAAGGCCGATGTGAGCCGAGAACTGGGCGAGGGCTACAACCCGCCGACCGCCGTCAGCGCGACCAAGACCGAGGCGCCACTGCGCGATACTCCGCAAACCGTGAATGTGGTGACGGCCGATGTCATGCGCGACCAGCACGCCAATTCGATCCAGGACGCGCTGAAGAATGTGCCGGGTGTGTCGTTCTCCACGGGCGACGGGCAGCGCGACCAGGTGTCGATCCGCGGTTTCTCGGCGATCGCCGACCAGTTCGTCGACGGCATTCGCGATGACGCGCTGTACTTCCGTGACCTGTCGAACGTGGACCGGTTGGAGGTCATCAAGGGGCCGGCGGCCGTGCTGTACGGCCGCGGCTCGTCGGGGGGCCTGATCAACCGCGTGACCAAGAAGCCGGGGCTCGACGTGACCGACTTCGCCCTGAGCTACGGCATGTGGGCCGACCGCCGCGCCGAAGCCGACGTGGGCCGCGTGTTTGCCGATGGTGCCGCCGCCTTCCGCGTGACGGGCGCCGTGGAGAGAGCGAACAGCTACCGCTCGCAGCAGTTCCTGGACCGCGCGGCCGTCGCGCCGTCGCTGGAACTGCGTATCGCGCCGCAGACCACCGTGCTGCTCCAGGCCGACTACCTGGAAGACCGCCGGGTGACCGACTTCGGCATCCCAGCATACAACGGCAGGCCGGTCGACGTACCGGCGTCCCGGTACTACGGCGCGGCCAATGCGCGCGACGCCGACTACTCCCAATCGCGCGTGTACTCGGGCACGGCCACGATCAACCATCGCTTCAACGACAACTGGTCGATCCGCAACGCCACACGGTATTACCACTACTCGCTCGACCGCAATAACACGCTGACCAGCTCGGTCAACGAAGCGACAAAGACGCTGACGATGTCGCACTCCAACGTCTTTCGGGAGGAGCACGGCTGGTTCAACCAGACCGACCTGACGCAGAAGGCGACGATCTTCGGCACCAAGCATGAAATCCTGTACGGCATGGAGATCGGCCAGCAGAACAAGGACCTGGTGAACTACTCCCGCGCCGTTCCGGGTCGCTTCGACCTGTTCAACCCGGTGCTCCCGACGCTGCCGCGCCTGGTCGGCGGCACGCCCGCCACGAGCAACCTGGCCACCGCCAAGACCCTGGCGTTCTATACGCAGGACATGATCGCCTTCAGCGAGCAGTGGAAGGCGCTGTTTGGCGTGCGTTACGACAATTTCCAGCAGGACACGATGCAGCGCCTGACCGGCCAGCCAAATCTGTCGCGCACCGACAACGCCTGGAGCCCCCGCGCGGGCCTGGTCTGGCAGCCGTCGAAGGCGCAGTCGTACTACGTGTCGTGGAGCCGGTCGTTCCAGCCGTCGGGCGAAACCTTCGCCCTGGCGGCCAACAATGCCGAACTGGCCCCTGAGAAGACCAACAATACGGAGATTGGCGCCAAGTACGACTGGCTCGACGGCAAGGCAAGCACGACGATCTCGGTGTTCCGGCTCGAGCGGACCAATATGAAGATCGCAAATGCCACCGGCACCGCGTTGATCCCGGTCGGCGAGCAGCGCACGGACGGTGTGGAACTGAGCGCCGCCGCCGAGCTCGGCAGCGGCTGGCGCATGCTGGCCGGCTATGCCTACCTGGACGCCGAGGTCACCAAGTCGACAGCCGCGCTACAGGGCAAGCGCGCGACGCTCACGCCGCGCCATTCCGGCAACGTCTGGCTGACCAAGGCGCTGGGCTACGGCTTCGGCATCGGCGGTGGCCTGAACCTGGTGGGCGCTCGGATGGCCGACCAGGCCAATACGGTGACGCTGCCAGGCTATGTCACGGCGGACATGATGGCCTGGTATCGCCACGGACCGTTCGAGGCGCAACTGAACCTGTATAACCTGTTCAACACGAACTACATCGTGTCGGCGCACGGTTCGAACGCCAACCTGAACATGCCGGGTGCGCCACGCAGCGTGATGGCTACCATCCGGTATCGGATGTAAGCGTTGCGACAACCTACCCAGGGCGGTGACTTCGCCCTGAGACCGTGAGCGCTGCTTGGCGGCGAGACCAACTGGTCGATGGGCGGTCTTACCGCCCAGGTTCCGCACGTATGGTCCGGTCGGCTGCGTGCGCTCGGCGTCACCGGCACGCAGCGTGTGAGCGTCCTGCCCGACGTGCCGACCATCGCGGAGGCCGGCCGTCCTAGCTACGCGTTTCTCCGGCTGGACCGGTGTCGCCGCGCCGGCGGGAACTGCAGTCGCGCCCTGCCGCCCGGTGCCAGGCTGTTGGTGCTGGAACGAATCGTTCCCGACCGCCTAGACCTGTCGGAGCACGATCTGTCTATCTGTCGTTCAGACCTGAACATGCTAAGCGCGCTGAGCGGCCGCGAGCGGCGAGAATCTGAGTTCCAGTCACTGCTTGCCCAAGCCGGGCTGACGGTGGCGTCCGTGACGGCAACGGCTGCCGAGTTCTCGGTGATCGGGGCGGTTGCCGACGAACTGGCAAGCAAGCCGCAGCCCAATCGCGTGAGCCTGTATCCAGTTAAGTCATGAACGGCGTGACCATCGGCCCGAACGCAAGCACCGCGGCCGAATCAACGAAGGCCGATCTGCCTCGACCAGTGCGACCTCCCGACAACTTGTACCTGCACCCGCTGACCTGGGCATTCACGCTGTTCCATTCCGTATGGCTACGCTCCTACCTGGGGGCAAATGGATCTGCCACGCTGCTGCCCATGTTTGGCATTGTGCGTGGCGAAATCATAGAGTTTCAGTCGCTCTACGCCGCTCGCACTCGGCCGCGCTTTCATACGTCCCTTAGCCTTGGCAAAGTACTTTGCAACATAGCGCAGAATGCGCCTGTTTTGCGCAGTAAGATCAGTGTTTTACAGGAAGACCGCCCAATAGGCCAAGTCCCGGAAGGCGATTCGCGCATGTCCGAATCCGTCAGCCCCAAAATACTCTCCATTGTAATTGGCGAACTTCGAGACGCCACCGCTCGCGTTCTTGCCGACGCCCTTATCGCTGCGTCCGGCTGCCAACTGAAGACACCCGATGGCCGCGAGCAATTCATTGAGGCCCTTGAGGGCGTCGTTGCCGCGTACCACAGTGAAGACGTCATGGACGCGGAAGCCGAGTTGGCCGAATCCCTCGTCAGAGAGCTTCGCGGCGACATGACCGCCAAACTCTGGGACGAGGAAAGCTGAAATTTGTAACGACATCTCACCTTCGGATCGCCGACTCCTGATCTGGGGCGCGGAGAGACTCGAGCGCCCCCACCGCAAATGGAGCTGCACAGCCTCATCTCTCGCGAACGCTATCCATAAGGCGGCCTAGATCCTAGACTGAACGAGTGGCGTGCCCCACGCTCCCAACTCGAAGGTCGCACCCGCCCCGTCGCGCCAAGAACTAGCGCCCATGCGCCCTCAGACCGCGCCCGGCGTGTGCTTTACATCACAAGATGCGCGTACGCGCCGCAGCGCCGCTTTCGCAAGCGGCATCATCGTCCCACCCAATGCCCGCGTTCTTGTCGTGCTTCGCCTTGCATTCCTCCGGGGTCCGGCGGAGTGCCTTACTTGTGGCTGCGCATGAGAATTAGAGTTGCCTCGAAACGACATATGAGTATTGGAGTGTCCTTCGGCAGGGAAACTCGCCAAGGGGCTGCCCTACAAACACCGGCGATAGATTTTCCAAGTCCGTCGGCGATTTCTGGGGCATACACAGTCCGAGTGAGATCCGAAAATTGGAGTCGGTCAGCTAGACCACGTTGTTGATCGCGGGAAAACCAGCGCGGGCTTCATCCCGATCTCTCTGACCAAACCTAAAAAAGACTTGCTTCGCGATGTTACCGGCGATAGAACATCAACTGGGATCTAGCATGCTCCAGCACCGTCCAAATGGGCGTGCCACTTCGCATGAGGTTTCCATATGAGAACGATTCCGAACGAACCTCTGCCAACGCCCACTTCCTGGAGGTGATGCGCGATGGAAAACGGCATCAACACGAAGGCAAGGCTCTTGTTTTTGGTGTTCTTGCTTATCTCGATCTCCGCTGGGGCGGCCTGGTACTTCTACTCCGTAAGTCGGTACGCGACCTATCAGATTTATACCCAGGAGTCGGTATCAGGGCTCATTGCCGATGCCCCCGTCGAATTCCATGGCGTCGATGTGGGAAAGGTGAAAAGCGTCAGGCTCGTCAATCCGCGTTCAGTGAGCATCGTCGTGAGTATTGACAAAGACGCGCCGGTTACTTCGGCCAGCGTTGCGACGATTACCTCCCGAGGACTCGCGACACGAGGATTCACCGGCTACGTCTACATCGCGCTCGAAGACGTCGGCAGCGATTCTCGGCCACTGACCACCCAGCCCGGTGCGCCCTATCCGATCATCCCGACGACACCGGCGAAGGTCATGACTCTCGACACGACGCTAAATCAGGTTAAGGAGAACTTTCAGACCGTTACTGACCTGCTGGTAACAACACTCGACACCAAGACCGTGGCGTCACTGAAGGAATCCGCTGAGAGCTTGCAGGTAGCAACCAATGCGCTGGCGAAAAACACTGAGAAACTGAACTCAATTATTGCCAATACCGAACGCGCGAGTCATCGCTTTGAGCCACTCCTGGAATCGAGTCATGACACCCTAAGAGCGCTCCAGACGCAGATCCTGCCAGAAGCGTACAAGGCTCTGTCCAATCTTGATAATCTGTCCACTTCCCTCGCGGACCTAGCTACCAAGCTCAATCGAGACCCGTCAAGCTTGATTCGCGGCACCGCACCGCCACCACCGGGACCGGGGGAAAAGAAATGAAAGTCTATGTGGGCAGGGCGCTCTTTGTCACACTCAGCGTCATCTTGGGCTCAGGCTGCGCCATACTCTCGCCAGTAAAGATTGAGACAAACAGATATGTGCTAAACAGAATTCCGCTTGATCTTCCCGTCGAGCAGGCCCACTCCGCAACCTTGTTGGTTCTGGTCCCGGAGGCCGATCCGATCTATGCCACAACGCAGATGGCCTATACGAGCCAGGCTTATCAGATCGCGTATTTCAGTCAGAATGAATGGGCGGAAACACCATCACAGATGATTCAACCTTTGATTATCTCTACCCTGCTACAGACTCACTATTTCAGCCAGATCTTTGCGCCCCCGCTTTTCGGCCATCCCACTTACGCCCTCCGCACCGAGATCCTGGAACTTAAGCAGGACTTCAGCTCGACCCCCGCGCTCCTGCGACTCACCATGCGCTTCTATCTGAGTCGGGAGGTAACGGCCCAAGTTATTGCGACCAAAGAACTTTCGGTGCAGGAACCCATGCGGGATCGAACCCCCTACGCAGGAGTCGTGGCGGCCAATGACGCGATGGTGAACGTCTTGCGCGAACTCGCCAAATTTACGGTCGAAAAGGCACACTAAGGCAACATTCTGCGTAAGGTATCGTCCTTGAATATCAGATGATGCCTTAGTGCCGCGCCCACATGAACGAATATGAAAAGGATGAGAGCATAGCCCAACCATTTGTGGATGTCGATGAATCTATGAAACAGATATTCATCACTACCCACGAGATCAGGCAGGGTGAACAGCCCAAAGAATGATACCGAAATGCCTGCCGCGGACGACATAATCCATCCGCTGATCGGCAGGGCGATCAGCAGTGCATAGAAGCAGAGATGGACAAATCGTGCGGCTATTTTTTGCCAATCCGGTAGATGTGCAACCAACTGCGGTAGTACTTGAGTTACACGCCATCCCAACCGTGCAACGACCAAAATTAGTACCAACAGTCCGATCTCCTTATGGTAGAGAATCAGCACGATTTTCTTCGTGTTGAAGCCGACATCCGGGAGCGTGACCATGTAGAGGCCCAATGTGGCAAGCCCAATAACGAGGAGAGCCATCGACCAATGCAACAGGATCGCTATAACTCCATAGTGGCCTTCAGTGTTCCTGATCGAAGTCATTGTTCACGTTGCGTCAATCTATATCCTGCCGGCCCAGGTAGACGGATAGCCCGCCGCACCTGCTCTAGGGCGATTCCGCCATACAAGTGAACACAAGCAATCGACGGCTAGATTTGTTTAGGGACTCAGTCGTTGTGCCCGTCGTGATGGCCTCGAGATCGTTCTGAATGCTATCTCAATAATGATAGTTCGGCGACTAGGCACTGCACTGGCTCCCGGGCCGCCGCGACGGTTGGTGGTGAATCCCGCCGAACAAGCTGGCCGGCTCCCTGCAATACCGACCCACACCGCCTCGGAGCAACCGACTTCCGACCACTTCCCCTGCTGGGCACGAGTGATGTCACTACGGCGTCGACAGCCTCTGCCGGCGCAATGTGTCGAATATGTAACATTATAAAAAGACTTACCGGCAATGATCTCGCCCGCCTTGCCGGTGTTTCCCACACTACCGTGTCCCGCGTCCTACAGGACCTCCAGTCGGTGAAGCCTGAGACCAAGGAGCGCGCTCTCAGGGTGATTCGCGAGCAAGAGTAAAGGCCAATAACATCCGTGCCCTGGTGGCCGAGGTGAAGGCCGATCCCGGCAAGTACAGCTTCGCTTCGGCCGGCAATGGCGCCTCCAACCACTTGGTGGGTGAAATGTTCCGCTCCGGCCTGAAGCTGGACATGCTCCATGTACCCTACAAGGGTGACGGGCCGGCCAATGCCGATGTGATGGCCGGCCGGGTGTCGATGATGTTCACCACCGCCGTTGCGGCACGGCCTTACATCACGGGAGGAAAACTGAAGCTGATCGCCATCGCGAGCAGGAATCGCGTGTCGGCCTTTCCCGCCGCGCCCACTATTGGCGAAACGGTGCTGCCGGGCTTCGATGCTTCCTCCTGGGGCGGGTTAGTGGCGCCAGCAGGTACGCAGAAGGAAATCATCAACCAGTTGCGCGCAGCGGCAACCGGGGCCCTGTCGATGCCCGTCAAGGAAAAGCTGGCCTCGCTCGGCGCCGAGGTCGTCGGCAGTAGGCCCGACGAGTTCGCCAGTTATATTCGGAGGGAAACGGACAAGTGGGGCAAGGTCACTCGGGCAGCCAATGTCGTAGTGGAGTAGACATGCGCCGCGCAAGCGCGATGGATGTGCTCCCGAAGGGAGCACATCCAAACGACTGGAGCACGAATAGCAGCGAAGCCCTTGCATCAAGTGCAGCCGCTGGCTTACTTGGGAGCAGGCTAGCCCCATACCTTGTCCTGATGTGTGCTCTCCCCCCGCTTGCGGAAGGGGCTGACGTTGTACACATCTCAGGTGCGAGCGAGCGCGGCGAGCCACAGGGAAGCACATCCCTTCACTCAGTCCACCGTCGCACCTGTGTCCCGCACGATTTTCCCCAGCCGGGTCGTCTCGCTGCGAATAAGCACGCCGAAGGCCTCAGGCGTGCCGCCTACCGCCGGCGTTCCGATGGCCTCCCAACGGTGGCGGAATTCAGGATCGGCGAAAATCGCATTGATGGTACTGTTCAGTTTGAGCACAATGTCACGCGGCGTTGCCGCTGGTACGGCAATGCCGTGCCACGCCACGAACTCGAAACCCGACAGACCGGATTCCGCCAGGGTCGGGACATCCGGTAGCGCCGGCACGCGGGCCTTGGTGGTAACGGCGAGCGGGCGCAGTTTGCCAGCTTTGAGATAGGGCAGCGAGCTGGCCAGAATATCGAACATCACCGGCACCTGCGCGCCCAGTACATCATTCAGGGCGGGACCAGCCCCCTTGTAAGCAATATGCTGCATCTTCGTGGACGCAGCCGTGTTGAATAATTCGCCGACCAGATGCTGAGGCGTGCCATTCCCGGCCGAGGCGAAGCTATAGGCGCCGGAATTGCTCTTGACTGCGGCAATGAATGATTTCGCGTCCTTTATCGGACTGCTGGAATGGACTTCCAGCACCAGCGGGAACGCGGATATCTGGATCACCGGCGCAAGATCCTTCTGCGGGTTAAACGGCAAACTCTTGTAGAGCGTCGGATTCACGGCCATCGGCCCGCTGGCCGCGAGCAGGATGGTATAGCCATCGGGCGCAGCTTTGGCGACGGCGTCAGTTCCGATATTGCCGCCCGCACCGGCGCGATTTTCTACAACAACGGGTACGCTGAGGCGGGCCTGCATGCTGGCCTGCAGCAGCCGTGCCATCAGATCAGTCGGCCCGCCCGGCGGATACGGCACTACGAAGCGGATTGGCTTGGTCGGATAGACATCGGCGGCAGCCGCCGCGCCAAGCGGGTAGCCGCCGGAAAAGGTCATTAGCAGACCTACATACGCGAGTGTTAGTTTTCTCCTCATTTGTGTCTCCGCTCCTTCGGCTTTGCTTGGCCTATTACCTTCGTTTTTCCTGGTCCGTCGATTGAGTCCAGTCATGACGCGGCGGACCTAGTGAGCGGGAGTATATGTGTCGGGTACCCATGCGTAAATTCGTATTTTTCTAACTATCGATCGAAAAGCCCAATCAATCGGGCGCGAGCGTGTGTCTGAGTAACGCCCTTTCGGATCAGGTTAGTCTGACCGATTTGAGTCAAGCTGCTCTCACGCGAACGAGGTAATCAGTTCCCGCGTGCGTCCTGCGCTCAGAATCCGTCTGAGCCTTCGTTCTTGACCACTGCGGGAACCTCGACGCCGCAGCCGAGGAAGTGGGCGACCTTTTACGTTCCGATAAAGGCACAGCTTTGTAAGCGTCAGTAAAAATTTGCTAAGGCTTCCGATGCGCCAATGCGCAGCATGGAGTCCGTCCTACTACAAGGCGCAAGGCTTTCCGGCCTGTTGTCAACGAGGCCGCATGCCGTGCTCTCTCGGTCTTGCGCGTTGGCGTTTCGTACTTCGTTACAACTGGATACTCGCGCTTTCCGCACAGCGAGCACACTTACCTCCAAGAACAACGCAGTATCTCTACGGAGGTCGAGATGGAAAACGCGAGCCAACAATCGAATCGTCTGCATCCACTGATGGCCACTGCCGCCGGCGCCGTGATTGTCGCCAGCCTAGTCGGCGTGGCGGCGATGACGGGGATCTTGCCAAAGGCCCACGGTAACGATGGTGCTCCCGCGGCATCACAGCCGGCTCAGACTGCCATTTCGTCCGGCACGCCCGCAGCCGCGGCGATCCAACCTGCGGTGCCGTCAGCACCCCGGCCGCACGTTCGTACCGTTTCCCGTCGAGTTCCCACAGAACCAGCATACAGGCCTGAGCCACAACGACGGGTAGCGGCCAACCAAAACGTCGGCACGGTCGAGTCCATCACGCCAATCACCCAGCAAGGCCAAGGCACTGGATTAGGCGCGGTTGGCGGTGCCCTCGCTGGCGGCCTGCTGGGTCACCAGATTGGCGGCGGCAATGGACGTACCGTCGCGACTGTCCTAGGCGCCCTTGGCGGCGGAGTCGCGGGCAATATGGTCGAGCAGCGCGTGCGCAGTGATACCGAATACCAAGTGCGCGTCCATATGGATGACGGCTCAAGCCGTGTAGTCACCTACCCACAGCAGCCAAATATCGGGGTTGGCCAGCGAGTGCGGGTAGAGAATGGAGCAATCGCTGGTACTGTATGATTCTGCCCGAATCGGGGACCCTTCTTATCCGTGCACAGAGTGACGGTTGTCTGCGGCTAACAACATCGTCGAGTGAGACCACCGGGCTATCCAACGCGCTGGGCAGACAATCAACTTCATGCACATGATCGCCAAAGCTCAGATGCAGTGCCCCCTCGGGGACACCGCATCTGACGCCCAGCAACTCAACCCATCGGCTGCGTAACAAAATCGCAGGTCTATCCTACTTGCGGCCGCGTGGATTTCCTTGTTGCGACAGAGCCAAGCATTAACACTTCGCACCTGCAAGCAGTGGATGGCGTGATGACGGCGGCGCACATACACCCTTAGTAGCGGATTGAGAAACGGCACGACGAGAGGGTACTCGCACGAGGACCCATGCCGTCTCCATAGTGCGTCAATCGCAGTTCAAGGGAAACTTGATGGGCAATTTCCACCTCTAATATTCTAGTGAGTTGGAGGCTGCCATGCGTACTTTAATACACTTGGCTTTGACCGCGTTGCTCGTCGGTTGCACGACCCAAGCCGAACGCACCGCTCAGGCGGAACGCGAGGTCGACCAAATGATCAAGGTGTACGGGCCAGCGTGTGAGAAGCTTGGATACAGGAGTAACTCTGATCCTTGGAGGGATTGCGTTTTGAGCCTAGACGCCAAGGAAAACACGGAGCGTTACAGCCGCTATCCGAGTACGACAAGTTGCTTCGGGCATCGAGGCTTCTTTCAGTGCACAACGTTCTAGGATTCCCGGATCCGCAGTCGCACTTGGTATCGCGCTGCCCCCTCCCCTCAGGGGCGGCATATGATAATGACGCAATACCCCCTGGCCTAAGCCGGTGCGCAGCGCCAAAACAGCGGGTAGAGATGGCCTGCGCGCGGCTCCGCCCCGCCGTGGCGCTCATTTGCGGCGCGCTACAATTCGACGACCGGCAGCTACGTGGACCCAGAACAATCCGCCCACCGCGACTCCGCCAAGCCAATGCAACCACTCTGTCAGGCTGCGTAGGACGTCGCCGTTGAAATAGTAGAGGCCATACCCGGTGACGGCCAGCGAGCAACAGCCGCTCCGAATAACCCGCCAGCCAGGCGATTGTGACGCCGGATCCAGGCGTGACGGATATGCGCCAACCAGATCATGCTGAGCAGGAACATGGCGACAAGCGCCGCCGCACCGTGTAACTTCATGCTCCACGGCCGCCAGAAAGCGCACAAGTAGCCACGTCAAGCCAGTCAGCAACAACAGCGTGAACGCAGCATACAAGAGCAGCGTACAGTCGCCATACCGGGCCAGCAGCGGATGCCGCGGCGCGCGGCAGACCAGGACCACCTTGGTCAGGGCATCGGCCAGCATGCACGTTAGTGCCAGCACGCTAGCGCCGGCTGCCGCCGGTAGTTCCAAGCGTTCCCGTCGGCTGGAAATGCGCGGCGCCATGCCGGGCAGTGGCGCCAGGCCACCCACACTGGAACTCGCCAGCGCCGCGTTATCGAGTTGCCACACCATTGCGATGCGTGCCGGCGAACCCGGCTCGCGCAGCGCAACCTGTGCCGGCGCGGCACCGGCATGACGCATGTCGCCGCCCGCGTTGCGCGCCCGAGGCTCTGGGGCAGGGCGGGGCGTCTCTCTGCGCAGTTGGAACTTTATTCGCGCAACCGATAAACATCCAATCGCTTATTAAGTAAAATCAATTCCATTTCGTTATGAGTTTGACCGGGTTTACCTCATATCCAAACAGACTGCTGCACCGCCTTCCGCCGCCCTGGCAAGGCTTCGCTTCCGGCATCTGCAATTGCTCGATATCCTGGGACGCACCCGCAATCTACGCGTCGCTGCCGAACAGATGCATATCACGCAGCCGGCGGCGACGAAGATCCTGGGTGACATGGAAGCGCTGTTAGAGGCTCAAATGTTCGAGCGCTTGCCTCGAGAAATGCGGCCAACCGAGTTAGGACAATTTGCGCTGCGCTACGCGAATACAGCCTTAGCCGATCTTGGGAAATTCGCGAGCGAACTCGCCATCTTGAAAAACGGTGGCCATGTGCATCTCACAGTGGGCGCCATCTCCGCTTCCGCGGCGCAAGTCGTGACGGCAGCCATCGGGGAGATTCTGGAAAAGCGGCCGCGGTTAATCATCAAGTTGATTGAACAGAGCAGCGACCAATTGGCTGTTTGGCTTGAGGAGAAGAAGCTCGACATCATGGTCGGGCGGCTGACAGAACCTCGCCAGCACGCCCTGTTCACCTTCGAAGAATTGTCCGCAGAGCCGGTGTGGGTGGTTTGTGGACATCATCAACAGTTGCTGCGGCAACCGCGACTGCAATTCGCCGACCTTGGCGCGTGGCCCTGGATTCTTTATCCACCGGCCACCGCCATTCGGCAGCTGTTTGAAGAAACGTGTGCTGCCGCGGGCATTCGGGGGTTGGTTGGCATGGTGGAAACGTCCTCGATCTTTTCGACACTCGAACTCTTGCAGGCCACCGATATGATCTCGCTGCAGCCGCGTGCCGCTGTTGAAAAATACGTCGGGCAAGGGCTTCTGGGGCATCTGCCGCTACCAATCCGTCGGGCCATGACAAGTTACGGAATCATCACGCGCAAGAACGAAGTGCCGTCGGGTCCGATGGCGGAGTTCATTGCGATCCTGCGCGCAGGCGCCGAGCGCCTTGGCCATACCCCTCTACAAGCACACAGGAGCAACCAGGAGTAGGCCCAGTCGGCCTTTTCCCTTGCACCACACGTTCGCTCACACGCCATCAACCGCTCGGCACGCAGAAACTGCCGCTGTGATGGCCATGGCAGGGACGGGCTCAATCGCCGCCGAGAGCCCGGCGGCGAATCAGCCAATCCACCGAGAGCTTCCCCGCGCCGCGCGCCAGCAGCACCAGCAGCATGGCCGCCCACTGGATATGCGTAGGCCAGGCCTGTGGATAGACGAACACCTCGATCACAGAGGTCATGCCAAGCAGGAGCAGCGCGACGGGCCGAGTCGCCAGTCCCAGCAGGAGCAGGATCGGTGTTGTCAGTTCGATCGACACCGCTAGGTAGGCAGCCAGTTCGGGCGGAAGCAGTGGAAGCCGGTATTCGGCCCGGAAGAGCTCTACCGCGGTCGCCCAGTTTGCCAGTTTGGTCATCGCGGAGTTCCAGAAGACCGTGGCAACCGCGAGTCGCAGAGGGATGGCAAGGATGGTGTAAGGAACGCGATCCAGCCACCCAAGCACGCGACGTGCGCGGTCGGCGAGCGTCATGGAAGCGGGAGTGGAATGCGTGACATGTCTCATGACGTTAGTCCCGTAACGGGGGGTCGGGTGCCTTGTCGGCTAAAAGAACGGCGCAGAAGCAACCGGAAGCCAGCAGCGTGGCAAGCCAGGCGTGCACGTTAGGCAAGGTCGCTGACTCCAGCGCGGCGTGGAGCGGATACCCCTCGAAGAGGACGGCAGCGAAGCGGTACTGTTCCTCACTCAGCCGGACAACGTCGATGCCGCCGGGCGTGCGGAGGACGAGAAGCCCCACCGGGCCGGCACTCAGGTCGATAGCCTCCAGGGCAAGGTCGTCGCGGCTCAGCACCGCCCGCCAGATGGCGTCCACGGGAAACTCGGCGCGCAATAATTGCGCTGATGGATGCCGCGCAAAGCAGACATCAGCCTGTTCTGCTCCCGTGAGTTCCGCGAGACTGGCCAGATCGAGCGGCGCACTATCCGGCGCGTGCAACACCGTATTCACGGCCCACTCGAGCCGGGCGGTGTCTGCCAGGTAGTCAAGCGGTGCAACTTCCGGCAAACGCGCTAGGAAGTCAGGAAACGCCGCGCCATACCCATCCAGCCAGGCGCTCTGCGGCGGTGAGCCCTCGATGAAGAGCCTGGCCGCGCCTTCGAAACACGCCAGGCCAACCAGGGCCTGGATCGCTGGATAGGACAGACGCAGCGCTGTCACCAGCGCCCCCGTGGCGGTGTTCCGGTAGATGCGGAGCCGCGCCTGCGGCGCCAACCCATCGTCGATCACGAGGTCCGAGACATCGCTGCCGGCGCCGTGCCGCAGCGCCTGGGCGAGTGCATGCTGCAACTCAAGCAAGGATGGGGGATTGGATTGCATTCTGCTGTCTCCCCAGCGCTGCCTCGGCGATGCCCGCCTCTTCCATCAGCACACCAAGCTCGGGCACGTCGGTGTCCCACTCGATTAGCGTGGGCACTGGCCCGAAGCGTTTGAGCGCTTCCTGGTAGAGCGCCCACACTGGGGGCGCAACGCGCGAGCCGTGGTCGTCAATGCGCAGGATCTGCCCCTGCTCGAGCTGCCGGACGCTGTGACCGGCCAGATGGATCTCGCCGATTGCCGGCAGCGGCAGGGCGTCGAGATAGGCCAAGGCATCCCAGCCATGATTGCAGGCGCTGACATAGATATTGTTGACGTCGCACAGTATCCCGCATCCGGTTCGGTGCGCGACTTCCGCGAGGAATTCCCACTCCGGGATCGTCGAATGACGAAAGCGGAGGTAAGTCGAGGGGTTCTCTACCAGGAGACGCCGCTTCAGGCAGGTTTGGACCCGGTCGACGTGCTGGCAAACGAGGGCCAGCGCTTCCTCGGTCATCGGCAACGGCAAGAGATCCGCGAGATAGGTTCCGCCAGCCACGCTCCAGGACAGATGCTCGGAGAGCAGCCCGGGATCGATCCGCTCTGCGACCTCGCGTACACGCGCCAGATGCGCCATGTCAAGCCCGTCGGCACTGCCCAAGGACAGGCCAACCCCGTGCAGCGAGATCGGGTAATCGCGGCGGATCGCGTCCAGGTAGGCCGGCGCGCTACCGCCACCCATGTAGTTTTCGGTGTGTACCTCGAACCAGGCGACCGCGGGATGCTCCTCGACCACCACCTGGTGATGCCGGAAGCGCAGCCCGACCCCGGCTCGCGCCGGAATCGGGCCGGGACCGCGCTGCTGTGCAACCGCCGCGGCAGACATCGCTTGCATCGATCAGGCGGCTTTGAGCTTGCCGCCCTGGATCTTGCTGCAGTCGCCGGCCGGCAGAAGCACGAAGGATTTCGTATCGCGCGCCTGGGTCGCTTGTCCGGCGCAGGAGTGAGCGCCTTCCGCGCAGTCGTTCTTTGCCACAGCATTGATACCGTAGCACTTTTCCAGCTTGCTCTTCTCCATCCTCGCCATGTTGTCCTTGACGATCTGCGGCATCCCGCTCATGTCCTTCATGGGTTGCGCCTGTCCCGGCGCGGCCGCCATGGCAAGCGCGAGACCGATGACGGAAGACAAGGTCGAGGCGGCCAATACATGCTTGTTCATCTTGCAATCTCCTGAGAGTTACGGCCCGATTTCGGCACCGTGTCAGGAAATTCGGCTGGACGCGGCCAAAGGTTACATCGCTCGGAGAATTTATTTTGCGCGACAACGGCTTCCCCATGACGGAGAATTCAGGCATGTCTTCCTCAGCGCGCCGCCGTGACAGCGTATTGAGCCGCGTGACCGATACTCAAGATTTGGCTACTTCCGACCTCTCATCGGAACCCCTGGCCGGCCGGCCTGACGGCACGACCGACTGGTCGTTGGCGATGGCCCGCGCGCAATGCGGCGACCGCGAGGCTTACCGGCGCCTGCTCGAAGAGATTACCCCCTATCTGCGGGCGCTCGCGGCCCACCAGGTCCGGAATCGCAGCGACATCGAGGACACGGTGCAGGATGTACTGCTGACCATACACGCGGTGCGCCACACCTATGATCCCGCGCGACCGTTCGGGCCGTGGCTGGTGGCCATCGCCAACCGGCGCATCGTTGATGGCCTGCGCCGGCGAGGACGCATCGGCTCACACGAGACCGCGATGGATGACGGCCTTGAGACCTTTTCGCCCCCCGCAGCGAACCTTCAGGACGCGGCCATGGACGCGCGCGCGGTGCGCGACGCTGTCGAGCGCCTCCCGGCGGGACAACGCGACGCGGTACGCATGCTCAAGCTGGAGGAGATGTCGTTGAAAGAGGCGGCCGCAGCCAGCGGGATTTCGGTATCCGCGCTGAAGGTGGCCACCCATCGGGCCATGAAGACGCTGCGTAAATTGTTCCATTCGCAAGGTAGCAAGCCGTGACTGACACCCCTCATCTGATCGACTCGCTAGTGGCCGACGCGGCGCCGGTGCGACGCTTGTGGCCACCGGCGGTGCGTGCGGCGTGCTGGCTGCTGTTGGCCGTCCTGTTGCTAGTACTGGCTGCATTGCATCATGGCCTGCGGCCAGATTTGATGCTGAAGCTGGAGCAGTCCGTCTTCGTCACCGGTGTGGCGGCTGCTACGTTGACGGGTGTGCTGGCCGCGGTTGCAGCATTCATGGCCAGCATCCCCGGCCGCCCACGCCGATGGCTGCTCCTACCGGTGCCAGCAATGCTGGTCTGGTTTGCCACGATTGGCTATGGCTGCCTGACCGATTGGGTGAGAATCGGGCCGAACGGTGTTTCTCTCGGCGAGACAGCCAGCTGCTTCGCCACGCTGGTGATGGTCGGCCTGCCGCTTTCCTTGGCCTTGCTGATCATGCTGCGCTACATGGCCCGGTTGTCCCCCGCGCCAGTGGCAATGTGCGCTAGCCTCGCGGTTGCCGCGATGACGACAACCGCGCTGTCCCTCCTTCACCCGCTCGACGCGACGGCCATGATTCTGATGTGGAATTTCGGCATCGTGCTGCTGTCCATCGGCGTCAGCGCCTTGTACGGCGATCGCATATTCAAATGGGTGGCGCCGCACTGACGCCGGTGCGTGGTACGAAATCTCCGCACCCAAACGCGGGGGCGCCGGCTGCTTTTTTTTGCGGCACATTTCGGCGCTCCTTTTTGCGCCGCATCTGGCCCTGCACTGTAAGGCGAGCTGAAAGTAAGGGCGAGCTAAGCGGGTGCTAGCGAGTCACACGGAGCCCCAGTTTCCTGTACATTGGATCGTACTGGAGACCTGAACACCAGGCATGCACTTTCCAACATGACTCAGCACAGACTCGCCTTGCCGCAATCCGCGCAGGAGCCGGAACTGGCCGACCGCCTGCTGCATACCCGATATGAAGTCGGTGGCGCCGCCGGCCTCCAGTCATCCACCGGACACATCCTTGCCTGGCGGGATCGGGTAGGCCATGTCACCGACCTCGATCTGACGAAAGCCCAAGTGGCCAGCCCCTTCGCGGCAGCTATCGACAGGTACCTGGTCGAGGACATGGTCTTCACCGACTGTCGCTGCGACGGCGTCAGCCTGCATCGCACCCTCGCACGTATCTCCACCGACGCCATGCGGCACTATGTGTTCCAGGTGTTTATCGGCGGCAATGCGGGGCGAGTCGAAGGCCAGCGCCGCAATCCGATGCCGCGCCGCGGTGGCATCCTTCTGACGGATCTCGGGCAGCCCGCACGCATGGTGCGCGACACCTCGCACGCCCTCACCTTCTTTGTACAGCGCGCGGTAATGGAATCCATCTTTCCCGAAGCCGAATCGGCACACGGCCGCATAGTGGAAGCCAATACGCCAATGACGACACTGGCGGTCGAGCACGTGACTGCGCTGGCTCGCGACCTCCCCCGCATGGCACCTGAGCGGGCAGCGCGGGAGTTGCGCGAAGCCGTACAGTTGTTGGTGGCCGCCTTCCGTAAAGTGGCGCGGCTCGAAGGCGATGCCCGTTCCGCGACCCGCAACGCCATGCGCGCACGTGCCTGCCGGTTGATCGCGCTCGGCGCCGGGCAGCCCCATCTATCGCCCAACGGCCTGCTTGCTGCGATGAATATTTCCCGGCCCACGCTGTATCGCCTGTTCGAGCACGAGGGAGGCGTGCATGCGTACATCCGCAACTACAGGCTGCGCGCCGCCGCAGCGGAGCTGGTGCAGTTTCCCAATCTTCCGGTCGTCGAGATTGCCCTTGGGCTGGGATTTTCCAGCGCGTCGGATTTCACGCGCGCGTTTCGGCGTACCTATGGCATATCACCGAGCGACTTGCGCGTCGAGGCCGCCAATCCACAACGCGAGGACCTGATGCGCGCCGCGCTGAAGGCACAGGGCCTGGAATACGAGCATTGGCTACGCCGGCATCTGACACGGAAGGACTGGGGCGCCAGCGACAGCGCCTACATGGGGCCATGACCCTGATAATGGCAAAGTCGGCCTGCTAACGCAGACGCTGATCGCGATGACCGGCGTGATCATGGCTCTCGACGTGTTCCAGCCAATGGGGCCCCTGGCGGATACCTTCAAGTTGCAGGCTTTGCCAACCCAGATAAAGGCTGCTCTATGTCAGGAACGTCGTAGGGTATTGCACCGCTTTCCTGCGCTACGGTCTCTACCAAGTCCCTCGCAGCCATTGCCGTTTTTTCATCCGGCCTTTTCGCTTCCTATACAATCAAACGACCTTGTGCGCTCGCATCAAGGCTCCGGCAAAGTGTATTCCATCCTCGTTTGAATCTGCCATCGACATGCGCAAAAGGCTTACCAGTAACGATATCGCCCGTCTTGCTCGAAGGACTGCGTGGCCATGTTAATGCCGGAAATCGTGCCATGTAGTTCGTTCGCATCATCGGCTTGATGGGCTTCGTCCTCGACCTCGACTTGCGTAGCCACAAGTACGCCGTTGGCACCCCCCTTCACTTCCACTCGGGAGCCCAGTCGTGGCGTACCGCTCATCGTGGCGGTCGACGGCATCGTCCCCGCAGGCCAGACACCTCAAAGTCTGTGGCGGACGTGAACTTGGTGATGACGCCTTCCAATTCCGCCCGCCGGCCCTGCGGAATTGCGGGAAGCAGGGTCGTGCCGCGCACCCGGGTGGCCGCAATGACCGTCGGTGCGGTCAGCGTTCCCGATGTGAATTGGACCGTGATGCCGTTTATCGTGACGCTGGTGGCGGTCGCACCCTGTACCACACCGGTGAGCCGGACCTCAGGCGTGGGCGCCTTGCTCTCGCTGCGAGTGGCCTTCAGGTTGGCGCCGGTCGCATCGGGAAGTCCGTGAACCTCCACCGTATCGTTGACCGACAGCGCGGCCAGCCCGGTCAGGCCATTGCCGTCGAAGACAGTGGATGGCGAGACTGTCACCACCACACCTAGCACCGTCAGCGTGTTGCCCGCGGGCCAAGCAGACTGCGTGCGCCGAGGAGCGGCGACTTAGACGGAGTGAATTCATCTTGGTCTCCTTCGATAGCACACGGCTGCACCTTTAGGATTCTCCGCCTCTTCGACCTTGGCTATCGAGAGCTTCAACGGCCCCTGTGCCTTGGTGGCCTTATCCTACGCACCTCGAATAGCGCTCGCACCAAGATAGGTTCATCCAGTGGGCCGCAGATCCAGTTGAACTGGGCGTTTTCGACATAGCCGTGCATCAGTTGCTTGACGTCGCCGGACGCGACGGTCTGAAAGTGCTCCTTGGCATCGGCGACGGATTGGCCAGCGAAAGCAGCGGTAGACGCCAGAACCAGGGTGAGCCACCGGTGAACCCGCGTTGACAGCAAGACAAGGAAGATGGCCCATGTCCAGCGCTGCGGCGGGAGATCGGCGATGTAACCGATCTTCCGGGTCGGCAGGCGTGTAGCACATCCGTAGCCCCCGCCAACGACGCATTTGCCACGCGGCATTCACTAACCTGAAAGCGGCCCCGAGCTAGTTCGCGCTGTGCCGAATGTTGCCTCGCCCGAGTCGCCCGACACAAGGGCATCACTTCTTCCTGGGATCGTCGGCCGGGTTGACATAGGTGATACCCCAGGGCCCCGCCACGTTGATCTGGATGACGGTTTCCTCCTTGGTCCAGCCAAAGTGGTGCATCTTGGGAGGCATAACGATCAGGCTGCCGGGGCCGAGCGGCGAGGTCTTTTCCGGGTCGAGCTTGTCGCCCATGCCATAGTTGAACGTCCCGGAAAGCACGGTCACCCGCTCCACCCCAGGGTGCCAGTGCGCCGCCACCTTGCCGTCTGCGGGAAGCTTGATTCGGGCCGTGATCGGCCCTTTCTTGTCCATCTGCCCTTCGAGGACGGCGACTTTGGCACCCGGTATGAGCGGCAGGTCCGCCCATTTGATCTCGTCGGGGGTGACCATGGTCACGCGGCTTGCGGGGGCGGCCCATGTCGCAGACATGGTCAGGCAGACGCCGAAGACCAGAGTGGCAATTGGGGGAAGCTTGTTGTTCATGGCGCGTTCCTTCCTGAGGGGGCAGCCAGATCGGTCGGCGTGGTGCGGGGACGGCACAGACTTCGTTCATGCCATCTTGCACCCTATTCCGCCGCTAGCCGCGCGGGTGACATCCACTGCATGGCAGGTTCAGACATGCAGGCTCGAGCTTCATAAGCGCCCAAAGCAACAATTCGATGCATATTACGGGCCACCCGTGGTGGAAGGCTGATGGGCGGACGCCTGACGTTCGCGCGCCGTGCCTGTTGCACGGTAGATCGGCGAAAGAGTTTCATTTGCGTAACACTGGTCGGCCAAGCTTAGAACCTAGTGCAGGGCGCGGATGCTATTGCGGGGAGCCGCCCGGCGGCGGATTCTGGGGCGGCGGCAGAGCGTCGTAGCCGGGCCTTCCCGGCAGTGGTGCCGCGGCCGCCATATGGCCATAGACCGGCACCCGGCGCCCGCTTGCATACATGCACTGCACGTAGGCCACGTCATAGCGGCGCTGGACGCCATGGCCGGAGTCATTGCTTGCGCCCACTGCCGAACCGGTCAGCAGGCCCGCGCCAGCGCCTACCGCGGCGCCCCGGCCGCCGTTGAAGGCCGCTCCGGCTGCAGCACCCAGCGCGGGGCCGACGGCTGCGCTGCCCACGGCGCTTTGCGCGCTCGCTTGCGAGGCGCTGACACCGCCCACCTGAGCGAGAGCATATTGGCGGCAGCCGGCGTCATCGGCGCGGAACTGATCGAAACTCTTGTCCGTGCCTGGCAGCACCATCACACTGGGGCCTGTGGGCATGAGCGTGCAGGCGACAAGCGATAGCACGGCCAGTGCGGGCAGGGTTCTGGAAGCAATAGCATGCATGATGGGACCTCGTCCTTCAGCGCTCAGTCAGCGGCCGACGGCAACGCCTGCACTTGGAGCCAGCCGCCCGGACAAGCCTGGATATAGAGGTAGCAACCTTCGAGCTGGTCGCAGCGAGACCAGTAGTGTTGCAGCGCCGCATTGTCGGCCTGCTCGACGTACTGAGGGGGCGATGCAGGCACTACTGCCAACGCCGGCGAGTAGTAATAGCCGGGGTAGCCGAAAGGATAGGGATAACCAAAGGCAAAATCCGAGCCGATGAAGACGCGGGCATGGTGCCGATGGCCGCGGTGGAAACGAGGACGATCGGCCAGCGCCGATTCCTGCGATCGCAGCCAGCACCAGTGCCAACCTGCACAAGGTACGCCCGTTCATGATATCCACCCGAACCAAGACATGCTCGGCCAGCGCAGCGAACCGGGCTATCTCTATTGAATACCAAACTGCGGTGGGTGGACGCGGTAGCGCGCGCAGCAAAGCGTGGCACTACCTCGCCCTTAAGATTTCCCTGATCAAGGTGTGTTCGCTGGGCGCTTACGAACGAGGGCGGAGACAAGTAGCAGTTTCTTCATTTCCCATTTCCTGAGATTGGTTTAGGGACTGCATCAACGTAAACGCGTCGGCGCACAAACTTATTCCCGGGGGGAGCGAAAAAATCATTTCCTCAGGTTGCTACATGCCAGGGGCTCTGGAATCCCGCTTTACCGGACGAGGAAACGGAGAACCGAGTGCGGCACCAAACGGCAGTGTCGTATTGATCTCTTGAGTAATTGCGCCGCAGACCGACCGACAACACGGCAGGGGCGACCGCACGAACACCGATCGCGGGCAGACGGTCCACGGTACAAGTACGCGACCTAGCCCGATGCAGCCGACAGAGCTCAGCGCCGGCGAATTTGAGGCGGCACTCACGCCCAGCGCAGCCGATAACTTTGTAATGATCTCTACATCATTGAAACCTGTGCGATGTCTCCCTATGCTGCCTTCCATGACCACACCCCAAGACTC
>NZ_JBWKVH010000066.1:0-30182 GCF_059421605.1 Cupriavidus sp. GW821-FHT02F09
TGGTTCGCCTTCGGGCCACTCGACTAGCAACCACTCTTCATCGCGCAAGGAACTGCGCCAATAGTCCCGATGGGCCGGACGAACGCGCACGGCTGCAAATCGCGATGAAAGGGCCATATTTGTGCCTTCCCGCCAAGTCACCACTTGGTAAGCAATCGCGGGTAAAGCCATCGCCAGCGTCTTCACCGAAATGGGCTCATGGCCCGGCGCGCGACGCAGCAACTTCGGTGGCCTGCCTCGACCGCTTGCCGGTTTGGCCGGCAGTGGCGAGACGCCCTGCGGCCAGACGGTCGTCATGGAGCGAATCCCAACCGCGTAGAGCAGACCCAACTCGGTCAGGCTTTCGCGAAAGCCGGTTTCATCGCCGTACGCTGCGTCGGCTAGGACGATTCCGGCGGGCACGCCGGCTGCGATCGCCTCGCGAACTTGCGCCAGGGCAATCTCCGGCTTGGTGGCGAACGCGATATCGTCTGGCACGCCGGCTTTCTGGCGGCGAGTCGCATCGTCGGCCCATTCCTTGGGGAGATAAAGCTGATAAGCAATCGGAAGGCTGCCTTGCTCTGTGGCCAGCGAAAGGCTGACTGCAACCTGGCAGTTGTCCTGTTTTCCGAGCTGGCCGCAATACTGGCACGCCACACCCACTGAATGTTTGCCTTTTTTCGGAAAGCCCGTGTCGTCAATGATCCAATAGCGACCGCTTGGTGCTTCCAGGAAGGGCTGAACCCAATCCCGGACACGCCCCAGCAATGCCATATCCAACCACTCGGATTTGGAAACAAAGTGGTGCAGTGACTGATGTCGGGCACTGGCATGCAGAGGGTCAACCCGTGCCGCCATTGGCTCGACGCTTTTGCGCGACAGCGGCAGCATCAGCCCAGTGCAGTAGCTCTCTAAGCCGGCCCGGCGATCCGCATGTCCCAATCCCTCAGCCAAGTAGTTCATGTACTGCGCAAATCGGTCGCTCGTGCTCATGCACTCTCCACTTCGAATGAAGAAGTACATATAATGCACTCATTTTTATGACACAGTAAGATTATGGCTAAAATTTCGAGAGCTCTTTCGATTGAAGGGCCGTGTCAGCCTTCGTGCCCGTGTTGGTTGTGTTCCTCACGGCTGCGATGGCTTTGGTCGCTATGCTCCTCCTGTTCGCGCCATGTCCGTTCACGCCAGTATTCCTCCCGTTGTTCGCTTGCACCCCTATATGGTGAGTAGCATGAACTTGGTACAACAACATAGACAGGTCGGGGCGCAACATAGACAGGGGTGGGTTCCGCATGAACGACGCCAGGAGCGCCAACGCCAATATCGACATTGGCTGCGGCAAAGGCCGACGAGGCGACGCAGAACAGCGTGCCCACAAGGACCCTACCGATTGCGCGGTGCTTCATTCCTGCCATCTCCCGGCTTTTCGTGGCCGCAATTTTACGGACGCATCCTGTCCTTCGGATGATGTTTGATTGTTAACTCGCGTCATCGGAGCGCACACTTGCGCTTGGCTCAATCATCTTCATCATCATGCCAGCGACGCCACTCCCGGTGGTGGATGCGCCACTCACGCTCGCGCCAGCGCCTTTCTCGCCACTGCCGCTCTTGCCAGGCACGAGCGCGCCAATCGCCGTAATAGCCGGGCGCAACAATAATCGGCTGCGGTTCGACATAAACAGGGGCCGGCTGGTAGTAAACCGGGGGAGGCTCGTAGTAAGCGGGAGGCGGTGGAGCCACGAACACAGGCCCGGGAAGGCCAATCCCGATACCCACATCCACGCGTGCCGCAGCGATGCCGGAGGTAAGAGCAGCGCCCGCAGCCAGTACGCAAATTGCCAGGGCTTTTCGCATGATGATGCTCCCGATGTTTCTATTGCTACTCTATGCCGCCAATAGGGGGGCGCGTATTTGTGAACTTATACAGGCGTTACGGCCTGTAACGGGGGGGTGACGTGTCGGACGTTGATGTGGCCGCAACTGCATACGCAGCAATCTCAAGAAATAGCTGGGATGTCCGTGGCCGCCATATAGGAATGGCTCCCCCCGCAAATCAACGACCTAAGTCGCTGTGCCTGCTACGGTCAAACTGGCCGAAGCGTAGCGCCAGGGTCGGCAATATGAGCAGATTCAGCACGGTCGAGGTGAAAAGGCCGCCCAGAATAACAATCGCCATCGGCCCCTCCACCTCGTTGCCCGGCTCGCCGGACTGGAGCGCCAGTGGCAACAGGCCCAGCCCGGTAACGAGCGCTGTCATCAAAATGGGGGCCAGCCGCTCAGTCGCTCCCAGGGTTGCCGTCTCCAGGTTCCAGGCGCGGCCTTCGACTTGGACCAGGTGCTCGTAGTGGGAGATGAGCATGATGGAGTTGCGCAACGTGATGCCGAACAGGGTTACAAAACCGACCATCGACCCCAGCGAAAGCAGTCCGCCCGTGGCAAATACAGTAAGCGCGCCGCCTACCAGTGCGAACGGCAGGTTTGCCATGACCAGGACCAGGCCGCGCCAACTGCGCAGTGCCAGATAGACAAGTAGGCCGATGCCCGTGGCCGCAATAGCGAAATAGACTAACAAGTCTCGCTGTGCTTGCGCCTGGGCCTGCGCCTCGCCCGATAGGGCGAAGTAATAGCCTTTCGGAAACTTCACGTCAGCGGCAATACGTCGCTGGGCCTCACGGGAGAACTGACCGAGCGAAGTGCCGTTGAGGTGCGCGGTCACGGTCTGCAACCGCTGCCCGCCATCGTGCAGAATGAGGTAACGGCCTGTCGTTTGGGCAATGTCCGCAAGGCGGCTTAGCGGCACCAGGACGCCATCGCCATTGCGCAGCGGCAACTCGCCCACCTGAGCCGGACTGCGACGCGATGCGCTGGCGAGTACCACCGCCACATTGAACACGGCGTTTGCCTCATAGACTTGGGCGACTTCGGCGCTCTGGTATGCGGTCTGGATGGCCTCCATGACGTCCAGTGGTGCAAAGCCCCAGCGAGTCAACTGGTCCTGCCGCAGACGGATGGTCAACTGGGGGATTGCGGGTGGCGACTGCACCGTCACCCCAGCCGCGCCCGGAACCGCGCTGAGCGTTCGCGACACCTGCCGCGCCAGGCCGTCCAGGATATCGAGGTCGCTGCCGAACACGTTGACGATGACCGGTGCCGTGTACCCGGAAATGGTTTCCTGGACCCGTTCGGTCAGGAAGGTTTCGGTGGCGAAGGTCAAGCCGGGAAAGCCCGCCATTTTGGCCCGCAAATCGCCCAGCGTCTGTTCCTGCGCCTCCGCATCCAGGCCAGGCTTGAGATCAATTTCGAACTCACTATATTGCGGGCCGAAGACATCGATGCCGCGCGCTGTCCGGCCAACCCGTTGCGCCACGCTCCGTATATTTGGCACCTCCAGTAGCGCGTGGCTGACGCGCTCGCCAATACGCAGAGATTCTTGCAATGACGTGCCCGGTGCCGCCTGCATGTGGGCGATGAAATGCCCTTCGCGCAGCTCCGGCAGGAACGCCGTGCTGAAGAAGGGTAGCGTTGCCAGGGTCGCCAGCACCAGGCTGGCAAATGCCACGACGACGGCAATCCAGTGCTGCTCAACATGGCTGAGGATGGCTGCGTAACGGGCCTTGAGCCACTGGTAGACGCGGGGCTCCTCCGCGTCGCTGGTACGGTTGGCCAGCAATGCATAACACAGCGCCGGGGTCAGCGTGAGTGCGACCACCAGCGACGACATGATGGCCAGGATATAGGCCATCCCCAGTGGCGCGAACAGTTTGCCGGCAACGCCGGACAAGCTCAGCACCGGCAGGAAGACTGCGGCGACGGTAAATGTTGCATATATCACGGCGCTTCGCACCTCGGTGGATGCCTTGACAACCACCGTGATGGCGGGCAGCGGCATCGCTAAGAGGCGGTTTTCGCGCAGGCGACGGTAAATGTTCTCGACGTCGATGATGGCATCGTCCACCACCTCGCCAAGTGCGATGGCCAAGCCGCCCAGGGTCATCGTATTCAGCGCGACGCCAAAGTGATGCAATACCATGACGGCGGCCAGCAGCGAGAGCGGGATGGCGGTGGCTGAGATGAAGGCGGTGCGTACGTTGAAGAGAAAGAGGAATAGGACGATGACCACCAGCGCCGCCCCCACAACCAGCGCCGTGCGCAAGTGGTCGGTCGAGGCGACGACGAAATTGGCGGGCCTGAAGATGTCAGCGTGCAGCTGGATACCATTGGCCGCCAGCATTGGCTGCAAGGCTGCCAGCGCTGCCTCGACGTTCCGGGTCACCGACACGGTATCCGCGCCGTACTGGTTGCTGACCATCAGCACGACGCCCGGCTTGCCCTGGACGTTGGCGCCGCTGACCGGCAATTCCTGGCCAAGTACGACCTTGCCGACATCCGCGAGCCGGACCAAGGCGCCGTTCTTCTGTAGCAGGACAACCTGGCCCAACTGCTCGGCGGTCGTGGTCTGGCCGACGGTGTTGAGCACGATGCGCTGGTTCGGGGTTTCGAGCACGCCCGCACCACGGATGCCTGTTGCGCGTTGCGTCGCGCTGACCACGTCGTGCAGCGATAGGCCAAGGCGAACCAGCTTTTGCGGGTCGACCTGGACCTGGTATTGCTTGATTTCGCCGCCATAGATGCTCACGTCCGAGACCCCGGCGCGACTCAACAGCCGGGGTTTTAGCGTCCATTCGGCGAACGTGCGCAGGTCCATCGGCGAACGTGTGTCCGACGTCAGCCCTATCCCAAGCACAATGCTGGTCGCCGAGCTCAGTGGTGTCATCTTCGGCGCGCGTACTCCCGCTGGCAGTTCGCCCGTGAGGGTCGCCAACTGCTCTGCCACCAACTGCCGGGCGCGGCGGATATCAGTCTGGCCATTGAACGTCAGGGTAACGACCGATACCCCCTGTATCGACTGGGACCGCATGGATTCGAGCCCAATAGAGCCGCCCAAGGCGTTCTCCACGCGCTGTGTGACCAGCAGTTCGACCTGCTCTGCGGAGAGCCCAGGGGCTTCAGTCTGGACGGTAACAAGGGGCGGTGTGAATTCCGGAAAGACGTCGAGCTTGCTCTGGAACAAAGCATAGGTGCCGTAGCCGAGCAGCAGGCAGGCGAGCGCAAAGATGACGCCGCGCAGGCGGACAGAGAAATCAACAATGGAAGTCAGCATGTCAGGTCAGCGTGCGTCGTTGCCTTGCTGGCTGGCCAGCTGCGCTCGGGATTCTTCGGAAAGCAAAAGTTGTGCGCCCCGCACCACGACCCGTTCGGCGGGCTTGAATCCTTCAGTGACGACGAAGTCCCCATCCCGAGGCGTGCGCGGGTTGACTGGCCGGCGCTGGAAGTGTGTGTTGTCGGACTGGACGTAGGCCCAGGGCTGACCGCCATACCAGACGATGGCGCCGGCGGGCACCAGCAGGCCGCTGTCTTGTCCCGAGGGAACGGCGACGTGGGCGGTTACGCGCGTGCCGGTGGCCAGGGGTACCGCGGCGCGATAGAAGTAGGCTTGTCCCAGGATGCCGGGGTCGACCTGGGGCGACGGCGAAATCAGGCGAGCGTCGAACGCGGGGATACCATCCGTCGTCACCTTCAGGAGTGCGGGGGCGGACAGCTCGGCCGGCAGGACGACCCGCAGCAACACTTGGCGACGTGCCACGAAGGGGACAAGCTCAGGAGATTCCGGTGTCGACGCCCAGGTCGATAGAGCCGGTCCGAACTGTTGCCTGGCCGCGCTGGCAATGGCGGCGACGCCCACGCGTGCCGCATTGACCTTTGCCGTCGCCGAAGCAAGCACTGCGCGCGCTGCTTGCACTGTCTTGAGCGACACATTGCTCGCGTCGGCGTTGAGGGTCTGGAGTCGCTCATAGTCTGCGCGCGACGCGTCGAGCGCAGCTTGGGTGGCGTTCAGGTCCGCAACGCCGGAGGCATAGCGGCTCGCCAGTTCGACGATGGGTTGCAGGTCGAGAACGATGCCATAGGCGGCGGGGCCGGTCGTAGCGCTTGCGGGCGCCAGCGCATCCACCTGGAAGCCGCTGCGCGCTTGCATGGCGGCGTCGACCATCAGCGTAGTGAAGCCATCCGCCACTGTGATGCGGACCGAGCTTGAGACCGGCGCCTCGCGTTCGGCTTCCTTGTCCTGCTCGCCCTTGCTCAGCAGGAATCCGCCAAGCACGAGCGCGGCCAGAATCGCTGGCGACAAGAGCAGGATGCCCTTGAGTATCGTTTTTCTTTTCATAGTCATTTGACCCAGTTGTTCGGATTGGCGCCCGCATCGGGGTCGGAGAGTGGGCGCTGGATGGCATCTTCCAGCCGACCGATGGCCCGCTGCATCTGGAATTCGGCATCTTGCAGCGCAAGTCGCGCCGCAAGCTCGGTCCGTTCGGCAAGCGTCAACGCCATCCGGTCGGTTTGTCCCACTTCAAAGGAACGTCGGGCTGCCAGGAACTGGCGGCCTTGCATGCTGACCTGCTCCTCATTCCGTTTCACGATGCTTTGCGTGGCTTGATACGCGGTGATGGCGCCATCGGTTTCACCCAGTGCCTGGGCTTCGAGCTGCCTGACCTGGGCTTCCGCTTCCAGTCGCCGGGCCCGTGCCTCTGCGATTGGCCCTTCGTTGCGATTGAAGATTGGCAGCACGAGATTGGTAAAGTCGAAGCCAAGCTTGTGCAAGCCCTGGTCAAAGGTATAGCCCGGGCCAAGATGAATGTCCGGATATTGCTTGGCGACCTCCAACTGCAACGCGGCTTGACTGGCTTCGTATTGCGCCAGGCCAGACAGCACATCGGCCCGATTCAACAAGGCCTGTAGCCGGATTTCCGGGGCCGGAAGCGAGGCATAAGGTCGTCCGAAATCCGTCAGGTCAAGATCCAGGCCATCGAGCGCGCCGGACCGTAGCCCAAGCACATTGGCAATCAGGACTCTGGCGGCTGAGGTCTGGCGCTGCGCATTCAGCAAGTCCGCCTGAGCCTGGATGAGAGCCAGGCGCTGCTGATTCAGCTCCCATGCCGAAGCGTCGCCGAGGAGGACGCGTTTCTCCAGCATCGTATTCATGCGTTGGTCTAGCTCCAACTGCTGCTTGAGTAGCTCCGTCCGCGCATTAGCAAACCACAGATTCAATAGCTGTGTCCGTAGCTGGCTTCGCACGCTCCAGGCAACATTGGCGACATCCAGGCGCGCCGCATTGGCGAAATGGGTAGCCTGGTCAATGCGGTAGCCGCGCTTGCCGGCAGTCTGAATCGGGATGTCTAGCGCAATACCGAGTGTCCATGGCGAGTCTCCGCCCTTGGGATTCAGGGTGCGTTGAAACGGCAACTGCAGGGACGGATTCGGGCGCTGCGCGGCGGTCTTTATGCTGGCTTCGGTGGTCGCCAGTCTGGCACGCGCGGTGTCCAGGTCCGCGTTGTAGTAAAGGGCTGCAAGGGTTAGGGTATCTAGGTTCCAGCGGGGTGGTGGCCAGTCTGGGCTTGCGCGCATGGCATGCCGCTCAATGAAGTCGCGCAAGTCCGCCGAGGCAAGCGAACGCTCGTTAATCGTGTCGGCAATCGAGCTGGCAGAGATTGGGCGCGCGTCATAGTGGTCGAACGCGCAAGCTGATAGGGTCGCGCAGCAGACAAGGAGGAGCCATGCCCGAGACGAGGCTAGAATCCGGGGCATCCAGCCCGGTCTTGCCGTCAGCGTGGCATTTGCGACATTCATTCCTCGGCTCCGCTAGTCGATTCCGCAGTCCAATTCAGACCCCGATGGGGCGAACGGCTGTTGGTCTGGGGATAGTGATTGGCAACAGGCGGGGGCGAGGATAGGCAGCGAAAATTAGCGGGGACTTAGCAGATTCAAGTCGAAGTGACTTATGCGGCAATTGCCGCTAAGTCTCCGCTAAGTCTCCACTGACACGCTGCGCACGGGCATGCATGGACAAGCAACCGAAAATGGGGAGCGGATGCGAACGCTACTGGTGGAGGATGACCCACTCATCGGAGAGGCCATTTGCCAGACTCTTCGAGACGCGGGCTATGCGGTGGACTGGACGACGGATGGCTGCCAGGCCGCTACAGCTCTATTCGCTCAGCGCTACGAGCTGGTTCTGCTGGCACTGGGGCTTCCCGGAAAAGATGGCCTCGCGGTACTACGCGAGGCACGAAGCCAGGGAAATGCCGTGCCGGTCCTCGTTATCACGGCGCGCAGCGCGGTAGAAGACTGCATTGCTGGCTTGGACCTCGGCGCGGATGACTATCTGGTGAAACCGTTTCATGTCGGGGAGTTGCTGGCCCGGCTCCGCGCGCTCACGCGGCGGCAAGGCCAAGAGGTTTCCTCAGTCCTTCGAAATGGCGCGCTCTCGCTGGACCAAGCCAGTCACGAGGTCTGGTACCAGGGAATCCAACGTCAGCTATCGGCTCGCGAATTTGCGCTCTTGCGCGAATTTCTGCTCCGGCCAGGAGTCATCCTCTCCCGCAATGAGCTCGAAGAGCGCATCTACGGTTGGAACGAGGAAGTCGAAAGCAACGCCGTCGAGTTCCTCCTCCATGGGGTCAGGAAGAAGCTTGACGCGGGTGTCATCAAGAATATCAGGGGGGTGGGATGGATGGTGCCAAAGGCGGAGTGAACCGGTCGCTTCTATGGATGTTGTCCGTCTCCATCTGCGGCACGATTCTGGTCATTGGGCTCGTGGCAGCGGCGGCGTCGTTCTGGTTCGCCTTTGAGGAGGCGCGCGACCTGCAGGATGACGAGCTCAGGGAGATAGCCTGGCTAGTCTCGCCAGGCGATGCCAAGGTCCTGTCTTCGCAAGGCGGATTTAAGCAGGCCGATGAGCCCGAGATGCGAATCTGGGTGCTGAAAGTATCCAAGCTAGCCACCCGATTGGCCACACCAGACCTAACGCTGACCTTGCCTGGCGAACTATCCGACGGTCTGCACACCATTGATTCGCACGGGGAATCGTGGCGCATCTACATCAGGCCGATGAGTGCGGAATACGGCCTGGCCGTAGCGCAGCGAACGTCGGCGCGAGACGAGATTGCGCGTGACAGTGCGCTGCGCACTCTGATTCCGCTGCTGGCCGTGATACCTATCCTGATAATGTTGGCCGGAATTCTTATCCGAATTCTGCTACGAAAGGTGCAGCAGCTCTCTGCAGAGGTCGACAGGAGGGGTGACACGGATTTGGCGCCACTCGTCGCGCAGGGGGCACCGTCGGAAATCCTGCCGTTCGTCAGTTCGACGAACCGGCTGCTTGGGCGGCTGCAGTCGGCCATTTCGCAGCAACGCCAATTTGTCGCCGATGCGGCGCACGAACTGCGCTCGCCGGTGACTGCGATGACGCTGCAGCTCGAGAACGCGATGACTGTGGAGGGCAGCAGCGAAGCGGTCCTGGCTCGCCTCGCGCCTCTGGGGAAGAGCATCTCACGCATGCGCTCCCTGGTCGAACAATTGTTGATGCTGGCCGAGCGCGAGGCAGGCCCGCCAACGGTCAGTCACGCCATCGACGCCAAGGCCGTGGTCATCGACGTTCTTGGGGAGATATTTCCGTTCGCAGATTCCAAGGATATTGACCTTGGTTTGGATGTGGGCGAGCTCCTGACGATTCAAGGGAATCAAGAGGACTTTCGCGCGCTGGTTCGCAATGCCATCGACAACGCCGTCCTGTACACACCACCCGGTGGAAAGGTTGATGTACGACTGTATCGAGAGGGCAACGCTGCCGTGTTTGAAGTGGAGGACTCCGGGCCGGGCATCCCCCACGAGGAACTTCCCCGCGTGTTTGACGCATTCTATCGGGTTGTCGGGTCGGGACAGCCGGGGAGTGGGCTTGGGCTGGCTATTGTCCGGAGTGCGGCGGCAAGACTCCGTGGCCAAGTCAGGCTGCATACCATCGCGTCGGCCGGCAAGACAGGCTTGCTATTCATGTACACACAACCCCTCGCAAGCGATTGAAGGCGAGCTTGCGCCTTCGCCAAATTCCGCGCACATAACATGTGCTCGTCGCGCGTGTGATAACAACACCGAATTCAATGACAGCACAGTTCTTCTCCCAAGCAGGGGATTGACAATGACCGTCTCCGCTCGCACCTTGAGCCAGATTCCAACGGGAATCTGGATGCTGGGCTTCGTCAGCTTGCTGATGGACATTTCCTCCGAAATAATCCACAGCTTGCTGCCAGTTTTTATGGTGACCACCCTCGGCGCCAGCGCGCTGGCCGTTGGGTTAATAGAAGGTGTTGCTGAGGCGACCGCGTTGATTGTCAAGGTGTTTTCCGGCGCGTTGAGTGACTATCTGGGAAAGCGCAAAGGCCTAGCGGTTTTTGGCTACGCTCTCGGCGCGTTGTCGAAGCCACTCTTTGCGCTGGCGCCAGGCATGGGTACCGTCCTGGCTGCGCGTCTCACCGACCGGGTGGGCAAGGGCATTCGCGGCGCGCCACGCGATGCGCTGGTTGCAGACATTGCCCCACCTCATCTGCGCGGCGCCGCATTTGGCCTACGGCAGTCGTTGGATACTGTGGGCGCCTTCCTGGGGCCCCTCATTGCCATCATTCTGATGCTGCTGTGGGCCAATGACTTCAGGGCCATCTTCTGGGTGGCGGTCATCCCTGGCATCTTGTCGGTCGCATTGCTGATGTTTGGGGTACGGGAACCCGAAGGGCACCAAGACACAAGGAGAGCGAACCCCATCAAGCGTGCAAACCTCGCGCGCCTGAATCCAGCCTATTGGTTTGTGATTGCCATAGGTGCGGTCTTTGCTCTGGCACGATTCAGCGAGGCCTTCCTGGTGCTACGTGCCCAGCAGGTTGGCCTGCCGCTATTCTTGGCGCCGCTGGTTCTGGTGGCGATGAATCTGGTGTATTCCGTCTCCGCATATCCGTTCGGCAAACTGTCGGATAGGTACAGTCATAGGAAGCTCCTGGTCTGGGGGCTCGTGGTACTGATTGCTGCCGATATTGTGTTGGCGACTAGCTCGCATTGGGCGGTTACGCTCTGTGGAGTCGCTCTCTGGGGCCTACATATGGGGATGACGCAAGGGCTGCTGGCGACGATGGTTGCCGACACAGCGCCGGCAGACCTGCGAGGTACTGCGTTCGGGGTGTTCAATCTAGCCGGTGGTCTGGCCCTGCTGGTTGCAAGTGCGCTCGCCGGTTGGCTCTGGGACAGACTGGGTGCGGAGTTCACATTCTATGCCGGGGCAGCATTCTCCGTGGCAACGATGCTCTTGATTCTAGGCGGCCGTACAGGCGGTAGAAGTGGGTGAGAATAGCCTCCTCGGTTGACTCGGTCTGCAGATCTTCACCCGTGGTCGTTCGCGGCACTTCGGCGTGTCGCTGGTGTCAAGGAAGAGCGCCGTGATAGCTCGGCTGTGCCGCAGCGTTTGGTCCCCCCTCGTGCCCAGCAGGCGGGCGTAGCGTCCTCAGGCTGGAAGAAGGGTTCTAGCGTCTCTTCTGAGCAATGCACCTGGCGTACCCATTCTTCGGCGGGATTGCGTTCGAATAACGGAGCAGCTTTCTGGCGCGCTCGATCAGGTTCGCGTCGTAGGTGCCAGCGGTAATGTCACTACCCGCTGATGCAGTGGTACTTGAACATAGTACGAAGCAAACCGGTCTCCGATATACTTTCACCTTCGTGAAATAACGATGTGTTCGCTACTCTCGGGACTCTCATAACTTTGTATTGCACATGCCACGACCTTTGCCAGATCCAACATTGCCAACGCGCGCCACGATCAAGATGTGCTCCCATCTTGGGGATAGGGTGCGCGCGACTCGCGCCGCCCAAGGCCTACCAATTGATCAGGCCGCCCGAACGTGCGGGGTGTCTGCGGGAATGCTGTCGAAGCTAGAGAACGGAAAGGGTGTTCACCTCGACTATGTCCTCCGTGCTCTAGCCGGTTTGGGTTTGACAATGCTGGTCGTCCCGAAGGATCACGCGCCGCTCCTTGAGCAAGCCGCATCTCATGCTGCGCGCGAGTCTAAGGCGTACGAAGTAGGGAGGCCAAGGGATTTGGAATGGGACTAGTTGCCGTCCCGGCACGGCAACTAGCAAGCGGCAGTCGCGAAATGCCACGGCCGGCGAAACCCGCACGACCCACACCGCAACGCTGAAGGGCAGAAATGGGATGGGAAGGGTGAGATGCCGGGCTCGTTGCGGCGGGCCATCGCATTTGCGAATGGGATGACGTTCCGCGTCCGACTGGGCTGAGTGGGAAGACGGATTGGAAAGGTTGCCACCACGCTTACAGCCAGCTCAAGCGTTACTTGCGGGACCAGCGTTGACCGCATCAGTGGTCAATCAAGGAGGTCCGATCCCCATCAGGGACCGAGCATCCTGGTGTTAGATCATCCAAGCTGCCGTGACAGGACATCGCAGCCGAACTAGCGCCTCGATTATCGTAAGATCGGCGGCGAGCGCTTGAGCGAGGATGGGTTCGTTGCGTGATGCGCGATCCGGTTCCGAAGCTCTCTCGGCGCTGCTTGCACGGTCTTACCTGGCCGACGTAGGGAAGAACAGTTTTGAGCCATGGATTCCACATCTGGGCATCAAATCGCCCGGTGAACATCTTCTGCCAGAACGCAAACTTGAGTTCCGTAATGCCCTTGCTCGCGGTGGCTTGTCCTTTCACGACCTGGCGCGCGCATGTCTCGCTCCAAGCTGGACCGCGAATAACGATGGCCCGAACTCCGCTTTAAGTAAATTGCTGACCTAAACGAAACAGCCAGCCGAGAGGGAGGGGGAGCGGAGATGCTCGCGGCGATTGCTTAGCCAGTGAGAAGGCCCGTTAGACGTTCCATTCTGGCTTCTGCTTGCGCAAACGCCTCAGCCTCCTCCAGAGTCGATCTTCCTGCGCGAAAGACCGTTTGAACAATGCCGGCGAGGGTGTGGTGTTTCACCAGCACGAAGCCCTGATACTTCCCTGTGGAAAGAAGCTGCGTATAGGCCTTCAGATCGTGATACCCCACGCGTTCCTGGCGCTCCATCGTCCCCCCGTTTCGGCGAGGAGAGATCGTAACATGTGGGGCTTAGTGTTCAATGTTGCCTTCATCGGACCGCCAATCAATATTGTCGGACAGATAGTGCCTGTAGGCGTATTCAACGTCGGCATCTGCATCGGTGTGTGCATCAAGTGGATTGTCTCGGCACTTTGCGCAGGTATGCCGCTTGTCTGTGTTGGCACCTCCGGTCAAGGTCAAAAATCCCCGGTATCGCCCCGACGGCAACTCCTCTACGGAAGTGACGATAAATAGATTGTCGCGCTGGAACGTTGCCATGACTTGCTTCCTAAAACCGGGGAACGTTAAGTCTAGCATTGGCGTGCTGAATCACAAGTGAAGGTCGCTGCCTCAATGCCGGGCGCCAGGGGAGTGCGCGGCACCGCGCGAGGGTGGCGTTGCCGGTGGCCTCGCCCTGCGAGGTGCCTGACACTGAGCGACTGGTCTGGGTGCTTGACCAGGTGGTTCTGGGGACTATGCCTTCATGAAGGGGAGGGCAGCGCTTGTGGAGGTCACCGATGAGCAATACCGCACATTCCGCTGCAGCGCGAGACTAGCGCCGCTCGTCCAACATTGACCACGGCATGGGGGCTTCTCCATTAACCAGATGAAAAAGACACGGGTTGCTCGTGCCTGAGCTGGCCCTACGCTTCGGCGAATGTGGCCGGTGCGAGGTGCGGGCGCGGATCCAGGCCGAGAGGGCTGATGCGGAAGCCACCGCGACGCGCCGCCTGGTAGGCAGCAAGCGCTGGGCGCCGGCGACGAAAACCGAGTTCAAGCCGGGGCCGTGCTGAGGGGGGAGGCCGGAGGTGTCGGGTGGCTTTTATCCACCGCGCGAGGGGACAAGCCTGTGGACAAGCCGCGCGGGGGGGCGAGTGCCAGCGGCGTCAGCAGATTTGATTAAAATTTAAGCAGCGAGGGTGGCTGCGTCTTCCCGCCGGCACTGATTCCCACAATAGCCATCACCTAGAACAACCCTGAAGTCCAGCGCTCCCGCAAGACGGCACAACGCGGGATCCGGCGCGGCCCCAAATCTGTTCACCCACACCATGTCGATTGAAATCGAGCGCGCCCAAGCAATTATCTGGATCCATCATCCTGATGGCCCAGCACGGCCCGACCCTGGCCGACCTGCAGGCGGCAGGCTGCTTTGTCGAGATACCGCCGACCCCATCGTCTGGGCCAGTGCGCTACCGCAACGCACAGGGGCAGAGCTGGGACGGCCGCGGCGCCATGCCGGAGTGGCTGCAGCGCGCGGTCCCACACGGGGCAGACGGAGGAGCATTTCCGGGTGGGGTATGTTATGCGATCAACCGGCCAAGAGGGCGCCGTGAGCCAAGGCAGACCGCACGGGCACTAGCTAGTTGCCACCTTGCCGTGCCGTCGGACCAAACGCTCCTTGCGAGGCCGTGCCACCCATAGGCCGTTTCGTCGAAGCCGTTAATGCAGACGGCAACATTGGGCCATCCGCTCGGGCCCCTCCTCGGCGGGGACACAACAAATACAATGTGACACAAGAACGTCATGAATGGCTGTGTACTATTAGGCACACAGAGAGCACTTGCTTTGCACTCGATATTTTCGTGCGCTGCGGCACTTCAGTCGAAAGTTTGATTTTTTGTTCCAGAGGGTCCCCATGAAAATCGACGTCAAAGACGACCGCGATCGGGTCATTTTCTCCCATGAAGCAGAAAACAACAGTATCCGACTGACGCTGCAGGCGGCGGCTGGCGCCTTTACCCGCTCCGAACGGATCGCCGCTGGGATCATGGATCTTCATAATGCGAACTTGGCTGATGCGGATCTTGCCGGCGTAGTTCTCCGTTCCGCTGAACTGCGTTTCGCCAACATGAGCGGGGCGAAACTGAGTAGCGCATCCCTGAGCGGTGCGGATTTGCACGGTGTGAATCTCGACGGTGCGGATCTCACTGGCAGCGAATTCATCAATGCCGATCTGACCTATGCGCAACTCCGTGCGGCCAACTTCACCAACGCGAATCTCAGTGGTGCGGACTTAGAGCAGGCCGAATTTCTCTATGCCGATTTTACCGGTGCGAATCTCACGGGCGCCCGTCTCTCCAACGTAGAAGAGGCCTGCGGCGCCTACTTTTCCGGTGCGACATTGATCTGGGCAAATTTTTCGCGAACAGACATGCCCGGTGTCACGCTGAGCGGTGCGGATTGCAGGGCTGCTATTTTTACTGAGGCCAACCTGTTCGATGCAGACCTGAGTAGAGCGAATCTGTCGAAGGCCACTTTTCTTTGTGCGCGGCTGGGTGAAGCCGACATGAGCAATGCGAACCTCACGGGCGCAAACTTGTTCGAGTCCGATCTCACCCGCGCGAACTTAACGGGTGCAAATCTCACCTACGCGAATCTAGCGCGCGCGAACCTCAGGGGTGCAAATTTCAAGGGGGCGAACCTTACCGGGGCAAATTTGGCCGGAGCAAACCTTGACGGTGCGACGCTTCCAGATGCTTACAGTGGGTCGCCTGCGCAAGAGGACTCGGAATGACCACCGAGCGATACAAGAGGGCTCAACGGGTAGATCATTTGAGTCGCATCGGCTACTCCATTGAGACTGGGAAGCCTCGAAAATGCCCTACCTAATTACCGTCAACGTTAACGACGGCAGTGCGGTCACCAAGCAATTTGATCCGGAGATCGATGGGCGTCTAGAGGCGCGCCTTTCGATCGGGACATTGATCACGCCAGACGAACGAGCCGCGATCCCCCGCATCCTGAGGGTGAGGGAGCGGCGGCGTGGTGGGGTGCCAGCGATCCTGGGCTGGAGCGTCGGACCTTTTATCATCTGCGAGCGTTTGCGCGAAATTCTGGAAGAGTTGGATCCTGGACGGCATGACTTCGTGCCGATCGAGATTCGCAGCCTGGACGCGGGACCCAATGAAAAAGTGTTCGGCACCTACTACCTGATCCTGTGTCCGGTGCGACTCGACGCTGTGATCATCGAGGAGACGACTTTCACCAAAGGATTCGGCCGCGAAGGCTATGAACGTAGCGCACGGATTGATAGCGGCGACGATGCGCAGTGCATGCTTGATCAGGATGTCATTGAAGGTCATCACTTCTGGCAACTGCCACGGGAATACGGCCAAACACAAAGCCACCCAGATCGCTGTATCACGGGCTACTTCTGCTCGGACGCGCTATGGAGGCACATCAGGGCCGAGAAGATGGACGGATGGGCCGCCAAGAAGAAGTGCATTGCCAAACGCAGAGGAGCATGATGGACGTACGTGTCCGAGGCCCAGCGTGCCGTTTCAGCGATACTCCATCGAATCGAACTCGTCAGAAAGCGCCGTGGTTGACACTATCGGCTTTTCCGATATTACAGGACTTCTGATGTTCCGATGGTGGTAGATTCACGGTGACTTATTTTCGACACCGCCATTTTCAATGGAAGTATGAACATGCCTTACCTGATCAACGACAACGTAAACGATGGCAGTGCGGTGACTAAACAATTCGACCCCGAAATCGATGGTCGTCTTGAAGCGCGTCTATCTATCGGTACGTCGATCACGCCAGACGAGCGAGCCGCGATCCCCCGCGTGTTGAGGGTGAGGGAGCGGCGGCGTGGCGGGATTCCTGCGATCTTGGGCTGGAGTGGTGGCCCTTTCATCATTTGCGAGCGCTTGCGCGACATCCTGGAAGAACTGGAACCCAGACGGCATGACTTCGTGCCGATCGAGATTCGTAGCTTGGACTCGGGACCCAATGAAAAGGTGTTCGGCACCTACTACCTGATCCTGTGTCCGGTGCGACTCGACGCCGTGATCGTTGAGGAGACTACTTTCACCAAAAGATTTGGCCGAGAAGGCTATGAACGTGGCGCACAAATAGCTACGAAGGACGATGCGCAGTGCGTGCTTGATCAGGATGTCATCGAGGGTCATCACTTCTGGCAACTGCCACGGGATTACGGCCAAACACGGAGCCACCCAGACCGCTGTATCCCCAGCTACTTCTGCTCGGACGAGCTATGGAGGCACATCAGGGCAGAGAAGATGGACGGCTGGGCCACCGAGAAGAAGTGCATTGCCAAACGCAGAGGAGCATGATGGACGCACGTGTCCGAGGCCCAGCGTGCCGTTTCAGCGATACTCCATCGAATCGAACTCGTCAGAACGCACTGCGGTGGGACTATCGGTTTTTCCGATCTTACAGGATTCCCGATGTTCCAATGGTGCCAGCCTTACGGTGATTAATTTCCGACACGCCGCACAAAAAAGAGAAATGATATAGATTATTGTGATGAGCCCAATTTTGTCAGACATGGCACGTTCAATGCGAGAGATAGATGAAAGTAAATCGTACGTATCTATTAGAGGTAACCGCCTTTTTTAAAAACTGGCAGAGTCTTGTGGTTATTAGCGTTAGCGTGCTGATTGGACTATTTTGCCCGGATGATATCTTGGATGAATATTATGGTCTTAAATATTTTGTGATGGAGGTATCAAAATCGTTCCCGGTAATTGAAAATTATGCCGCGAAGTCCGAATTCCCACAGGTTTCTGCGCTCTACTTCTCGCTGGTTGGCCTTTTGACTCCTCTCCTTTTGTTTTGGGTGATAAGGAATCGAGATATTTGGAGTGAGAGATTGCTAGAGAAAAAGAGGGCTCGCCCGTTTTCGTGGATGCTGTCAGTGACCGTCCTCAGTGCAATCGCATCATTTGGGTTGTTGTTTAGCTATCTTTATAACCCAGGATACGATTTTCAAGTTGCTCCGGTAAATAGTTCAAGGGTGGCTCTCTCATTATTTGGCTGGCTCTTGGTCGGAGGTGCGAGTTTCATGGTGTTGGGTTTTGTTGTTATTAATCTTTTGTTGATAAAATCGAGAAAATAGGGGTTCGAATGTCAATCACTATCACACCGACGGACGTAACTGGCGATAGCGTATCTCGTGGAGGGTGGGCGGGTTATAACGGAGTACATTAATAGTCATCCGTTTCATGCCGACGGACTAACGATGGCGTCCCAGGTGTGACCTACGGTACTGATGGTGCGCACATCCCAGGGCGTCCATCGGTTCAGACGTTGTGTTACCTGGGGTTACTGTTCATGCCGACGACGGTAGAGTCACGATCGACTGGGGAAACTGGGGATATCTTGGAGTTGACGACCAAGCCTGGTGCCATATGGGCGGTTAGACAGTCGCAGAGACCGGCTTCAGCGTGCTAGGGGGCGCTTCAGAATTCGGAAATTAAAGTACGCTAGGTTGACGGAAGACCCACCAGACGCCGGTCACCGGGCGGCGAAGGCCTGATCCATCAGGCGTGCGCGCTCGACTTCGTCACGTTGGAGATAGATGAAGGTGATGGCCATCGAAGCATGGCGGAGATTGTCGCGGACGGTGGTCAGCTCCGCGCTACGGGCTAGGGCGTGCGAGGCGTGGGCATGCCGCAAATTGCTTCGCCTTCGCTAGGCGCCGCCAGTGATGGTAGCTCTTCCGGCACGTCGGCTGGCCTTAACAGCTCCTTGTCTGGCACCGCAGGCCAAGGCCTGCCAGAGCGCATTGCGTCGGTGGCCAGCGAAGGCATGCAACGTGTCGCCGGCGGCCAGGACCTGCACATCATGCCTATCCAAGTTTGCGCGGCGGGCAAGGTCGGTCGTCCACGAGAATGGGTGCGCGGTGCGTGCCTCCTCAATGTGCTGCGCCGCTTCCGCAAGCATCCCGGGAAGCAGCGAGAGACTGAGCCGAACCGCTCACGGCTTCTTGTCGACGGCTACCAGTGACGCGTGCCAGCCGCTGATTGTGATGGACACTGGCCGCAGTTCGACACTGTGGCGTTTGCCATCCTGCACGAGCTGCGAAGGCGAGTAAAACCGCATCGGCTGGCGGTTGAGCATCACGCAGAGGAACACCGCCGGCGCACGGCATTTCAGCCATGCGCTGGCGTAGACCAACAGCGCAAAGCTGGCCGCGCGGCTCTCCGGGAAGCCGTATTAGCCGAAGCCCTGGATCTGCCGGAAGGTGCTCTCGGCAAACTTGCGTTCGTACTCGCGTTCCAGCATGCCGGAGACGATGCAATCGTGCCCACCCTTACGCTTCCAAGCCGCCATGGCCCGACGCACCTGGCCCGCCTCGCCGGCCGAGAAGCCGGCCGCGAGGATGGCCACCTGCATCACCTGTTCCTGGAAAATAGGCGCGCCGAGCGTGCGCGACAGCGCCCGTTCCATTTCCGGACTCGGATAGGTTACGGGTTCCTTGCCTTGCCGGCGCCGCAAGTGCGGGCGGACCAAGCCTCCTTGCACCGGCCCCGGTCGCACGCAGGAAGCCGCGGCGGAACTCAAGCGGCAACAAGGCACGCAGGATTTGGCCAAGGCCGGTCAGCGCGAGCGGCTGACGACGTTGACCGCACCCGTGGCCGGCACGGTGCAGCAATTTTCCACGCATACGGAAGGCAGCGTGGTCACAGAGGCGCAACCCATCATGGTGATCGTACCCGATGGGGCTCAAGTGACGGCCGAGTTAATGCTGGAGAACAAGGATATTGACTTCATCAATACCAACCAGGAAGCCACGATCAGGCTGGGCGATCGCGAAATGAGACTTTCGCTGCAATGTTAGGTGTGGGGGAGAATATGGGCTTTGCTATTCCCTACCAGCAGAAGACAAGAAGCGCAATTAACCGCCAAAATTAAATCCCGTCAGTGATTCCTTCAATAGGGGCAGTTCTGCTTGGAGGCGCTTCTGGCAACCAACCAATCATTGCTGGCAGTCAATGTCATCAAAGATCCAACTGAATTTAGCTAGCAGGGGTCAACGGCGATGACCTCAGTCGACGGAGCTGAGACGAAGCCGTTCCCATTGCACACTGCACCATAGAAGTGCATTAGGAGTCATAAGCGGTTCACAAAGACTGTGTAGCATCCCGCGGATCCCAATGTCCCGGGCCCCTGTGCCCGCTTCTCATGTTTCCTCCAAGTTCCCTCCGTGTCCTAACCGCCGCGCTGATCGGCGCCATGCTGCTGACCGCCTGCGGCGGTGGCGACGATGCTCCCGCGACTTCCGCGCTAGCACAGCCGTTGTCGATACCGGCGGCACCCAAGGACCTGGGCTTCGCCGACTCCGCACCGCTGGCCGACCAGGCCGCCGTGCTGCCCTTCGTGGACTACGCCTACACCAACCAGCGCGGCGACGCGCGCTACGCTACCAAAGAGACCAATGCCGGCGTGCGCGTGCTGAGCGGCTTCCTGGATTTGTGGAAACCCTCCACCCTGATCGTCGACGCAGGCGTCACGGCGCCCGCCAACGGCAGCTTCCCCGCAGTGGTGGCATCCAGCTGGACCGGCATCCCGGGTGACAGTACCGACGGCACCATCCTCAACGCCAGCGTGCTCGGTGCCAACATCCAGTACGTGGCCAATGTGACCGCACAGCGCACCGCCGCGCAGGAACTGGCTGCCTACCTGGACGACCGTCGTAACAAGGGGTACAGCGTCAGCGACGGCCTGGGCCCGCTGACGGCCACCTGGCAGTCGGCCGCGCAACAGACCACCACCATCACCAGCATCGCGAGCGACGCCACCACCGTGCTGTACAACGACGGCGGCAACAACGTCGGCGTGGGTGGCAGCACCAACACCAGCTTCGGCACCGTGGTGGACTTTGTCAGCAACATCGGCGAGAACGGCTCCACGGAGCCAGCCAAGCGCTTCTACAAATACGCGCGGCCGTGGCGCTGGAGCAGCAGTGTCAACGTCGTCCCCGCGCTGGTGCCGGCCAAGAGCGCCACGCCCGCCACCGATGGCGGCTTCACCAGCGGCCACACCGCGGAAGCCGTGCGTGACGCCATCGCCATGGCCTATGCCGTACCGGAGCGCTTCCAGGAAATGGTCTCACGCGGTCTGGAACTGGGCGAGAACCGCATCGTCGCGGGCATGCACTCGCCGCTGGACGTGGTCAGTGGCCGCATGCTCGGCCAAGCTACCGCCGCGGCTAGCATCGCCACCGGCGCTAACGCTGCGCGCAAGATCGCCGCTTATGACCAGGCCCATAGCACGCTGATGGCCGCGACCAAGGCTGATACGAAGTTGGCCTTCAACGACTTCGCGCATTCCGGCACCACGGCCACCGACCGCTTCGCGGACTACGCCACCAACAAGGCCAACTACAACCGCCGCATGACTTTTGGCTTCGCGCAGATCGCCGATACCACCAAGCCGGCGGTGGTCCCCAAGAGCGCCGAGGTGCTGCTGGAAACGCGCCTGCCTTACCTGGATGCCAACCAGCGCCGCGTGGTATTGAAGACCACCGCGATGCCGTCGGGCTATCCTGTGATGGACGACGCAGAGGGCTGGGGACGTATCAACCTGTTCGCCGCGGCTGATGGCTACGGTGCCTTCAACGGCGACGTGGTGGTCAACATGGATGCATCTCTGGGCGGCTTCAATGCGCTCGACACTTGGCGCAATGACATTACAGGTGCGGGCAAGCTGAACAAGCAGGGCAGCGGCACGCTGCGTCTGGGTGGTACCAATAGCTACTCCGGCGGCACGCAGGTATCGGCCGGCATGCTGCAGGCAGTCTCGGCCACCGCATTCGGCAAGGGCGACGTCTATCTCGGCGGCGGCACGCTGGCTTCCAGCGCCGACGCGCAACTGGTGATCGCCGGCGCGTTCACACAGCTGCCCAACTCCGCACTGCAATTGGACGTGGGCAGCGGCGGCGCCGGCCGTCTCGCGGTCAGCGGCATTGCTACCGTGGCCGGTGGCACGCTGGCGGTGAACTTCCGCAGTGGCTTCCGCCCGTCGGTGGGGGACACTATCAGCCTGCTCTCCAGTAGCAGCCTGAAGGGGCAGTTCACCACCATCTCAGTGCCGGGCTACAAGACCACGGCCATCTACACGGGTACGGGTTTGTCGGTACGGATCGACGGGACGCTCTGATGTTGTGACGACGAGTGCCGCCTTCGGGCGGCTTTCTTGCTTTCCCGTGACGTGTCCATGCCGGTGGTCAAGATCGAGCAGGATCAATTCTGCACGTTGACCAAGGTGCAGACGGCTCTGTATGAATCGGTGGTACAGGAAGGGTTGCGATCCATCGCGGGAGAATCCGACACGTTCAAGCGCCAAGGTTTGGTGTTGCAGATGATGCTGGCACTGAAGCAGATCTGCAATCATCCCGCGCTATTTCTGAAACAGGGGCAGGCCGATGCAGCGATGTCTGGCAAGGCCGAGCGATTTCTTGAGCTCATTGACGATCTCCACGCCAGCCATGAAAAAGTGCCGGTGTTCACCCAGTTTCGTGAGATGGGTGACTTGCTATGCCGTTGGTTGCAACAGCGATACGGCCGGGATCCGCTATTTCTCCATGGCGATGTCCCGCGGGCCAGGCGGGATGCGATGGTCGACCGATTCCAGAGCAACCGAACCGAACGGGTGTTCATCCTATCGCTCAAGGCCGGCGGGACCGGGCTGAACCTGACCGCGGCCTCCAATGTCATCCATTACGACCTCTGGTGGAATCCTGCCGTCAAAGCGCAGGCTACGGACAGGGCCTATCGTATTGACTAGCAGCGCAACGTTCAGGCTCACCGCTTCGTCACGCGCGCGACGTTTGAAGAACGTATCAACGACATGCTTCGAGCGATGCGGGAACTGGCCGAATTGGTGGTTGGTACTGGCGAACAGTGGATCGGCAATCTAGGCGGGGAAGACCTCAAGGCGCTGTTTAGCCTGGCGAAACGTTGAGAGAGCATTGACTCGACGCTTCTCGCTTCGTACCGCAAGGGAGTCGTGATATCACACGGCGACCGCAACGGAGCGCCTAGTGACATGTGACATGGCAAGCGCTGGTTGAGGCGCTGGAGAGTCAGTTACAGGAGTCGCGTACCCAATTCTCGATGGCACTGGACCGTGTCGCTGCGCTACAACGTACAGATCGCAGCGGGAGCGTGTCACCATCGTTGAGCAGTCCGATACCATGGCGCTCGCGCAGCTTCTCGCAGGCCAGGGTCCTGCCGAAGTCGGCATAGTCGTCGCGAATCAGGCCGAGTGCCCGCGCCGCAAGGCCCGGCGGCGCGCCATTGCGCTAGCAGGCCCGCTTTCGTTGCCTGGACCACCTTGAAGCGGTCAACTTCGCCCAGACTCATGGTGATCAACCCTCGATCCTTCACGGCGCGCTCCCGTCCAACCCAGGCGCTACCGGTATAGGTCTGTCCAGAGGACATTCTGATTTGGCCTTCACATTGCAATGTCTAGGCTTGGCTCAAATGTCACAGGGGGGGCAGATAGCGCCCGTCAAGCATTTCTTCTATCGCCTGCTGGCGATCTCCGTCCTCAGGTTCGGGGGGGCACTCCAGCAGGTTTGTATCTGCACAGAAACGCATGATTTCCAACAGCAACACTTCGCGCCGGGGCGGTGGGAAATGCAGGCGTCTGGCTTTGGTCCAGTAGCGGTAGCCGCGATGGGTGAGAGCAAGCAGGGCGTCGGGTGCGCCGTCGAGGTTGGCAGCGAGGGCCTTGGCTTCCAACTGCAGGGGAATGGTGATAGTCATTGGTTCAGCTGGAGATTCGTCAGGGCAATCCAACGGGAAGCAATGTGTGCGCGGTTTCCCATTCCTTCCTCGACATCGGCTTCGGCGGTCAGGCCACTCGGTCCTTGGAAAAGGGCCCGGATGGTCGCCCAACGGGGCGCGATGCCCGGCAGGTGTCGGTAGGCGTGAATGACGCGCTCGCCCACCGTGAAGGGCCCAGCGCGGCGGAAGTAGGGCAGCCCGTTGGGAAAGCGCCCGATCTCATCGGAGAGTTCATTGGTTAGGCCGTCCAGATACCGGCCGAGCTGGGAGCGCTGCATCCCGACGCCGCCGCCGGATTCCGTGATCGTCAGTGCGCTGCCAACACCAGCCTGACGGGCCCGCCGCTCCACGGCTGCGCGCATCAGCCGACGGTAGTGCATGCCGCCGGCGAGAAAGACCGGGCCGACCTGGTCGGGCCATGCCGCGCCGGCCATCGCCGTCGACAGGTCGGAGAGCATGATCTGCGCGCGATCGGCGGTCATACGGAGATCGTAAGGGGCAATCTCGGCGTCCGGTTGGATAAGGCCATGCTGGGCCGAGCGGATGATGACCTGGGGCTGCGCATCGGCTCGCACGTGCGCGTGAAACGTTTCATACACGACGCCGCAATACAGATCTATGGCGGGGGCGGGGCGGTTGAGTTTCGTTGCGGAGCAGGCCATAAGCACCAACGGGCGAGCCATTGAGTGTGCGACGGATCCGCAAGCGAGCTCGTCGAAGAGGTTGAGTTGGGGGGAGTGAGCCCGCATCGGAAGCACCTGGGTGATGAACGTGCATCCAACTTACCCAGGCGGGGATAAAGTCAAGGTCGGTTCGTCGAAGCCCGTCAAATGTCGCGGCCGGCGCGTTTGGTATTGCGTGCACCGACAATCGAGGCTTCGCTGCGCGTCGCCAGCTCCGGAATTGGCACCTGCATCAGGTTGCGAGCGGCCTCGCGTATCGCGCTGGTGAGGCACTCACGTTTGCCAGCCAGGTCAAGACTCCCATGATCTCGGATCAAGCGGGTCGCGTTGAAGCGCCAAGCGGGAAGCCGTGCGGTGGCTCCGGCCTCGGGTGCCGCGCTGATGCCGACGGTCGCGTGGCACACACGGCCCATCCCTAACTGTACCGTATCGTAGTGAATCACCAGTACGATATCCGCCGCACTGAAGAAGCGATCGAACTCCGTCGAAATCAGATCCTGCACGACAGCGCCGGGGTTACCCGCAGGCTCGTCCCCGTAGGCGATGACGCTGAGAGCCGACGCGGGCGAGGCAGAGAAGGTGAGGGCGGCGCCGATCGCGGCGATGGCGCTACGCATGTGTTTGTTCTCCTGACAGATGAGGGTCCTTCGGCTTTAAAGCCTGGAACCTTGAGCGTTGAGTCTGTCAGGCGTGGCCATGATGCTTCCTTCCTACGTCAAATCTGACGCTCAGTTCTTGACGGCCAGGTGCACAGACGTGTCGTTGGCACGAGTACCCGGGGTCGTGGGGCGCACGTGGGTGCCGGTCACGAAGTAGGTGTGCAGGTCGTGCGCAAAGCGGTTGAGCTTGTTGATGACGCCCTTGTTGCCTCGGCTCAGCGCGTTGTAGCCAAGTACGGCCGGGATGGCCACTGCCAGACCGAAGGCGGTCATGATCAGTGCTTCGCCCACGGGGCCGGCCACCTTGTCGATCGTCGGTATGCCCAAGGCGCCGATGCTGATCAGAGCGTGATAGATGCCCCACACGGTGCCGAACAGGCCGACGAACGGAGCCGTCGAACCCACCGAAGCCAGCACCGCCAGGCCCGACTGCATGCGTGCCACGGCCTCGTCAATTGCGCTCTTGAGTGAGCGGGTCAGCCAGTCGGAGATGTCGAGGGCATCGCGCAGTTGCGTCTCGCTAGCGCGATGGTGCTGCGCGGCTTCGCGGCCGGTTATGGCCAGCGTGCGAAACGGGTTGGCATCGTTGGCGCCGAGCGTGTCGAGTGCGTGATCGAAATCCTCTGAGTGCCAGAAGCGCTTCTCTGCACCATTTGCCATCTTCCGCAGACGAAGCAGATCCAAAGCCTTGGTGATAATCACGATCCATGACAGCACCGACATGATCAGTAGAATGATGGCGGTCGCGCGAATGACGAAATCGCCTTGCGCCCAGAGGTGGGGAAGTCCGAGATCCTGCATGGCTGCTCCTGGCGAATGTCAGTGTTCGGGAAGTTACAGACGGAATCCGGCAATCAGTTCAACTCGAAGCTGATCGGCTGCTGTGCAGTTCTGCCACGGCAGAGTCGTTCTCCAGATCCGGGGAGGGGGGGCGACACATCGATTACCCACGTCTGCGCCTGGGTGGAGACGGCGAGCGCCGACGCGGCGCCGGCCGCAATGGCTTGGAGCGGGATTGGGACATTGCAATACCTCTGACGGCCTGGAAGTGTCGCGCGGGGACCTCTGAGCCCGCACCATTGCACTACGCTAACTCTCCACCAGACAGAGGGGGGCCACGGCTACAGGGCCGTAGCGAAATGATGGGGACTATGTACCGCGTGGCGAGCAGTGGGTGGTGCCAGCGCCTGGTACAGGCAATCAGCAGCCAGAAGCCTGGCAAAGGCATCGCCACCGCGGCAGCGGCAAAAGCCAGGCATTGCAGGCAGACATGAGCGCCCGGCCCGCACTGATCGGTGTCGGCGGGCGCCGCGCACGGATTGCCCTGCAGATGCACGTGAATATGTGACAACGCGTGAACAGCGCCACAGGCCTGCCCGAGGAGCAGGAAGAGGCTGAGAAGGAGGGCAAGCGAGCGTCGCGACATCGAGGGCTGCAGAAATGACGGTAGACGCTCAAGAGGCGTCAAAACGCTTTTTGCAACAGTGTTGCGAGTTTGCCACCTAACAACGCCCTTCGCAAGATCCAGTACGGCGCTAGCTATTCTTGCATGCATCCAGCGGCACTCGCTGGCGTCAAAGATGGCGCCGACCGGTCATATATATCGTAGATTCAGGATTCCGGCCCATCCGCGAACACCAAAGAGTACAGGGAGTAGCCTACACGGCACTCTTGTCCGCTTGCGCGCGGTAATACTAGCTTCTAGGCTTTAAAAGCGGGTTGCCTACTGACAGGCTTTCGTTTCCGTTCACCGGGCAACCGCGTTACCCGGATCCGGGCTCGGGAATCAATCAAGGAATTTGCGCCATGGTCGACTGCACTCTGCAACACCCCACCAATCATTCTCACCAGCACGGATCTCAATGCGGACACGTCGCCGTGCGCCATGAGGGACATGTTGACTATCTGCATGACGGGCACCTACACAATATGCACGGCGATCACATCGATGAGCACGTGCTCGCCATAAGCGACACCAACCCTGATCGGTGCACCCCCGGCCACCATTGTGGCGCCCATGACCCGAATCACAAGCACGGCCCGGGCTGTGGCCATGAGGCCGTACCACACGGCGACCATGTGGACTATTTGGTTGGCAACCACCTGCATCACCCGCATGGGGATCACTGTGATGACCACGGTCCATTGACGCTTGCTTGACGTCACAGCACGAAAGTTTGCCCGGCAACATCATGATGACGAAACATACCGCGTCCCTGCTTCTGGCTTTGTCATTGGCGGCACTAGCTCTCTCTCCCGACTTCGTCGCCCAGGATTTCCCCACAGGCAACATCGATGCCATGCACCTTGATCAAGTCAACCTTCAGCGCACGGCACCTCGACTCGCCACTGCCGACGAAGTCAAGCAGGATATGGCGCGAAACCAGACAATGACGGTGGCGCGAGCTGGCGGCAGGGGAAGGAGCCATCCGCGAGCACAGGACGATAGGGCGAGCACTCCGGCGGCGCACTAGGGGTCAGGATACCTTCCGCAGGCCGGCAAATGCTCGACCATAGCAGGACGCTGCCCTGGCAGGTGTCAGTGCTGGAGGGCCGCCGTTCGGGAATGCGTGCCGCTTCTCAGCCAACTTGCTCGACGTTCATGGAAACCTCGCGCAGCTTTGGCGCTCCTTCTTGGCGGCCCCATTTTGGGGAGGCACTCCTGTGGAAATCTGATCGGCCGCGAATCGGAATGCCAAGCACTCCGCCCGCGATGCATGTCGCCCAAGGCTCTGCTCTGTCCAGTTACCGCTTCAGCAGAGGCGTGACCACCTGCTCCAGCCGCTCGGCTGTCCAGGCCGGAGTGGCATCATCCCAGCCGTTATCGGCGAGCATCCCCGCGCGGTCGATGGTGAAGTTCACCGGAAGGCGCCAGACCCGGCCATAGCCGCCCGCGTAGGCGCTACCCAGCAGCCCTACCGGAAAGGCGAGGCTGGCGGCCATCTTGCGCACGTCGGCGAGCGAGTCCGGCGTGTCCAGGCTGAAGCCGAGCACGATCAGCCCTTCACCGGCGTGAGCCGCCGCATAGGCCGACAAGACAGGAAGCTCTGTGTGGCATGGGCCGCACCACGTCGCCCAGAACGTGAGTACTACTACCTGGCCATGCATGTCCCGCGTATCGATGGTGCGCCCGTCGAGCGTGCGCAGCACCAGCGGTGGCGCGGGCCGCCCCACCGCCAGACTCTCCGCGCTCGCCGATGTGTGCCAGCCTGCAAGAGACGGTCCGCAGGCAAGAGCGGCGGCCTTCCGGATCCAGTCGCGACGAGACGAGAGGTCAGAACGCATAGGACACCCCCAAGTTGCCAGTCCAGCGAGGGAAGAGTTGATACCCCTGGAGATTGCTATAGATTGCCTTTTGCAGAAAGGCGTACATGCGCACGTGCTCGCTCACGGCGACGGTGACCCCCGGGCTCAGGTAGAGCACGCTACCTCCAGTACTGATGGTATCGGCAAGTGCGCCCTGGTCTGCGCTCTTGCGAGTGAAATTGAACTGTAGTTGGGGCACCACCTTTGGGTTGGCTACATAGCGCAGGCCGGTGCTCACAGTCAGGAGATTGCCGGGACGATAGTCCGCATTGAAGTCGTGCAGCCGTTGCATCATCGCCGCCTGGAATTGGCCATTGATGAAGGCGTCGAAATTCTGGCTGACCGGCTGGTAATAGTACGCGCCAAGAATCAGGTCGGTGCTGCCGGTACCGGGCTGCAGGCTGGCGTCGAGCGCCTGGCCCGCAGCCGCATTCGGGCCTGACGAGAAAAACACCGGGCGGCGCCCCACGGTGGCGCCGGTGGCGACATTCTGGCCTCCGTAGGCGCCAGTGGGCAGCTTCACGCCAAGTTGCACACCGAGGTTTCGGGTGGGCAGGAAACCCTGGTAGGTGCCGATGAGCTTGATATCGCCCAGGCCACTGGCCGTCACACCACTCACGTTGTCCGGCGTGAGCTGGTCGGAGGTCGCGTTGCCGTACGTGGTGTGGCTGCGGTCGATGATGGGGACGATAGTGCTAAAGCTCCAACTACTATTCGGGCTGTAGCTCAGGCCCAGGTTGTAGTAACGGTTGATTGTCTGCTTCTCCACCTCCTGGTTGCCGCCGGCGTCGTTGATTGCGGCAGCCTGCGTGGCGGGGACGGATCCTGTCCCATGGCGCAGTTGGTTCTGGTTGATGAAGCTGTAGTCAAAGCTGATACGCCAGCCCGGCATTGTGGAGTAGCCCATGGCGGCATCGGCGCTGAGTGAGCAGCCGCAGGTGGCGCAGGCGAACGCAAACGAGGGAAGCAGCGACACGGCACCTGCGGCGCCGGCGCGAAGGATCGGATTCATGGTGTTCAGGGCGATACGGGGGCGGACCGGTGGTCCGCCCGTGGCATGGGGGCGCGCTGTGTGGAGCGCGTGGGCGATCAAGCGAAGCCGATCATGCCAAGGGCGGCGCTCGGGCCGTCGCGCGAAGAATGCCTGGAGGCCGATAGGCATCCGGCCGTAACACCGGCCGCACAAGGCCAAGCTGTCTCAGATGAGGCTGAAAGACAAGGGGCACGTGCGGTATTGCAACGGTGCTGCCGAGATCCGCGCAGACCAGGCAGCAGAGGGAATCGTCGAGGCTCTGGTGATTGCCAGGGGCGTCCTGATCGAGGGACGTTTGATCGTCTACCGAGACGACACGTATGCCGCTCGCACTGCAGATCGAGTGATCTATCATTCCCCCGGCCGCCTGCCCGTGGGCCATCGGCGGCCATGGCGAGTGCAACGCCATGCCCAGCAGCGCGAGCCAGAAGACGAGCCGATGGGGGAAGGACATGTTGCACCGTGAAAATGTGTGGCTGATTATCGTGGCGAGCCGCCGCCTGAAAGGACGATTTGGGCTTGATTCAGCTAGACCGGGATGTGACACCGAGTCGCACCCACTGCCGCCGGATCGGCATTTGCGCCGGATGTCGCAAGCGGCCCCCGTCCATTCATATTGTCAGCTTACGCCGCATCTCCCTGCACTCTGTACGCTACGCCACTCTTTTCGTGAGGATCAGTGCGCCATGCCGTTGGTATGCGTCGGGAGACCGGCAGGTATCCGATATCCGATCATTGGCGCGCGGGCATCCGACTGACGAGCACTGCCACGCAGATGATTGCCCCCATGAAGAGACATTCTTCCAGCAGTATTCTGCGCACAAATCGCAGCTTTGGGTCGTACTCTCCCCATTGAATCCGCTCTAGGGTGTAAGCACCCCGGGGAATACCCGCTCCGGCCGATGAGCCGCCGTTGGCCGGCACGGCGGCTGACGGCTCTTTCCGACCGAGGGTGTGTGAAAACGTCTCGATCACCTAGACTGGATCAACGCATTCAGATTGGGGGACCGAATGAAGCG
>NZ_JBWKVH010000067.1:0-28639 GCF_059421605.1 Cupriavidus sp. GW821-FHT02F09
GCGAGACAAGAAAGTAGGTCGCCTCCCCGCAGGGGAGGTGAAACTGCCTTTGACTTTGCAGTTAAGCAGTTAAGCAGCTGCAACTAAGCCCATCACCCACCACCCGTCACCCCAAAAAGCGAAAAAGCGCGAACAACCGCCCGCGCCTGATCACCATCAACCAACCCAACCCTTATGCCACCGCATCCGCCGGCTGCTTCTGCAGCAAAGCCAGCAACTGCGCCAACTCATCCCGCAGCTTGCGACGATCGACAATCATATCGATCGCACCCTTCTGCAACAGGAATTCAGCCCGCTGGAAGCCCTCAGGCAGCTTCTCCCGCACGGTCTGCTCGATCACGCGGGGACCGGCAAAGCCGATCAGCGCCTTGGGCTCAGCAATCACCACATCGCCCAGGAACGCAAAGCTGGCCGAAACACCACCCATGGTGGGATCGGTCAACACGCTGATGAACGGCAGCTTGGCATTCGACAGCTGGTTCAGCATGGACGTGGTCTTGGCCATCTGCAGCAGCGACAGCAGGCTTTCCTGCATGCGTGCGCCGCCCGTGGCGGTAATGCAGATGAACGGCACCTTCTGCTCCAGCGCCGCCTGGGCGCCACGCACGAAGCGCTCGCCCACCACCGAGCCCATGGAGCCGCCCATGAATTCGAACTCGAAGCAGCTCACCACGACCGGAATGGTGTGGATGGCGCCGCCGATCACGACCATGGCATCGGTCTCGCCGGTGTCGTCCATGGCGGCCTTGATGCGGTCCGGGTATTTCTTGGTGTCCTTGAACTTCAGTGCGTCGACCGGCAGGATTTCCTGGCCGATTTCATAGCGGCCTTCGGCGTCCAGCAGCCCGTCGAGGCGGGCGCGGGCGCGGATGCGCATATGGTGGTCGCACTTGGGGCAGACGTGGAGGTTGGCCTCGACGTCGGTCCGGTACAACACCGACTCGCACGACGGGCACTTGACCCACAGCCCTTCCGGAATGCCCTTGCGGGTGGAGGGGTCGGTCTGTTGAATCTTGGGAGGGAGGAGTTTATCCAACCAGCTCATGAAAGGCTCCTTTCGGCACATGTGCGGAACATGTCAGGCCGCGAATTTACCATGCCTGCGGTCCGCAGTCCCCATTCCGCCGGGGCGATACGCCTGTTGCGGCACAACGGCCGTCAAAATCCGTGTTTTTTGCTGGATTCACCGCCCGTGCGTCGACACGGGCAGCGGCACTTCAATCACATTCAGGCATCCAGCGCCTGGCGGATTTCCGCGATGAACGACCGCAGCGATTGTACCGCCTGGTCGCGCGGCGCATCTTCCAGCAATTGCACCAGGCGGCTGCCGATCACCACGGCGTCGGCCACGCTGCCGATCGTGCGCGCGGTCTGCGCGTCGCGGATGCCGAAGCCCACGCCCACCGGCAGGTTGGCATGGCGCTTGATCAGCGGAATGCGCTCGGCCACGCTGTCGAGGTCGATGGTGGCCGAACCGGTTACGCCTTTGAGCGACACGTAGTACAGGTAGCCGCTGGCCAGCTTGGCCACGGCTTCGATGCGATCGTCGGTGGAAGTCGGCGCCAGCAGGAAGATCGGGTCCATCTCGTTGGCACGCATCTGCGCGGCGAAGGACTCGCACTCCTCGGGCGGATAGTCGACCACCAGCACGCCATCGACACCGGCGGCGCGCGCGGCCTTGGCGAAGGTTTCCTCGCCCATGCGCTCGATCGGGTTGGCGTAGCCCATCAGCACCACGGGTGTCGCCGCGTTGGTCTGGCGGAACTCGGCCACCCAGGCCAGCACCTTGGTCAGCGTCACGCCCTGCGCAAGCGCGCGCTCGGAGGCACGCTGAATCACTGGGCCGTCGGCCATCGGGTCGGAAAACGGCACGCCAAGCTCGATCACGTCGGCCCCGCCCGCCACCAGCGCGTGCATCAGCGCAACGGTCAGGCCGGGCTCGGGGTCACCAGCGGTGATGAACGGAATCAGGCCCTTCTTGTTCTGCGCGGCCAGCGCCGCGAAAGTCGTTTTGATTCGGGACATGGTCATTGAGCGAGAGTGGGCAGCGGCGTGGACGAGGCAGCCAGCAGGGGCTCATCGTTCGCGGCTGCGATGTTCAGGGTAGCGGGCGCGGCCTGCGGCGTAGTGATGCATGCCGCAACGCGCGCGCGCGCCACGTCGACATAGTCGGGATTCATCTCGAAGCCGACGAAGCGGCGCCCGTGCAACGCGCAGGCTACGGCCGTGGTGCCGCTGCCGGTGAACGGATCGAGCACCAGCCCGCCCGGCGGGCAGCTGGCCAGCACCATGCGTTGCACGATATGCAACGGCTTCTGGGTCGGGTGATTGGCGCGCTCCGGATCCTGCCGGTGGATGCGCGGCACGCTCCACAGGTCCTTAGGGTTATAGCCAACCTCCAGCCACTTCTTGCCCTCGAAGCGCGGACGGCTGCGCGCCTTCTTGGTCTCGGCGTCGTACGGCACGCGCACCGGGTCGAGGTCGAAGTAGTAGTCGCGGGCCCGGGCAAAAAAGCCGATGTTGTCGTGCACCGAGGAATATTTGCGCGTGGTGCCGCCCATGCTCGGCACGCGCCGGTCCCAGATGATCTCGTTGATCATGGTCAGGCGCTGCTTGAGCATCACGAACAGCTCCGGCGAGTATTGCCAGGTGCAGAACAGGTAGAGCGAGGCGCGCGGCGCCAGCTTGGGCACCACCGCATCGATCCAGCTCGCGGACCATTCCAGGTAGGCGTCCCCGGACAGGCGATCGGAGTCATTGCCGTAGTCCTTGCCCAGGCCATAGGGCGGATCAGCCACGATCAGGTCGATGGAGCCGTCGGCAATGCGCTTGATGCCTTCCAGCACGTCTTCCTGGTAGAGCGTCAGTTGCGGTGCGGCGATGGGCGCGGACGGGGCGCCGCCTTCAGCGGCGCCCGGCGGGAGAAAGTCGCGCATCAGAGGGTCAGCCCCGAACGCTCGGCCACGGTATGCATGTCCTTGTCGCCACGGCCGGACAGGTTCACCAGCAGCAGCTTGTCCTTGGGCAGCGTGGGCGCGAGCTTGCAGGCGTAGGCGATCGCGTGGCTGGACTCCAGCGCCGGGATGATCCCTTCGATGCGGCAACAGTCGTGGAAAGCCTTCAGCGCCTCCTCATCGGTGATCGGGACATACTCGGCGCGGCCGATATCCTTGAGCCATGCGTGCTCGGGGCCGACGCCGGGATAGTCCAGGCCGGCGGAGATCGAATGGGTCTCGATGATCTGGCCGTTGGCGTCCTGCAGCAGGTAGGTGCGGTTGCCGTGCAGCACGCCCGGTGAGCCGCCGATCAGCGCGGCGGCGTGGCGGCCGGTTTCCAGGCCGTCGCCGGCGGCTTCCACGCCGATCAGGCGCACATCCTTGTGCTCGATGTACGGATAGAAGATGCCCATGGCATTGGAGCCACCACCCACGCAGGCGATCACGGCATCGGGCTGGCGGCCCGTCATCTCCGGCATCTGCACCTTGGCCTCTTCGCCGATCACGCACTGGAAGTCGCGCACCATCATCGGGTAAGGATGCGGGCCGGCCACGGTGCCGATGATGTAGAAGGTGTTCTCGACGTTGGTGACCCAGTCGCGCATGGCTTCATTGAGCGCGTCCTTGAGGGTCTTGGAGCCGCTTTCCACCGGCACCACGGTGGCACCCAGCAGCTTCATGCGGTAGACGTTGGCAGCCTGGCGCTTGACGTCTTCCGAGCCCATGTAGACCACGCACTCCATGCCGAAACGCGCGGCGATGGTCGCGGTGGCCACGCCGTGCTGGCCGGCGCCGGTCTCGGCGATCACGCGCGGCTTGCCCATGCGCTTGGCCAGCAGTGCCTGGCCAATCACGTTATTGATCTTGTGGGCACCGGTGTGGTTGAGGTCTTCGCGCTTGAGATAGATCTGCGCGCCGCCGAGCATCTCGCTCCAGCGCTGTGCGTGATAGATCGGCGAGGGGCGGCCGACGAAATGCTTCAGCTCGCGGCGGTACTCCGCGTCGAACTCAGGATCCTTCTGGAAGTGCGCATAGGCTTCGCGCAGTTCGTCCAGCGCGTGCACCAGGGTCTCGGATACAAAGGAACCACCATAGGGGCCAAAATGGCCACGGGAATCGGGCAGGTCGTACATGAGTCAGCTCTTCTGAACGGGGCCCTTGCCGTTCTGGCAGGGGCCCGATGACGTTAGGGTCGTGCGCGGGGCAGGTGCGGTTTGCGGGGGATATGCGGGAGGCCGAGCGCCTGGACGGCAACTTGACTCACCCGGCATCCGCGCTGCGCACCGCGCGCACGAAGGCGGCAATCCTGGCGTGGTCTTTCACGCCTTTGGCAGCCTCCACGCCGCTGCTTACATCGACAGCGTAGGGCCGCACGCGCTCAATCGCGCCAGCGACGTTTTGCGCGTTCAACCCACCACTCAAAACGATCCGAGGAGCGGCGCTTGCGGTCGGGTTGTGGGTGGGCGGAAGCCATGCCGGGGGTATCAGGGTCCAGTCGAAGACGTGCCCGCCACCGCCGTAGCCTTCGACGAAGGCATCAAGCAGCAAGGCAGCGGCATCACGATGCAGATCCGCGAATTCTACCAAATCGAGGCCCGGCTGCACGCGTGCCGCACGCAGAAACGGCAGCCGGCAGCGCTGGGCCACCAGGGTGCAGTCCTCGGGGCGCTCGTCGCCGTGGAATTGCAGTAGCGTAAGCGGCACACGCTCCACCACATGGGCAATATGATCGGCCTCGGCATTGACGAACAGGCCCACCACCGACACGAAGGGGCCGGCGGCTTCGGCCAGCGCTGCGGCGCGTGCCACCTCGACAAAGCGCGGGCTGCCCGGATAGAGCACCAGGCCGATCGCGTCGGCGCCGGCATCGACCGCGGCGCGGACATCGTCCTCGCGCGTCAGCCCGCAGATCTTGATGCGGGTGCGGCTCGGCGCACTGCCTGCTTCAGGCAACTGGGTCATTGGCAAACACTCCATGAAACAGGCTGGCGGCCGTCTCGGCGACCGGGATCTGGTACTGCTCAGGATACTTCACCCCGGCCAGGTAAAGGCCGTCGGGCATGAAAGTGGGCGCTGCCTTGGCGCGGTTGCGCCCTGCCAGCACTTCGGCCAGCCACTCCGGCGGGTTGCGCCCCCGCCCTACCGCCACCAGGCAACCCATCAGGTTACGCACCATGTGGTGCAGGAAGGCGCTGGCGCGAAAGCGCACGAACAACCAGTCGCCGTCGGCCTTCAAGGTGATGTCGTACATGGTCTTGACCGGCGACTTCGCCTGGCACTCGGCGGCGCGAAAGGCCGAGAAATCGTGCTCGCCCAGCAGGCAGCCCGCGGCCGTGCGCATGGCGTCGACGTCCAGGCCCTTGCCTGGCGGCAGCATCAGGTAGCCCGCCCTGCCGTGCACCAGCGGCACACGGTGCGGCCCCACGTAGAGCGCGTAGTAATACATGCGCTCGAAGGCCAGGAAACGCGCATGGAAGCTGTCGTCCACCGGCTTTGCCCATTGCAGCGAGATGCTGGGCGGCAGGAAGGCGTTGACGCCGCGCACCCAGGAAAACGGTTCGCGCGTCAGCTCGGTGTCGATGTGGATCACCTGGCCGAGCGCGTGCACGCCGGTATCGGTGCGGCCCGCCACCGTGGTCGGCACCCGGCTGCCGGCGAACTGCGCGATGGCGTCCTCGAGCCGGTCCTGCACCGTATTGCGGTGCGGTTGCGACTGCCAGCCGGAGAAGGCGGCGCCGTCATAGTGGAGGCCGAGGGCAATGCGGGTCATGGGGCGGAAATTGACGACGGAAATTGACGATCAACGGGAGCTAGCGAAAACGGCGCGGCGCCGATGAGGATCGCCCGGCTGCCGGCTCGCAAAAAAACAAATGCGCCGGGAGCCACGCTCCCGGCGCATTGGTGGCGAGCTGCCGGGCGCATCGCTTGCGCACAGCCCGCCATTCTACAGCTTGGCTGTCAGGCCACGTCCCGCAGCAAAGTCTTGGCTTCGGTCAGCAGCGGGTCCTGCGACTGCTCCACCACTTCCTGCAGCAATTCCCGCGCGCCTTCCTTGTCGCCGATCTCGATATAGGCGCGGGCCAGGTCGAACTTGATCTGCATGTCGCGGCCACCATCGGCGGAGTCGGCCGACAACGTGCTCGGCGAGATGCCGCGCGCCGTGTCGAGCCCGCTTTCCGCACTCACGCGGGACAGATCGATCGGCTCGGACAGCTTGCCGTCGCGCAGCATGGTCGGCGCCGGCAGGGACGAGCCGAACGAGGAACGTGCCTCGTCATGCACTTGCGCCGGGCTGTCGGCACGCGCGTCGGCATGGCCCGCCGGACTGAGGTCCAGCGAGATGCCGGACATGTCGAAGTCGAGCGGACGGCTACGCGTAGGCGAATCCAGCGCCGGGATGTCGTCATGACCGTCATGAGCACCGATGGCATCGGCCTCGGGCAGATCCAGGCCAAGGCCATCGTCCAGGCGCGCGGCTAGCGCCGAAGGCGCCGCCTCGCCATTGCCGAACACGCGCGAGGCGGACTCGGGCGCGGTGATCGGCGCACCGGCTGCCGGCGCGGGGAACCCATCCAGCGGCAGCGCGAAGTCTGCCAGGTCCGCCAGCGGGGTTTCACGCGGTGCCGCCGCCAGGTCTTGCGACGGATCGTGGGTGCGCCACTGATCGGCCGGCAAGGTAGTGGTGTCAACCGACGCGACATCGGGCGCCACATTCAAGTACAAGGCATTGTTCGGATCGAGGCTACGCCCCATCTCCGCTGCCTGTGTCCACTCCGCCCCGTGTCCTCCAGTCTGGGCGAACATTTCTTCTGCAATCACGCGAAAACCTTCCACATCCTGACGAGTGTTGTAAATCTCCATGAGCTTGAGGCGGATCGCCTGGCGCTCAGGGTTTTGCTGCAAGGCTTCGCGCAGGATTTCCTCGGCCTGCACATCGCGCCCGTAGGCGATATAGACATCGGCCTCGGCGATCGGATCGACCTCGTTGGCTTCCGCGGCATTGTTGCCAATGCGGAAATCCGCTCCGAACACGCTGTGCTGCGAGGTGTCCACGCTCTGCCCGCCCGCGGTGCCGAACAGCGAATTGCCGCCGGCCATGACGGTGCTTTCCTGCGACAGGATGCTGTCCCCGAAGGCCGCGCTGTCGCTGGTCTTCTGTTGCTGGCGCCGGCGATAGATCGCGTAGCCGCCCAGCAGGGCAATCAAGAGTCCGCCGCCTGGCAGCAGCATCGGATTGGCAAGCAGGTCTTCGATGAAGGACGGCTGGGCCACCGGCGCGGGCTGCGTCACGACCGGCGGGCGCTTGGCGGCAGGCGCGGAAGCGGCAGCAGGCCTGGCGGCAGCCGCAACGGTGGCGTCCGCGGCATTCGTGCCAGCACTACTGGCGTCAGCGGTGGCCGCAGGCGCGGACGCCGGGGATGCTGCGAGCGGCGCCGCTGCCGCGGCGGCCGTGGCCGCGCTGGCGCCAGCGCTGGCCGTTGCCGGGGCCGGGGCCGGCGCGGCAGCGTCGGCCTTAGCGGCCTCAGCCGGAACCACGGCAGGTGCGGCGGCGGGAGCTGCAGGTGCGGCGGCCGAGTCCTTGCCCGCCCCCTTCTGTACCTGGGCCAGCTTGGCGATCTCGGCGTTCTTCAGCTCGACCAGCCGCTGCATGTCGGTCACGTTCTTCTCAAGCTGCGCGAGGCGTGCCTCGGCCTCCTTGAGTTGGCGCTCCTTGGCGATAGTGGCTTCGGTTGCCGCAGCGGCAGCAGCTTGGCTGGCACGATCGGGCTTGCTGAGCTTGAGCTCGTCGCGTGGGCCGGCGGCCGGGGCGGCCTGTTCCTGCACGCGCGCGGTGACGTTGCCCGACTGTTCGCGGCCACTACCGGCCTCGACCGAGCGCCCCGCCGCCGCCGTAGCCAGGCGGCTGCGGTAAGCGTCGAAGCCCTGCGTGCGCGCCACCACTTCGCGGCGTGCCGCGCGGGGCGTGACCGATTGCGCCTCTTGCTGGCTAGGCACCTTGAGCACGGCGCCCGCCTTTAGGCGGTTCATATTGCCGCCAACGAAGGCGTTCGGATTGTTGCGATAAAGCGCGACCAGCATCTGGTCCAGCGATACCGAATCCTGTCCCTGGGACGCCTCGCCGGCAATGGCGGAGAGGTTGTCGCCTCGCTGCACGGTGTAGGTGCCGCCAGCCGCGGCAGCACCGTCCGCCGAAGCCTGCGTGGCGGCGCGGTGCGCACGCGGCGCTGGAGCCTTGGCCTGGGGCCGTGGCGCCGGGCTGGCCGCCACGGGAGGCGGAGCCTGCACCGACGGCGCGGGCACGGGCGCGGCGCTTGGCGCGGGCGCCGCCGGGCTGGTGGCGCCCGATTCGTCGGGCGTGCCCGCCTGCACTACGGTGGTTGGCGAGAATGTCTGGTTGGAAGGCTTGGCTCCTGCCGGATCCAGCAGGAAGGTATACGCGCGCGACACCTTGCCGCTCGCCCATGTCATGTCGACCAGGATGTCGACAAAGGGCTCGCTGAGCGGCTGGGTTGACCGGACCCGTGCCACATAGCTCCCATTGGGGCGGCGCTCGACCTGCAGCCGCAGGCTGCTGACCGCAGGCAGATATGTCAGGCCGGCCTTGGCATATGCATCGGGCGACGCCAGCTTGACGGCCAGGCCGTCCGCTTCTTCCGCACTGACGCCGCTAATATCGATTTCCGCTTGCAGCGGCTGACCCAGATTCGACTGTACCCGCAATTGCCCGAACCCCGCGGCATACGCGGCCGGCTGCGCGAGCAGCAAACCGAGTGCCGTGAAGGCCAGCGTTGACCAGCGCTGGCGGGCGGTAGGCGCATCTTTCCGGCGATGTTGGCTCACACTCACCTTGTGCTCCGTTGTGTTCTAGTAGTGAAATTAACTTAACATCAATGGTTTAGCGCAGCAAGTTAGCGTCCCGACTGAGCCCCGCGCCAACTTGTACGGACGTGCGGATGACCGCCCCGCAGCCCGGCATATGCCGCCTGTATTGTGACGCAACACCGGGAAAAATAGGCGGCTGGGCGTGACAACGCCGCGCACAGGCGCGGCGTTGTTATCAAAGCCCGTGGTTTCTGTTGCCTTGCTGCAACGGAACCACGGAGGCCTTGCGCGGAGCCTCAAGACATGGACCAAGACATGACTCAAGCGCTGCTTGGGAGCAAGTCCCTGGCTCAGGCTTCGATCAGGATGCGCAGCATACGACGCAGGGGCTCGGCGGCGCCCCACAGCAGCTGGTCGCCGACGGTGAAGGCCGAGAGGTATTCTCCGCCCATCTGCATCTTGCGCAGGCGTCCCACCGGAATGGTCAGGGTGCCGGTCACGGCGGCCGGCGTGAGGTCGGTCATGCTGGCCTCACGGGTATTCGGCACCACCTTGGCCCACTGGTTGTTTTCGGCCAGCATGGCTTCGATCTCATCGAGCGGCACGTCGCGGCGCAGCTTGATGGTCAGCGCCTGCGAATGGCAGCGCATGGCGCCAATGCGCACGCACAGGCCGTCCACGGCGATCGGCGCAGCGCCGGTCGCACCCAGGAAGCCTTCGCCGCGACCCAGGATCTTGTTGGTCTCGGCGCCGGCCTTCCATTCTTCCTTCGACACGCCGTTGCCCAGGTCCTTGTCGATCCAGGGAATCAGGTTGCCAGCGAGCGGCACGCCGAACTGCTTGGTTTCGTCCGCGGACAGGCCGTGCTGGGTCGCCAGGATGGTGCGGTCGATTTCCAGGATGGCCGATGCCGGGTTATCCAGCAGCGACTTGACCGACGCGTTGAGCGTGCCGAACTGCGTCAGCAGCTCGCGCATGTGCTGCGCGCCACCGCCCGAAGCAGCCTGGTAGGTCATGGACGTCATCCAGTCGATCAGGTCGTGCTGGAACAGGCCGCCCAGGCCCATCATCATGCAGCTGACCGTGCAGTTGCCGCCGATGAAATTCTTGACGCCCTTCGCCAGCGCGTCCTTGATGACACCAAGGTTGACCGGATCCAGCACGATGATGGCATCGTCCTTCATCCGCAGCGAGGACGCCGCGTCGATCCAGTAGCCCTTCCAGCCAGCTGCGCGCAGCTGCGGGAAAATCTCGTTGGTGTAGTCACCGCCCTGGGCGGTGAGGACAACGTCGCACTTCTTCAGCGCTTCGATGTCGTTCGCGTCCTTGAGCTTGGTTTCATTCTTGGCCATGGCCGGAGCCTGGCCGCCAGCGTTGGACGTGCTGAAGAATACGGGCTCGATATGGTCGAAATCGCGCTCTTCCTGCATGCGTTGCATCAGGACGCTGCCGACCATTCCTCGCCAGCCGACGAGACCTACAATCATGACTAACCTCGGATGTGATTTGAACTTCCCCGCGCTTTCCTCGCCCGACGTGACTGCGCGGGGAAGACGAGCAGGCACGACGAACGATCTAGCCGATCGTTTTGGTAGTAATGGTTTTAATCGTCGTTGCGGTAAGCGGGTGGCCGTGCGAACCCAGGCCAACCGGGCTGCGGGTAGCAACCGGGGCGGCGATGGCAGTCGAGGGGGACTGGAAGATTCGGACCATTCGCGAAGTCTACACGATTTTGTGGCGCTGCCACACGGGGGAAATCGGGGACAAATGAAAGAAAAGGCGCCGCATGCGGCGCCTTTTTAACTTTAATGCGGCTTACAGGGCCGCGAGCACGGCCTCGCCCATTTCACGCGTGCCGACTTGCTTGCAGCCCGGCGTCAGGATGTCGCCGGTGCGATAGCCCTGGGCCAGCACCTTCTTGACGGCGTTCTCGATGCGGTCGGCCTGTTCGGCGCGGTTCAGCGAGAAGCGCAGCATCATCGCCGCCGACAGGATGGTGGCCAGCGGATTGGCCACGCCCTTGCCCGCGATGTCCGGAGCGGAGCCGTGCGACGGTTCGTACAGGCCCTTGTTGTTGGCGTCCAGCGAAGCCGACGGCAGCATGCCGATCGAACCCGTCAGCATGGCAGCCTCGTCCGACAGGATGTCGCCGAACATATTGCCGGTGACGATCACGTCGAAGCTCTTGGGCGCCTTGACCAGCTGCATGGCCGCGTTGTCCACGTACATGTGCGACAGCTCGACTTCCGGGTATTCCTTGTGCACGTCGATCACGACGTCCCTCCAGAACTGGAAAGTCTCGAGCACGTTGGCCTTGTCCACGCTGCACAGCCTCTTGCCGCGCTTGGCCGCGGCCTGGAAGGCCACGTGGGCGATGCGGCGGATTTCCGGCTCGCTGTAGCGCATGGTATCGAAGCCTTCGCGTGCGCCCTTGAAAGGACCGTCCGGGGCTTCGCGCATGCCGCGCGGCTGGCCAAAGTAGATGTCGCCGTTCAGCTCGCGCACGATCAGGATGTCCAGGCCGGCCACCAGCTCGGGCTTCAGGCTGGACGCACCAGTCAGTTCCGGATAGCAGATCGCCGGACGGAAGTTGGCGAACAGCTGCAGGTGCTTGCGCAGGCCGAGGATGGCCTGCTCGGGACGCAGCGGGCGATCCAGCTTGTCGTACTTCCAGTCGCCCACGGCGCCGAACAGGATGGCGTCGGCTTCCTGGGCCAGCTTGAGCGTGGCGTCGGGCAGCGGATGGCCGCTGGCCTCGTAGCCGGCGCCGCCCACCGGGGCGGTTTCCATCTCGAATTTTTCGTCGAGCGCGTTCAGGACCTTGACGGCCTCCGCGATGATCTCGGGACCGATGCCGTCACCCGGCAGGACTGCGATTTTCATGCTTTGTCTTCCTTGTTTTGTCTCAGCGTCTCAGCGTACCAGCCGGCCTCAGCCGACCACGCGGTTGTTCAACCACGGCATCCTGGCCACGCGCTCTGCCTCGTACGCCTTGATCTTGTCGGCATGGCGCAGGGACAGGCCGATATCGTCAAAGCCGTTGAGCATGCAGTACTTGCGGAACGGCGCGATGTCGAACGGGTAGCTGTTGCCGCCCGGCGTGACCACCAGTTGCTTATCGAGATCGATGGTCAGCTTGTAGCCGTTGAACGCATTGGTCTCGTTGAAGATGTGGTCGACCTGCAACTCGGTCAGCACCACCGGCAGCAGGCCGTTCTTGTAGCAGTTGTTGAAGAAGATGTCGGCAAAGCTCGGCGCGATCACGGCGCGAAAGCCATATTGCGTCAGCGCCCAGGGAGCGTGCTCGCGCGAGCTGCCGCAGCCGAAGTTGCGGCGGGCCAGCAGGATCGAGCCGCCCTGGTAGCGCGGCTGGTTGAGCACGAAGTCCGGGTTCAGCGGGCGGAGGCTGTTGTCTTGCCCGGGCTGGCCCACATCCTTGTAGCGCCATTCGTCGAACAGGTTCGGGCCAAAGCCGGTGCGCTTGATCGACTTGAGGAATTGCTTGGGGATGATGGCGTCGGTGTCGACGTTCTCGCGGTCCAGCGGCACCGTGAGCCCGCTGTGTACAGTGAACTTGTCCATGGTCGGTTCCTTACTTCTTTGCCGCGCTTTCGAGCGAGCGGCCTGCGGCCTGTGTGTCCTTGCCAAGGCCGGCCATCGTATGGCAGCCGGCCAGTTGCAGCATGCCCAGGCATGCGAGCAACACAATCAGGGCTTGTTTCATGATGAGCCTGCGCGAATTAGCTGAGCTGGCGGATATCGACGAAGTGGCCTTCGATGGCGGCCGCGGCGGCCATCGCCGGGCTCACCAGGTGAGTCCGGCCACCCGCGCCCTGGCGCCCTTCGAAGTTGCGGTTCGAAGTCGACGCGCAGCGCTCGCCCGCCTCCAGGCGGTCGGCGTTCATGGCCAGGCACATCGAGCAGCCCGGCTCGCGCCACTCAAAACCCGCGGCCTTGAAGACCTTGTCCAGCCCTTCACGCTCGGCCTGCTCCTTGACCAGGCCCGAGCCCGGCACCACCATCGCCAGCTTCACGTTGGACGCCACGCGCCGCCCCAGCTTCTGCACGACCCACGCAGCGGCACGCATGTCTTCGATGCGGGAGTTGGTGCAGGAACCGATAAAGACCTTGTCGATCTTGATGCTGTCCACTGGCACGTTGGGCTGCAGGCCCATGTACTCGAGCGCGCGCTCCATGGCGTTGCGCTTGTTCGGGTCTTTTTCCTTCTCGGGATCCGGCACGCGGTCCTCGATGCTGACCACCATCTCGGGCGAGGTGCCCCAGGTCACCTGCGGACGGACCTCTTCCGCGCGCAGCTCGACCACCTGGTCGAAATGCGCACCGGCGTCCGAATGCAGCGTGCGCCAGTAGCCCACAGCCTGCTCCCACTCCACGCCCTGCGGCGAGAACGGGCGGCCCTTGACGTACTCGAGCGTGACATCGTCCACCGCCACCAGGCCAGCGCGCGCGCCCGCCTCGATGGCCATGTTGCACACCGTCATGCGCCCTTCCATGCTCAGGTCGCGAATGGCCGAGCCGGCGAACTCGATGGTGTAGCCGGTGCCGCCCGCGGTGCCGATCTTGCCGATCACCGCCAGCACGATGTCCTTGGCGGTGCATCCGCGCGGCAGCTTGCCTTCCACGCGCACCAGCATGTTCTTGGCCTTCTTGCCCAGCAACGTCTGCGTGGCCAGCACGTGCTCCACCTCGGAGGTGCCGATGCCGTGCGCCAGCGCGCCAAACGCGCCGTGCGTGCTGGTATGCGAATCGCCGCAGACCACCGTCATGCCCGGCAGCGTAGCGCCCTGCTCCGGCCCGATCACGTGCACGATGCCCTGGCGCAGGTCGTTCATCTTGAACTGGGTGATGCCGTACGCGTCGCAGTTGTTATCCAGCGTATCCACCTGCAGCTTCGACACCGGATCGGCAATGCCCTGGCTACGATCCGTGGTCGGCACGTTGTGGTCCGACACCGCCAGGTTGGCGCTGATGCGCCAGACCGGGCGCTGCGCCAGCTTCAGGCCTTCGAACGCCTGCGGGCTGGTGACTTCGTGCAGCAGATGGCGATCGATGTACAGCATCGTGGTGCCGTCATCCTCGACGTGCACGGTGTGGTCATCCCAAAGTTTGTCGTAAAGCGTCTTGGCCATGATGCAGGGGGGGCGGGCCGGGACCGTTTGGTACAGCACGGTTGGCGGCGTCGCGCGGTAGTTTGGGGGATTTTTCGCAGGAACGCGGGCAACGAAATGCGGCTTGCTGCGATGCTTGACTTCACAATCGATTATGCCACAGCGATAGCGCGCGACCGGGCCGTGGCCGGCCTGCGCGGCGGCGGAAATGTAATGTGATTGGCGAAAGGGGGATTTCGCCGATGGCGAAAAGGGGGAATGGCGAGGGTCTTCTCCCGCTCGCCCGCCAGGCGGGTGAGCGGGAGAAAAACTGGGCTCAACCGCCCAGGTAAGCGCTCTTGATGCGGTCGTTGGCCAGCAGATTGGCGCCGGTGTCCGCCAGCACCACGCGCCCCGTCTCCAGCACATAGCCGCGATCCGCCACGCCCAGCGCCTTGTTGGCGTTCTGCTCGACCAGGAACACTGTGACGCCCTCGTCACGAATGGTCCGGATGATGTCGAAGATCTGTGCGATCACCAGCGGTGCCAGGCCGAGCGTCGGCTCGTCCAGCAACAGCAGGCGGGGCCGGCTCATCAGTGCGCGGCCGATGGCCAGCATCTGCTGCTCGCCGCCGGACATGGTGCCGGCGCGTTGCGTGGAGCGCTGCTTGAGCCGTGGGAAGAGCTTATAGACGTGCTCGACGCCCGCCTCGATCTCGTCGCGCTTGCCGAAGAAGGCGCCCATCTTCAGGTTGTCCAGCACCGTCAGGCTGGGAAACACGCGCCGCCCCTCCGGCGAGATCGCCATGCCGAGGCGCATGATCTCGTGCGTGGGACGGCGCGTGATGTCCTGCCCTTCAAACATCACGCGCCCGCTCGACGCGCGCGGCGAGCCGCACACGGTCATCATCAGCGTGGTCTTGCCAGCGCCGTTGCTGCCGATCAGCGTGACGATCTCGCCCTTGTTCACCTCAATCGATACGCCAGACAGCGCTTCGATCGCGCCGTAATGGGTATGGACTTGTTCCAGCTTCAGCATCAGTCCTCTCCCAGGTAAGCCTTGATCACGCGCGGGTCGTTGCGCACTTCGGCCGGTTTGCCGACCAGGATCGGGCGGCCGTGTTCCATCACCAGGATGCGGTCGGACACGCCCATCACCAGACTCATGTCGTGCTCGATCAGCAGCACCGAGATCTTGTGCTCGCGCCGCAACTGGTCGATCAGCTGCGACAGCTCGACCTTTTCCTGCGGGTTGAGGCCGGCAGCCGGCTCGTCAAGCATCAGCAGGCGCGGATTGGTGATCATGCAGCGCGCGATTTCCAGCCGGCGCTGGTGGCCATACGACAGCGTGCCCGCCTCGCGGTTGGCCACGCCACGCAGCCCCATGCGCTCGAGCCACAGCGCGGCACGCTCCAGCGCCTCGCGCTCGGCACGGCGGTAGGCCGGCGTGGCAAACAGCCCGCGCAGCAGCCCGGAGCGTACCTGCAGGTGTTGCGCCACCAGCAGGTTCTCGACCACCGTCAGTTGCTTGAACAAGCGGATGTTCTGGAACGTGCGCACCAGGCCACGGCGCGCCACCTGGTGGCTCGGCAGGCGGGCGATCGAATGCCCGTCCAGCATGACCTCGCCGGCGGTGGGCTTATAAAAGCCGCCCACGCAATTGAACACCGTGGTCTTGCCCGCGCCGTTGGGGCCGATGATGGCGAAGACCTCATCGCGGCGCACATCGAAATCGATGCCGTCGACCGCCAGCAGGCCGCCGAAGCGCATCTGCAGGCCGGAGACTTTCAGCAGTTCCGCTGATTGAACTTGGCTCATTGCGGCAACTCCACATGGGGGCGGCTCGCGGGCAGCAGGCCCTGCGGACGCCACATCATCATCAGCACCATCACCAGGCCGAAAATCAGCATGCGGTACTCGGCAAAGCCGCGCGCCATTTCCGGCAGCGCGGTCAGCAGGATAGCGGCCAGGATCACGCCCAGCTGCGAGCCCATGCCGCCCAGCACCACCACCGCCAGGATCAGCGCGGACTCGATAAAGGTGAACGATTCGGGATTGACCAGGCCCTGGCGCGCGGCGAAGAACGCGCCGCCCAGGCCGGCGAAGGCCGCGCCCAGCGTGAACGCCGACAGCTTGATGCGGGTCGGGTTCAAGCCCAGCGACCGGCAGGCGATTTCATCCTCGCGCAGGGCTTCCCATGCGCGGCCCATCGGCATGCGGATCAGCCGGCTGGTGACGAACAGCGTGAAGCCCACCAGCAGCAGCGCCAGCAGGTAGAGGAAGATCACCATGTGCTCGCCGCTGTAGTCCCAGCCCAGCAACTCATGAAAGGTCTTGACGCCTTCCACGCTCGAACTGCGCGCCATCTCGATGCCAAACACGGTCGGCTTCGGGATGCCCGACACGCCGTCCGGTCCACCGGTGAGGCTGGTCAGGTTGTTGAGCAGCAGGCGGATGATCTCGCCGAAGCCCAGCGTGACGATGGCCAGGTAGTCGCCGCGCAGCCTCAGCACCGGAAAACCCAGCACGAAGCCGAACAGCGCCGACATGCCGGCGGCGATCGGCAGGCACTCCCAGAAGGTCAGCCCGAAGTATTGGTTGAGCAGCGCGTAGGTGTAGCCGCCAACCGCGTAGAAGCCGACGTAGCCCAGGTCGAGCAGGCCGGCATAGCCCACCACGATATTCAGGCCGAGGCCCAGGATCACGTAGATCAGCGCCAGCGTGGCCACGTCCACCGCGCCGCGCGAGCCGAAGAACGGGAACACCAGGCCAACCGCCAGCAGCAGCCAGATCACCTTGCGCTGCTGGGTCGCGCCCAGCGCGGGCAGGCTCGGCACCTTGACGCCGGCCGTGGCGCGCTGGAACAGCGGCTTGAAGAGCTGGAACAGGAAGACCGCACCCACCGCCAGCCACACCGGCTTCCAGTGCGGCTCGAGCACGACCTTGTAGCCATCGAGCTTCAACTGCAGCCCCAGCACGGGAATGGTCAGGATGGCCGTCATCACGGCCGCGACGATGGCGTTCTTCAGGGTCTGCCCTGCCGGCGCGCCCTGCGCCAAACTGATTGGCGTAGAAATAGCTTGTGTCATAGCGTCCTCACACCTTTTCAACGTCAGGCTTGCCCAGCAGCCCGGTCGGGCGGAACAGCAGGATCAGCACCAGCAGGCCGAACGCCACCACGTCCTTGTACTCGGCCGGCATATAGCCGGAGGCAAAGGTCTCGGCCAAGCCCAGCAGCACGCCGCCGAGCATGGCGCCCGGGATGCTGCCGATGCCGCCCAGTACGGCCGCGGTGAAGGCCTTGATGCCGGCCACGAAGCCGATATACGGGTTGAGCTTGCCGATGGTCAGGCCGATCAGCACGCCGCCCACCGCCGCCAGCATCGCGCCCAGCACGAAGGTGAAGGAGATCACGCGGTTAGTGTCGATGCCGAGCAGGTTGGCCATGCGCATGTCTTCGGCACAGGCACGGCAGGCGCGGCCCATGCGCGAGTGGCCAATAAATAGCGTCAGCGCGATCATCAGCACCAGCGTCACGCCCACGATCAGCAGGCGCGAATACGGCATGGTCACGGTGAAGTCACTGCCCATCTGAAACTCGATGGCGCCGGAGATCAGCACCGGCACGGACATGTCGCGCGCGCCCTGCCCGATCTGCACATAGTTCTGCAGGAAGATCGACATGCCGATGGCGGAGATCAGCGGCACCAGCCGCGGACCGCCGCGCAGGGGCCGGTAGGCCACGCGCTCCACGGCAAAACCATACAAACCGGTGACCAGGACGGACACCAGCAAGGCGGCGCCCAGCACCAGCGGCAGCGGATAGCCCGCGCTCGCGCCGATGGCGGTGAGCGTCACCAGGCCCACGTAGGCGCCGATCATATAGATCTCGCCGTGGGCAAAATTGATCATGCCGATGATGCCGTAGACCATGGTGTAGCCAATGGCGATCAGCGCATAGATCGCACCCAGCGTCAGGCCATTGACCAGCTGCTGGGTAAACTGTGGAAGGAACTCGTTCATGCGGGAAGCCCCATAACTTTGAAGCTGGAGACGCCGGCGTTGCAGGACGTGCGCAAGCGCCGGGCCGGCTCCGTAATGCCGGATATGCCCAGGCCCCGGGCGCGGCGGATAAACCGCGCCGGCCGGGCAACCGGACCCCGATACCAAAACGCCCCGCTCAAGCCATGAGCGGGGCGCGCAAAGCCAATGTGCGGCTTAGTTGGCAGCGGTCTTGGTGGCGTCCTTGTGCCAGGTAAACACAACGAACTTGAACGACTTCAGGTCGCCCTGCGCGTCGTACTCGACCTTGCCGATCGGAGTCTGGAAGGCGTTCTTGTGCATGTACGCGGCAACCTTGGTCGGATCGGTGCTCTTGGCGCCGGCGATGGCGTCGCCAATGATCTGGACCGCGGCGTAGGCCGGCATCTGGAACGGACCGTTGGCGTCACGCTTCTTGTCGGCGAAGGCCTTGACCAGCGCGGCGTTGGACGGATCGGCGGAGAAGTCGGCCGGCAACGTGACCAGCATGCCTTCCGAAGACGCGCCGGCGATGGCCGTCACGTCCTTGTTGCCCACGCCTTCAGGACCCATGAAGGTCGCCTTGACGCCCTGCTCGCGCGCCTGGCGCAGCAGCAGGCCCATTTCCGGGTGATAGCCGCCGAAGTAGACGAAGTCCACGCCTTGCGACTTGAGCTTGGTAATGACGGCGGAGTAGTCCGAATCGCCGGCGTTCACGCCTTCGAACACAGCCACGGGGATCTTGGCGGCTTCCAGGTCCTTCTTCACCGACGAGGCAATGCCCTGGCCGTACGACTGCTTGTCGTGCAGGATCGCGACCTTCTTGGGCTTGATCTTGGTGATGATGTACTGGGCAGCAGCCGGGCCTTGCTGGTCGTCGCGGCCGATGGTGCGGAAGATGAACTTGCGCTTCTTGTTTTCGGTCAGCTGCGGCGCGGTGGCCGACGGCGTCACCATGACGATGCCTTCGTTCTCGTAGATGTCCGAAGCCGGGATGGTCGAGCCCGAGCACACGTGGCCGATCACGTAATGGATCTTCTGGCTGACGATCTTGTTGGCTACCGCCACGGCCTGCTTCGGTTCGCAGGCGTCGTCCATCATCACCACTTCGAACTTGTTGCCGCCCGCGCCGCCGGCGGCATTGATCTGCTCGATGGCAGTCAGCGCACCAGCCTTGACCATGTCGCCGTACTGGGCAACGGAGCCGCTCATGGGGCCGGCAATGGCAATCTTGACGGTTTCAGCGTTGGCAGCGGCGCCGAAAGCGCACAGGGCCGTGGCCAGGGAGATGGTCGTAAGACGGGACAGCGTCATTCAGGAGCTCCTCGATTATGGTTGGGTCATGGGCTGAGACGGCATGACCTGCGCAATCGAACAACACCCGCGAGCTAAAACCTGGAAAAGACGCCCGAGACGCGGAAGACGGGCCTGCAAGAAATGAAGCGTGTGCGGGGCCCGGCATGTGTCAGCCCTCCTATGCAATCCATGCAACGGAAGACCTTGGTTCGGAAAGACAACGTTGATGCGTTCTCTATTGCGCAGGTGATTCGCCTGCCCCGCTCGCCTCAACGCAGTCCGGAAGGGTGGCCCGGCTGCTGTCGGCAAAGCAGCCCGCATTATAGGGTCAAATTCCGCGCCGGATGGCACATTTGCACAACAAATGAGGATCTTAATGGTAGTAACACAGCACAAATCGTCGGAAATTGGCGTTATCGCCACGTTTCACGCAATAAATCTTTTGCGCCGCACAAGTGCCGGCGAGCTTGGAGGACAAGGCCTTGGCAAGGCCGATGCGTTTGGTATTGCTGCGCCGCCCCAGCGAGCCATTTCGCGTCTTGGCTGGGGGATCAGATCCGTGCACGTGCACGCGCAAAAAACAAAACGCCCCGGCCATGGCCGGGGCGTTTCGTGATGCATACGGCGCCGTGACTGCCAGCGCCGCCTTACCGGGGCATTAACGCGTGCCCATATCCGGCACGTTGCGGCTTGCCGCGCCGTTGAACAGCTGGCGCGGACGGCCGATCTTGTATTCCGGATCGGTGATCATTTCTTCCCACTGCGAGATCCAGCCCGGCGTGCGTGCCAGGGCGAAGATGCAGGTGAACAGCGACGTCGGGATGCCGAGTGCGCGCTGCACGATGCCCGAGTAGAAGTCGACATTCGGATACAGCTTGCGGCTGACGAAGTACTCGTCTTCCAGCGCGATCTTTTCCAGTTCCATGGCGAGCTTGAACAGCGGGTCGTTGTGCAGGCCCAGTTCGTTCAGCACTTCATAGCAGGTTTCGCGCATCAGCTTGGCACGCGGATCGTAGTTCTTGTACACGCGGTGGCCAAAGCCCATCAGGCGCACGCCCGAGTTCTTGTCCTTGACCTGCTTGATGAACTCGGTGATGTTGTCGACGCTGCCGATTTCCTCAAGCATCTTGAGGGCGGCTTCGTTGGCGCCACCGTGGGCCGGGCCCCACAGGCAAGCCACGCCGGCGGCGATGGCGGCGAACGGGTTGGTACCCGAGGAGCCAGCCAGGCGCACCGTGGAGGTGGAGGCGTTCTGCTCGTGGTCCGCGTGCAGGATGAAGATGCGGTCGAGCGCGCGCTCGAGCACCGGGTTCACCTTGTACGGGGCGCACGGCGTGGAGAACATCATCTGCATGAAGTTGCCCGAGTAGGACAGGTCGTTCTGCGGATAGATGTACGGCTGGCCGATGTTGTACTTGTAGGCCATGGCGACCAGGGTCGGCATCTTGGCGATCAGGCGGATCGCGGAGATTTCGCGCTGGTGCGGATCATCGATGTCCATGGCGTCGTGGTAGAACGCGCTCATGGCGCCCACCAGGCCCGTCAGGACGGCCATCGGGTGGGCATCGCGGCGGAAGCCGCGCAGGAAGAACTGCATCTGCTCGTGAACCATGGTGTGGTTCATCACGGCGCCCACGAATTCTTCCTTCTGCTTGGCATTGGGCAGTTCGCCCTTGAGCAGCAGGTAACAGGTTTCCAGGTGGTCGCACTTGGTAGCCAGTTGCTCGATCGGGTAGCCGCGATACAGCAGCTCACCCTTGTCCCCGTCGATGTAGGTGATCTTCGAATTGCACGAAGCCGTCGACATGAAACCGGGGTCATAGGTGAACTTGCCGGTTTGTCCGTACAGCTTGCGAATATCGATTACGTCGGGGCCAACGGTACCCGTATAAATCGGCAGCTCAACGCTGGGGGAACCATCGGAAAACGATAGCGTGGCTTTCACATCGGACGGCGTCATGTCGGTTCCTTCTAATGCTGACTAATAATGTTGACGAAACTCAGACCGAACGCAGCAGGGCAATCACGTGCTGCATCGGGGGCGTGTCGAGCTCACCGTCCAGCTCCTTGCGCGCAAGAAGCAGGTCCATCAACTCGTTGTCGCTCAGCTCGAAGAGTTCGGAGAGCGAGGCCACGTCCTGGTCGGAGAGGCTTTCTTCGTAACGGTTGAAAAAACGTTCGACGATGATGTCGTTCTCCAGGAGGCCGCGCCGCGCGCGCCAGCGCAGTCGTGCACGCCGGTGCGGGTCGGCCTGGTGGGAGAAACTGGGGGAAACACTTTCGGTCATAGGTACCTACTTCCGGCGCGCCGGTCGGGTATGCAGTTTGATAGCCCGGACTGACGCGCCGCTTACAACAACCGCGCAGGATCAGACCGAGCGGCGAACCATCAGCTCTTTGATCTTGCCGATGGCCTTGGTCGGGTTCAACCCCTTCGGGCAAACGTCGACGCAGTTCATGATGCTGTGGCAACGGAACAGGCGGTACGGGTCGTTCAGGTCGTCCAGGCGCTGGCTGGTCGCCTGGTCGCGGCTGTCCGCGATAAAGCGATAGGCTTGCAGCAGGCCGGCCGGGCCGACGAACTTATCCGGGTTCCACCAGAACGACGGGCACGACGTCGAGCAGCTTGCGCACAAGATGCACTCATACAGGCCGTCCAGCTCGTCGCGCTCCTCGGGCGACTGCAGGCGCTCTTTCTCGGGCGGCGGCTCGTCGTTGATGAGGTACGGCTTGATCGAGTTGTACTGCTTGAAGAACTGCGTCATGTCGACGATCAGGTCGCGCACCACCGGCAGGCCGGGCAGCGGACGCAAGACGATGCGTTCCGGCAGCTCGAGCATGTTGGTCAGGCAGGCCAGACCGTTCTTGCCGTTGATGTTCATCGCGTCCGATCCGCACACGCCTTCGCGGCACGAGCGGCGGAACGAAATGGTTTCGTCCAGCTTCTTCAGCTTGACCAGCGCGTCCAGCAGCATGCGCTCATGACCGTCGAGCTCGACTTCGTACGTTTGCATGCGGGGGGCCGCATCCTTGTCCGGGTCGTAGCGGTAGACTTCGAAAATACGCTTCATTTCTGTGGGTCCTGTGGGTCCTACGCGGTGCTTAGAAGGTCCGGGCCTTGGGAGGAACGCTTTCCACCGTCAGCGGGTTCATCTTCACCGGCTTGTAGTCGAGGCGGTTGCCTTCGCTGTAGAACAGCGTGTGCTTGAGCCAGCTCTCGTCGTCGCGATTCGGGAAGTCGCTGTGCGCGTGCGCACCGCGGGATTCCTTGCGGGCAGCTGCCGAAATCATGGTGGCCTTGGCCACTTCCACCAGGTTGGCCACTTCCAGGGCTTCCACCAGTGCGGTGTTGAAGACTTTGGACTTGTCCTTCAGATGGATGTTGTCAGCACGTTCCGCCACTTCGAGGATGCGCTCGACGCCTTCGTCCATCAGCTTCTGCGTACGGAACACGCCCGCATGCGACTGCATGTTCTTGCGGATGTCGTTGGCCACGTCCTGGGTGTATTCGCCCGACGACGACGATTGCAGCTTGGCCAGGCGCGACATGGCGCGGTCGGCAGCATCGGCCGGCAGCGGCTTGTGCTCTTTCTGCTTGATCGAGGTCGCCGCGATGTGGTTGCCGGCCGCGCGGCCGAACACCACCAGGTCCAGCAGCGAGTTGGTGCCCAGGCGGTTGGCGCCGTGCACCGACACGCAGGAGCATTCGCCGATCGCGTAGAAACCGTTGATGACTTCGTTGGGGTTGCCGTTCTTCGGCGCCACCACCTGGCCATTGATATTGGTCGGGATACCGCCCATCTGGTAATGGATGGTCGGCACCACCGGGATCGGTTCCTTGATCGCGTCGACGTTGGCGAACTTGACGCCGATCTCGCGGATCGACGGCAGGCGCTTCATGATGGTGTCGGCCCCGACGTGCGTCAGGTCCAGCAGCACGTAGTCGCCGTTCGGGCCACAACCGCGGCCTTCCTTGATTTCCTGGTCCATCGAGCGCGAGACGAAGTCGCGCGGCGCCAGATCCTTCAGCGTCGGCGCATAGCGCTCCATGAAGCGCTCGCCGTCCTTGTTACGCAGGATACCGCCTTCCCCGCGCACGCCTTCGGTGATCAGCACGCCCGCGCCGGCCACGCCGGTCGGGTGGAACTGCCAGAACTCCATGTCTTCCAGCGGCACGCCTGCGCGCGCTGCCATGCCCAGGCCGTCACCGGTGTTGATGAAGGCATTGGTCGACGCGGCGTAGATACGGCCGGCGCCGCCGGTGGCGAACAGCGTGGTCTTGGCCTCGAGGATGTAGACCTCGCCGGTTTCCATTTCCAGCGCGGTCACGCCCAGCACGTCGCCGTCGGCGTCGCGGATCAGGTCCAGCGCCATCCACTCGACGAAGAAATGCGTCTTGGCGCGCACATTACGCTGGTACAGCGTGTGCAGCAGTGCGTGGCCGGTACGGTCGGCAGCCGCGCAAGCGCGCTGGACCGGCTTCTCGCCGTAGTTCGACGTATGGCCGCCGAACGGACGCTGGTAGATGGTGCCGTCGGCGTTACGGTCGAACGGCATGCCGAAGTGCTCGAGCTCGTAGACGACCTTGGGGGCTTCACGGCACATGAATTCGATTGCGTCCTGGTCGCCCAGCCAATCGGAACCCTTGATGGTGTCGTAGAAGTGATAGTGCCAGTTGTCTTCGCTCATGTTGCCGAGCGAAGCGCCAATGCCACCCTGCGCCGCCACGGTGTGCGAGCGCGTCGGGAAAACCTTGGAGAGCACGGCGACATTCAGGCCGGCTTCCGCGAGCTGGAGGGATGCGCGCATCCCAGCGCCGCCCGCCCCGACGATGACCACGTCAAAGCGACGACGCGGCAATCCTGTCTTGACTGCGACCATTTATTACACCCTCCAGAGAATCTGAGCTGCGTAGCCCGCACAACCGACGAGCCACAGAATCGTAAGAACTTGCAGCACGAGGCGCACTGCCATCGGCTTCACATAGTCCATCCAGATGTCGCGCACGCCAATCCAGGCGTGATACAGCAGCGACAGGATGGTGAGGAACGTGATGATCTTCATCCACTGGTTGGAGAAGAGACCTGCCCACGCTTCGTAGGAAGCGCCGTTCGAGAGCAGGAAGGCGACTGCCAGCACGATGGTGAAGACCACCATGATGACAGCGGTGACGCGCTGCGCGAGCCAGTCTTTGAGACCGTAGTGCGCACCGACGACCAGACGCTTGGGACCGATATTATTATTTGCCACGTTGACTCTCTCCTCAGAACAGGCCGAACAGCTTCAGGCCGAACACAGCGGTGAGCAACAGGCTGATGATCAGCACGGCAACAGCGGACTTCGCCGAAGCGGGCTTGGTCACGCCAACGTGCACGTCGAGCAGCAGGAAACGGATGCCGGCGCAGAAGTGGTGCAGGTAACCCCAGATCAGAGCCAGCAGAACCAGCTTGACGAAGCCGCCGGACAGAAGCGCCGAGAACTTTGCGAAGCTCAGTTCGGAAGTGACGCTCTGCTCGAAGAGATACAGGACGAAAGGAAGGAGGAGGAACATCAGAGCGCCGCTTGCGCGATGCAGGATGGACACCTTGCCGGCCCAGGGCAACCTGTAACGCGCCAGCTGCGTCACATGGATGTTCCTGAACTCCGGCCTGGCTTGTTTGGCTTCAGCCATTGCTAGACCCCATTTGCGGTAAACAAAAAACGAAACTTCTGAGCGCCCTGGATGCAAATGGATGCAGCCGGAGCAAATCCCGATAATTTTAGCGCCTTTGTTGCGCGGCGCACCAATAATTTTCAGCTATCGCGCACCAACATGGCGTGCCCGACAATCGCACGCAACCATGCCGCGAGGTAATCATCCCTGCTTTGCGCAACAGCGGCGGCTGCCGTGGCTGCAATAGCAATAATCGACATGGATTGCATTCCGGCGTATCAGCTCAAATCGTTCTGATAATAGTGCCGGGTGGTTACATACAGGCCGCGGCGGACTTCGACGGGCCGGTCGCCATAGGTGAACGAGACGCGCTCGACAGACAAAAGCGGCGTGCCCGCATCCACGGACAACAGCGACGCGGTGGCCTGGTCAGCGGCCACCGCGCGGATTTTTTCGCTCGCCCGGATCATGCGCGTGCCGAACTCGGCCTCGAACAGCGCATACATCGGGCCCTTCCATTCGGTCAGCTTCTCGGCCGTCAGGCCCTTGAAGTTGGTGCCCAGCAGCCAGATTTCGTCCAGCACGGTCGGCTCGCCGGAGAAAAACAGCACGCGGCGGATCTGCACCACGCCATCGCCGGTGCGGATGTCGAGAAGGCGTGCGATTTCGGCCGGCGCGCGCAGGCGCTTGCATTCCAGCACCTGGCTGGCCCCATAATGGGGCTCGCCCTCGTCCGGCACCAGACGCAGGAAGCGGAACTTCACGCCATCCTCGTGGTGCGTCGTGACAAAGGTGCCCTTGCCCTGGCGGCGCGCCACCAGGTTCTCGGCGGCGAGTTCGTCGATGGCCTTGCGCACGGTGCCCTGGCTGACCTTGTAGCGGGCCGCCAGGTCCATTTCACTGGGGATCATGTCGCCGGGCTTCCATTCACCGGACTGCAGGCTCTGCGTGATGAGCGCCTTGATCTGCTGGTAGAGTGGGCTGAATGTTGGCGAGGCCGCCGCCGCGGACGGCTGCGTCCCGGCGCCGGACGTAGCGGCGCCGTTATCCTGCACTGCAGCAACGGCAGTGCCGGCGAGGGACGGGGGCAGGGATGACATAGGCGAATTTCACCACAAAACGAGGAAGCACGTCCAGCCCGCCATCAAATGTCTTATGTCTTATATAAGACATATGAATTGACAACACAAATGGGCAGGCCTACACTCCCGCAGGTTTCACGCCTGCACCCGCTCTGGATACGGCACCCCTCTTCGCAGTAGACTTACGCTTTGTCGCACCCCATGACCCGTTGTGGCTCTCTCCAGTCGGTACCGCTAGCAGCGCGCCGGCGGATTGCCGCTTGCCGCCGTGGCGACAAACCCGCAACCGGTGACGTCCGGACTACCCTCCGGCCAGACACCGACCAGTTTCCCCCTCTTCTTGTTTGGAGAATTACTCATGGCTAAAGCCCCAATGCGCGTCGCAGTCACCGGCGCCGCTGGCCAGATCGGCTACTCCCTGCTGTTCCGCATCGCCAATGGCGACATGCTTGGCAAAGACCAGCCGGTCATCCTCCAATTGCTCGACCTCCCGCAAGCCCAGGCCGCCGTCAAGGGCGTGGTGATGGAACTGGAAGATTGCGCATTCCCGCTGCTGGCCGGCGTGGTGATCACCGACGACCCCAAAGTCGCGTTCAAGGACGCCAACGTCGCGCTGCTGGTCGGTGCCCGTCCGCGTAGCAAGGGCATGGAACGCAAGGACCTGCTCGAAGCCAACGCACAGATCTTCACGGTGCAAGGCAAGGCGCTGGACGAAGTCGCCGCCCGCGACATCAAGGTGCTGGTGGTCGGCAACCCGGCCAACACCAACGCCTACATCGCGATGAAGTCGGCTCCGAGCCTGCCCAAGGAGAACTTCACCGCCATGCTGCGCCTGGATCACAATCGTGCCCTGTCGCAAATTGCCGCCAAGACCGGCAAGCCGGTCGCGTCGATCGAGAAGATGTTCGTCTGGGGCAACCACAGCCCGACCATGTACGCCGACTACCGCTACGCGACCGTCGACGGCCAGAGCGTCAAGGACCTGATCAACGACCACGCCTGGAACAACGACGTGTTCCTGCCGACCGTTGGCAAGCGCGGCGCCGCCATCATCGAAGCCCGTGGCCTGTCGTCGGCAGCTTCGGCCGCCAACGCTGCCATCGACCACGTGCATGACTGGGTCCTGGGCTCGAACGGCAAGTGGGTCACCATGGGCATCCCGTCGGACGGTTCGTACGGCATCCCCGAAGACACCATGTTCGGCTTCCCGGTGACCACCGCCAACGGCAAGTACGAAATGGTCAAGGGCCTCGAAGTCGACGCCTACAGCCAGGAAAAGATCAATATCACGCTCAAGGAACTGGAAGAAGAGCGTGCCGGCGTGCAGCACCTGCTCGGCTGATCCAGGATCCAGGCAGCGCCAATGACTAGACCGGAGCCTCGCATCGATTCACGAATCGGCGCAGGCTCCGGTTTTTTCATTCTGGCGCCCCGCCCCTTCCTCCCTCAACCGCTATTCGATTGAATAAAGTGCATCCTTCCGAGGTCTTGTTCCAGGGCGAAGCCATTCCGACGCAACTGCCGGTCTGCGACCACTATGCCGGCAACGAAAAGCTGATGCTGAAATCGCTTGCCCTGCAGCAAGAGCTTGGGCCCGTCTTCGATATCACCTTCGACTGCGAAGACGGCGCCGCCGTCGGGCTGGAGCGCGAGCACGCCGAATTGTGCGCACGCCTCATCAACAGCCCGCAAAACCACTTCAACCGCGTGGGCGTGCGCATCCATGACCCGGCGCACCCCTGTTGGCGCCAGGACATCGACATCCTGGTGGGCAGCGCCGGCGCCCGGCTGGCCTATGTGGTGGTGCCCAAGGTGACCGATGTGGTCGAGGTCGCGCGCGTCACAGACCACGTGAACCAGGCGGCCCGCGCCGCCGGCATCGCACGGCACATCCCTATTCATGTGCTGATAGAGACGCATGCCGCATTGGACCAGGTATTCGATATCGCCCGCCTCGTGCAGGTGGAATGTCTCAGCTTCGGGCTGATGGATTTCGTTTCCGCCCACCACGGTGCCATCCCGGGCGACGCCATGCGCTCGCCGCAGCAGTTCGAGCACCCGCTGATCCGGCGCGCCATGCTGGAGATCTCGGCCGCCTGCCATCGGTACGGCAAGGTGCCCTCGCATAACGTCAGCACCGATATCGAGCAGCCATCCCGCGCCGGAGACGATGCCCTGCGCGCCCGGGCCGAATTCGGCTACCTGCGCAAGTGGAGCATCCACCCGAGCCAGATCCAGCCGATCGTGGCGGCCTTCCGCCCCAGTGGCACGGAGATTGGCGCGTCCAGCGAGATCCTGCTGGCCGCCTACGAGAACAACTGGGCGCCGATCCGCCACCAGGGCCAGTTGCACGACCGCGCCAGCTACCGGTATTACTGGTCGCTGCTGCAGCGGGCGCACGCCACCGGTGCTGATTTGCCCGGCACGGTGCTCGAACGCTTCTTTGCATGAACGTTGCCTGGCGCGCGCCAGGCGATGACCACGGTGTGCCACAGGATCGACCCCGCGCTTGGCTCGGGCAAGAGACCAGACAGGAAACGCGATGTCAGAGCAGCAGCCAGTCCCGCAGAACGGCCCGAAGCCCAAGAAATCCGTCGCCCTGTCGGGCGTGACCGCCGGCAATACCGCGCTGTGCACGGTCGGCCGTACCGGCAACGACCT
>NZ_JBWKVH010000068.1:0-26943 GCF_059421605.1 Cupriavidus sp. GW821-FHT02F09
CTTCTTTGCCTACTTTCTTGGCGAGACAAGAAAGTAGGTCGCCTCCCCGCAGGGGAGGTGAAACTGCCTTTGACTTTCAGCCTTTGCCTTTGACGTTAAGCCGTTGCCATTGCCGTTGTAGCTGAAGTCACAGTCACACCCACTAAACCCCAACCGCAAACCTCGACAAATACCTCACCCCCTCCACAGCCCGGCTCCCGTACCAGGAAACCATCTCCCCATCGATCAGCAAAACCTCCTTGCCAATCTGCCGCTCCAGCGCATCAACATGCGCCTCGGTAAACCGATAGGGCTCGCTGGAAAGCAGGACGAGGTCAATCTCCCGCACCAGCGCGTCGCTCCACCGGAAGCTCGGATACCGCGTCTGCGGCGTATTGGGCCGGCTGCACTCGCCGTCAACACAAGCCTGGGGCATGGCGTCAGCCGAAGGCCACGTCTGCCAGTTCACCAACGCCAGCATCTGGCTGATATAGGTATCGCGCGACACCGTCATCCACGGGTCCTGCCAGATCGCATACAGGACCTTGCGCGCGGGCCACTGCCGGGCACGTACCTGCGCCAGTTCGGCCGCCATGGCGGCGCAGAGCGATTCCGCTTCGGCAAGACGGCCGAAGATGCCGCCAAGCAGCCGGTAGAGCGCCAGGTTGTCCGCGGGCGCACAGGGGTGGGTGACGATCACATGCGGCACAAACGCGCGGATCTCGTCCACCGTCTCGCGCCGGTTCTCGTCGATGTTGACTACTACGTGAGTGGGCGCCAACGCCCGCAGGCGCTCAAGATTGACATCCTTGGTGCCACCCACCTTGGCAACGGCACGCACGGCGGGCTCGGGATGGATGCAAAAGCCGGTGCGCGCCACCATCAGCGGGCCCAGCCCCAGGGCGAACAGCAGTTCGGTAACGGACGGCACCAGCGAGGCAATGCGCACCTCGCCCGTGGCCGGGCCGTGCAGGACGCCGGCTGCGTCCTGCCAGCTCATGGCTGCTTGTCCTGGCTACCTCCCTGCGCGCGCGGCTTGCGCGGCGCCCGGGAGAAGATTGCGTCGTAGAGCCAGCGCGGCATCAGGTGCAGGATGGATGCGACCACGCCCATCTGCCAGGGCACCACGGCAAAGCGGCGCCCTGCGGCAATCGCACGCACCGTCTTGCGGGCGAACACGTCGGCGTCCATCAGGAAGGGCATGCGATAGGGATTGTGCTCGGTCATCGGCGTGCGGATGTAGCCAGGCGCGATAGTGACCACGCGGATGCGCTCGCGGCGCTGTTCCAGGCGCAGGCTCTCCAGCAGCTTGATCACCGCGGACTTGGAGGCGCTGTAGGCACCCCCGCCCGGCAGGCCGCGCACGCCGGCCACGCTGGCAATGCCGACCAGCGTGCCGCGCCAGCCGCCGGCACCTGGATCGCGTTCGCGCATGGGCTGCATGAAGGGCTGGAAGGTGGTGAGCACGCCGAACCAGTTGGTGTCCATCACCATGCGGAAGGCTTCGAGGTCCTCGCGCTCGCTGGCGACGGTGCCAACCGATACGCCCGCATTGGCGATCACCACATCGGGGCAACCAAAATGATCGAGGAAGTCCTGGGCGGCGCGCTGCATGGCATCGGCATCGCGCACATCCGCGCCATAGACGCGCACCGCATTGGGATTGGGCAGGGTGCGGGCGAATTCACGCAGCACCTCTTCGCGCCGGCCAACCAGGCCGAGGATGGCGCCTTGCGAGGCGTACTCGCGCGCCAGGGCCTGGCCGAGTCCGCTCGACGCGCCGGTAAGGAAGACTTTCTGTGCTCGCATCGGGAGGGTCCAGGGGTAAGCGCAACATGGTTCATGCCGACCGACCCGCCCTGGCGCGCGCCGGACGCCGCTGCGCCTCGCCGGCGCCGGCGGTGCCGGTCGACCGCTGGTGGCCATCAGCCGGCTCGCGCGTGGCGAGCCCAAAGGCCGTTGGCCGCAGCCCGGGAATTACATCTTCTTGTCGCGCACCTGGCCAACCAGGTAATCCATGGTCTGGATGGCCGTGCCCTTGGTGCCGGCGATGGACGGCGAGGTCACGTACTTGCCCTGCACCACGATGGTCGGCACGCCGTCGATCTTGTAGGCGTCGGCGATCTTGTTGGCGCGTTGCGAGTTGGTGGTCACCGAGAACGAGTTGTAAGCATCGAGGAAGGCCTTGCGGTCGATGCCGTTCTTGGCCATGAAGTCGGCGATTTCGTTCGGGTCCAGCATGCGCTTGCGGTCGACGTGGATGGCGTTGAAGACCTTGGTGTGCATGGCGTCCAGCTTGCCGATGGCTTCCAGCGCGTAGAAGATCTTGGTGTGCGGCAGCAGGTCGTCGCGGAAGGCAACCGGCACGCGCTTGAACACCACGTCCTTGCCCTGCTTGCCTACCCAGGCTTCCAGCTCGGGCTCGAAGTCAAAGCAGTGCGGGCAGCCGTACCAGAAGAACTCGGTGACTTCGATCTTGCCCGGCGCGACGGGCTGCGGCGCTTTCAGGACCTGGTATTCCTTGCCCGAGGTGGGCGCGGCTGCCTGCGCGGGCGCGGTCATCAGGAAACCGGTCACAGCGACCAGCGTGGCAAACAAGGTGGCGAGTTTCTTCATGTGGCGCGGCTTTCGAGAATGGGCAATGAGCGTATGACAGCGGCGGGGCAATCCGGTTCAGCGGATCGCCCCGGGTTACCGTTACTGCTTGTTACTGCTTGGTAAAGCGGATGACCGAAGCCTCGAAACCCGACGCCTGCAGCCGGTCGCGAGAACGGTTCATGTCGTCGATCTTGTTGAACGGCCCCAGGCGCACGCGATAAAGCTTGACGCCATTGACATCGCGCTCGGTCACCTTGGCTTCGAACCCCTGCATGGCCAGGTTGGCCTTCTGGCGGTCGGCGTCGTCCTGCGAGCGGAAGGCGCCTACCTGCAGCAGGTAGCCTACCTTGTTGGCATCGGCCTGGGCGATCTCGGCGATCGGGTCGGCGACAGGCTTCTCGGCCGGCTTTTCAGCAGGCTTTTCCGCCGGCTTCTGCGCGCTCTTGTCGGCCGGCTTCTCGGCGGCGGGCCGATCGGCAGGCTTGTCCGCGGGCTTCTCGGCGGCGGGCTTGTCGGCTGGCCGGGTGACGGCTACCGGCGGCTGGCGCTCGGGCGGCTTCACCGTGGTCGGCGCCGGGCCGGACGGCTGCTCGGGCTCAGCGGCAGGCCCGACCGGCTTGGCCGGCGTCTTGCTCCACAGCGGCTTGTTGGGATCGCTGGGCGCTTCCTGCGCCGGAGCGGGCAGGTTGCTGACCACATTGCCGGGCTCGGCCGGCTTCTGCGCGCCCTTTTGCTGGAATGGCGCCGGCGACTTGGTGATGTACAGGGCGACCACTACCGCGATCGCCAGGCCGACGATCAGGCCCAGCACCAGTCCCAGGAACGTACCTCCGCGCTGCGGGGCGCGGCTGGCATTGCGCGGGGTGCGCTTGCGTTGCTGTTGCATGAATTCCTCTAGCGTGATGGCGCGATTATAGAGCCTGCGCCGATCCCGGCATCACTGTCTGTGGTCAGGGCGATACGGATAAGGCGGCGCCATGAACGGGGGCTTGCCCCCTTCATGGCGCCGGCCTGGCTTACATGCGCTGCGGCGCCGAGACGCCGATGACGGCCAGCCCGTTGCGCAGCACCTGGCGGGTGGCGGCCAGCATCGCCAGGCGCGCCAGCTTGACCGTCTCGTCGTCCACCAGCACGCGGTCGGAGTTGTAGAAGGCGTGGAAATCGCCCGCCAGGTCCCGCAGGTAGAAGGCGACCGCATGCGGCGCCAGTTCACCCGCCGCTGCCGCCAGCATGTCCGGGAAATCGGCCAGGCGCTGGCCCAGCGCAAGCGCCTGCGGGGTAGCGTCGGCGCCGGTCACGGGGGCCAGGTCGGTGCCGGCCAGGGCAGGCAGCTTGGCCTCCCAGTCCGCGCCGCCCCAGGATTCGAAGATCGAGCAGATGCGGGCATGGGCGTACTGCACGTAATACACCGGGTTCTCGTCGTTCTGCTTGAGAGCCAGGTCGACATCGAAGATGAATTCCGTATCGGCCTTGCGCGACAGCAGGAAAAAGCGCACCGCGTCGCGCCCGCGGGTGAAGTGCTCGGGCCAGTCGGCCACGCCGGCTTCCAGGCAGCCGCGGATGGTCTCGCCGCCTTCCGCGCCGTTACTCCACTCGATCAGGTCGCGCACGGTCACATAGGAACCGGCGCGCTTGGAGATCTTGACCTCCTCGCCGTTCTTCATGACGGTGACCATCTTGTGCAGGATGTAGTCGGGGTAGCCTTTGGGGATGCCGATGTCCAGCCCCTGCAGGCCGGCGCGCACGCGGGCGATGGTGCCGTGGTGGTCGCTGCCCTGCACGTTGATGACCTTGGCGAAGCCGCGCTCCCACTTGCTGGTGTGGTAGGCCACGTCCGGCACGAAGTAGGTATAGGTGCCGTCGGTCTTGCGCATGACGCGGTCCTTGTCGTCGCCTTCGTCGGTGGTGCGCAGCCACAGGGCGCCTTCGTTCTCGTAGGTCTTGCCCTTGGCCACCAGCGACTGCACCGCGGCTTCGACGCGGCCGTCGCTGTACAGCGAGGACTCCAGGTAGTAGCGGTCGAACTTGACGCCGAAGGCGCGCAGGTCGATGTCCTGCTCGTTGCGCAGGTAAGCCACGGCGAACTTGCGGATCGACTCGATGTCTTCGACCTTGCCGGAGGCCGTCACGGCGTCGCCGTCGGAGGCGCGCACGGTCTTGCCTGCCAGGAAATCGGCAGCGATGTCGGCGATGTAGTCGCCGTTGTAAGCCGACTCCGGCCACGCGGCATCGCCCGGCTTGAAGCCGCGGGCGCGCGCCTGCACAGATACGGCCAGGGTCTGGATCTGCACGCCGGCGTCGTTGTAGTAGAACTCGCGATGCACGGCAAAGCCCTGCCAGTCCAGCAGGTTGGCCAGCGCGTCGCCCAGTGCCGCCTGGCGGCCGTGGCCGACGTGCAGCGGGCCGGTCGGGTTGGCGGAGACGAATTCGACCAGCACCTTGCCGTGCACGCCCTGTGCCTTGGCGCCGTAGCGGTTGCCCTGCTCCAGCACCGCGCGCAGCACATCGGCCTTGGCGGCCGGCGTCAGGCGCAGGTTGATAAAGCCGGGACCGGCGATTTCCAGGCTGGCCACCAGCCCGGCGGTACGCGCGTCGGCCTTGACTGCGTCGACGATCTGCTGGGCCAGTTCCCGCGGGTTGCGCTTGAGCGCGCGGGCAACCTGCATGGCGAGGTTGCAGGCCAGGTCGCCGTGGGCGGCGACCTTCGGACGCTCGAAGACGGCGTCGGGCAGGGCGGTGTCGGCCGGGGCGATTGCGCGCACCGCGTCATTGAACGCAGCGGCAAGATTGGTGGTCTGAACTGGCAGCATGGATGTCGTGGCCCTGAGGCGGTTGTCTGGTGCCGTCGCGGCGGTTCTGCCGCGGCGGCACCGTCACGGGCGGCATGTGGAGGCCGCGCCGCGTGGCAGGCAATGAATTGCAGAACGCAGAATTTTATCAGGTGCTATGCTGACATCATGCAGCAAGCCCAAAACCGGCCATTGCGAGCCCCCTGCCCGGTCCCGGGACAGGCCGCGCGGCCATGGTTTTCGCCCCTGTATTTCGCTGTACGCCAAGGAAAGGAAATATCATGCTGATCACCTTCAAATCCCACGCGTCGCAGGACCTCATCATGATGAGAGACCTTGCCGTGACGCTCCTGGGGATTATCGGCAAGCACCTGGGGGAGCGCGGGGTGATCACTATCGAGGAACTGCCACGCTGCATCCATATACTGGAAGCCGCCGTGACGGACGCCAAGAAGGTGCACCCGGCCGTATCGTCGGTCCACCCCGGCAAGAATGACGATGACAACGAGGAAGAACCCCTGCACCTGGGCCAGCGCGCCTACCCCTTCCTCGACATGCTGCGCGCATCCCAGCGCGAGAGCACCGAGGTGATGTGGGGGGTGTAGGCAGTGCGCCGAATCCCCGCACACTCGTAGATTGACAACAAGGTAGCCGGCACCAGCCGGCACCTTGTCTGCCCTTGCGTTCGCCGCCCCGCGTCCCGCCCCACCCGCGCTCCCTTCTCCTGCTTGCTCGCGCTTCCGGCAAAAAAATGCCCAGCCGCTGATTCGGGCCGGGCGAGCCGGATCAGGAAGCGGATCCGGAAGGGGGAAAGAACTGTGTTGGGTGGGGCGCGGCGAATGCGGCGAATGCAGCACTGCCAGCCTGGCTGGCGGCTAGGCGCTAGCCCTTGTCCAGCATGTCCGCGAGTTCGTCGGCGTGCTCTTCCTCGACCGCCAGGATTTCCTCCAGCATGCGGCGGGTGGTCGAGTCGCGCTCGCCCAGGTACTGCACCATCTCGCGGTAGCTCTCGATGGCGATCCGTTCGGCCACCAGGTTTTCCTTGATCATGTCGGTCAGCGATCCGGCCTCGACATACTCGGCATGGCTGCGCGAAGTCAGGGTGTCCGGCGAGAAGTCCGGCTCCCCGCCCAGTTGCAAGATGCGCGCCGCAATGCGGTCGGCGTGCCCCTGCTCCTCGTCGGAGTGCACCTTGAACTCGGCCGCGACCGGTTCCGCGTGGATGCCCTTGGCCATGAAGAAGTGGCGCCGGTAACGCAGCACGCAGACCAGTTCCGTGGCCAGGGCCTCATTGAGCAGCTTCAGCACGGTGGTCCGGTCCGCATCGTAGTCCTGGGTGACAGCGCCATCCTCGATGTGCTTGCGGGCGCGTTCGCGCAGCGTCTTGACGTCCGACAGGAAGCCCCCGCTCGCGCCTTTCTCATTCCGGGCCTGCTGATCCTTGCCCTTGCCGGCGGTGGGCTTCTCTTTTACGGGGGTGTCCATGACAGTCATGCTCCTGTGGGAATGTTGGGCGATGGCCTCTGAGGGGTCTGCTTCACTGTTTCACGGCTTCACTGCCTCATCAGGGCTGGCAGCAGTGCCTCGGTCAGTCGTTGCGGCTGCGGCTATTCGCTGCCATCAGCAAGCCGACGAAAGCGCCTAGCGCCGCCGCGATACCGATCGCTTTCAACGGCGACGCCAACACGCGCCGCTGCACGCCGTCCACGGCATAGTCGACGCGTTCGCGAGCACGGCTCGCAACGTGGTCGCGCAAGGCGCGCGTACGGTCCTGCAACCGGCGTGCGGCCTGCACTGCCTCGGACGAGCTTTCGCGCCCCAGCACTTCCATGGTTTGCTCGAGCTGGGCAATCAGCCGGCTGACCTCGCCGGCCACGGGCCCCGCGGCTTCGCGGGCGGCGCCGCGCGTATCGCGCGCGGCATGCCGGATCTGGCGCACCGTGCTTTCGGCGCTGTCAGCCAGGTGATTCACTTCTTTGCGGATCTTCGGATTGTTGGTCAGCATTGGCTTATCTCCGTTTGGTCTGATGATGTGCTGTGATGCGGTTCGCGCTGTCTGCCAGGAAGTCAGTAAGTCGGGATCTGCATGAGCAAAGCGGGGCGGCGGCCCTGCCGACCGCCGCCCCGCCCGCGGCGTTCACTGCCATCGCGAAAGCCGCGCCTGACATCCCCTAGCGCCTGACCAGGCTGATCACAAACGTCACCAGCGCAACCACCAGGAAGATGAAGAACAGGATCTTGGCGATCTCGACCGCCCCTGCCGCGATGCCCCCAAAGCCGAATACCGCGGCGATCAGGGCGATGACAAAGAATACGAGTGCGTAGTGCAACATGGTGATGGCTCCCTAAGTGGATTGGGCTGCCGCGCCAGCAGGCGCGCGCTTGGCAAGTGACAGCGACCGGCGATTGCGATTGGCTATTTCACCGCCTTGAACACGGTCACGCCCAGGGCAAGGAACAGCACGAACAGCACCAGGAAGATGAAGAACAGGATCTTGGCAATGCCGGCCGCACCGGCAGCAATACCTGTGAACCCCAGCAAGCCGGCGACCACGGAAACCACTGCAAATATCAGCGCCCATTTCAGCATTGACGTTCTCCCTCTTTCTTCCCGAGCTGGCTTGACGCAGGGTGCGCAAGCTCATGGAACCATGGTAGAAAGCAGACCCCCGCCCAGACACCGCAGCCGCACCGATTCGCTTGTCAGCCAAATCCTACAGTCCAAGCACCGGCGCGGCCTCGCGGGCAGCACCGGCGACGCGGCAGGTTGACCGCAGACCGTCGATGTGCTTCCATCGTCGCAGACAGGTGCAAGCCAGGCGCGGCGCCGCATGGTGCGGGAGACGCCGCGCCGGCCAAGCGCCCGACATCGGGAAACGAACATGTTCAAGCAGTCACTGCTGCGCTCGACCTTGCTTCTGGCGGGCGGCATCGTGCTTACCGTGGTGGTGCTGATCGCCTCCGAGGCGGGCAACATCCGCTTGCGCCAGGGCTATACGCAAGTCATCCAGTCGCAGCAGGTACAGGGCCAGATCAACGCCCTGCTCGGCGAGCTGGTCACTGCCGAAGCCGGCCAGCGTGGCTTCCTGCTGACCGGCAAGGAAAGCTACCTCCAGCCGTACTACCAGGCCGTGCCGCGCATCAATGCGCTGATGAGCGCGCTGCGCAACCGCTACGCGGAGGACCCGGAGGCGCTCAAGCTGTTCACCGAGGCCTCCGCCGCCGTCAGCCGCAAGCTCACCGAGATGGACCTGACACTGATCTACGGCAAGCGCGACGTGGAAGTGGCGCTCGACCTGGTGCGCACGGACTTCGGCAAGCAGACGATGGACAACGCGCGGCGCGGGCTGGAGGCCTTGCTGCAGCGCGAGGCCAAATCGGTGTCGCAGAGCCTGGAGTACGCCGACCGCGACCTTGCGCTGTCGCGCTACGGCATCGGCCTGCTGACCGCCATCAATATCGTGCTGCTGATTGTGGTGGGCTTGCAGCATTCGCGCCGCATGGCGGTATCGGAAGCCGAACGCAACGAGCTGGAAGAAGAAAGCGCGCGCCTGGACAGCATGGTGCGCTCGCGCACACGCCAGCTATCGGCGCTGGCATCCCACCTGCAGCGCGTGACCGAGGACGAGAAGACGCGGCTGGCGCGCGAGCTGCACGACGAGCTGGGCTCCATCCTGACCGCCACCAAGCTTGATATGCATTGGGTGCGCCGCCGCATCCAGGACACCCACCCGGATGTGGCGGAAAAGCTCACCCGCGTGATGCTGCACGTGGACCAGGGGATCCAGATCAAACGGCGCCTGATCGAGGACCTGCGGCCCACCGTGCTGCTCAACCTGGGCCTGAAGGAAGCCATCGGCCAGCTGGTGGAGGAAGTGGCGGCGCGCAACCAGTGGGAGGCGGATGTGCAGCTGGCAGAGGCGGTGCCTGCGCTGCGCGACGACGCTGCCATCGCCCTTTACCGTATCGTGCAGGAGTCGCTCACCAACGCCAGCAAGTACGCCGAAGCGCAGCGCGTGTCCATCCGGCTCGATTGCGCCGACGGCACGCTCGAGCTGGCAATCAGCGACAACGGGCGCGGGCTGCCGGCGGACTTCGAATCGCGGCGCTCGGTGGGACACCATGGCCTGCTGGGAATGGAGCAGCGCGTGATCGCGCTGGGCGGCACGCTGGAGCTCCAGTCGGAACCCGGTGCCGGTGTCACCATCCGGGTGGTGGTGCCGCTCACCGATGCCATCGTGGCGCCGCCGCGCGACGATGAGGACGAGCTCGACGGCCTGGGGGACCCCGGCGAGCAGCCGCAGGACGAGCCCACCGGCACGCCGCCGGCCAGCTAGCCGGCCAGCCAAGCAGTGACAAATGGAAAAGGGGCTCCGCGGAGCCCCTTTTCCATTCCTCTTGTCCACCTGTTCTCTGGCCCGGTTGCCATGCACACGGCATGGCGGCTGGCACCTTACATCTTCTGCTTGGTGCTCTCGGCGGCGCCTTGCACCTTCTCGCCGCCCTTCTCGATGTCCTTGCCGGCACCGGCCATCGTGTTGCAACCAGTTACCAGGACCACACCTGCCAGGGCACACAGCGCCATCAGCTTTCTCATGATTCTCTCCTTGCTCTAGGTTGACGCGGCATGGCCGCGATTGGAACTGCCGGTACTGACAATACGGTCGAGATGGTCGATATGGTCAAGATCGTCGATACGCATTCAGCCATCTGCCTGCGCGTACTCCTCGATCACCCGGAACACCTGCTCGAGCTCGAGCGACTTGTCAAAGAAATAGTCCGCCCCGGCCTCGGCGCACTGCCGCCGGTATGTAGGCACCTGGGCATGATTGGTGTAAACGATGCGGATGCCCGACACCTCGGTCTTCTGCAAGGCGCGCAGCACGTTGATACCGTTGCCCTGCCGCAACTGCAGGTCAACGATGACGACCTCGTACTTGCCCGCCTCGTAGAGGCGCAGCGCTGCGCTTTCGGTATCCGCCCAATCCACGACTTCGATAAACGGAAACGCGTTCAGGTATTCAAGCAACATACCCCGCAGTACCGCTGAGTCCTCGATTAGCAGGACCCGCAGCGCGCGATACGAGGGGGCCGCAGCTTGATCCAACATGATTCCATGGTAGCAACAGAGTACAGGGAGAGACCATCGGCGTCCGTCCTACAGCAGCGTCTGGCAAACGCGGCCGAGTGCCGTGGAATGCGCCTTGCCTTTGCGGCGCCTACTCCACCAGGCCGTTCTTGATCGCGTAGTAGGTCAGGTCGGCATTGGTCTTCATGCCCATTTTTTCCAGGATGCGCGAGCGATAGGTGCTGACCGTCTTGACGCTCAGGAACAGCTCCTCGGCGATCACCGAGACCGACTGCCCGCGCGAGAGCTTGCAGAAGATCTGGAACTCGCGCTTGGACAAGGTCTGGTGCAGCGGCTGGTTGGTGGGCTTGTCAAGCCCGCCGATAAGCAGGTCCGCCACGTTGGCGCTGACGTAGCGCCGGCCCTGGGCTACGGTGCGGATGGCCTTGACGAGATCGTCGGGCGCGCTTTCCTTGGTCAGGTAGCCGGAAGCGCCCGCGCGGATCAGGTTGATGGCGTACTGGTCTTCCGGGTAGGTGGAGAGGATCAGCACCGGCAGGTCGGGATGGCGCTGGCGCAGCAGCTTGAGCACGTCGATGCCGTTGCGGTCGGGCATCGAGATATCGAGCACCACCACATCGAACTCGAACTCACGCAGCCGAATCATGACTTCGTCGCCGCTGGCTGCCTCGCCCTCCACCCGGATATCGGGCTCGTCGGCAATGAACTGCCGCAGACCGGCGCGCACGATCTGGTGATCGTCGGCGATCAAAACGCGAATCATGATGTCTCCCTGGGCATGGATGCACCAGCTCTCAGGAGCGGCCGGGCTAATGCATTGTAGTGCTTACAAAACCGCCCGACTGTCGGTGTAAGACTGACAGGCTCCCAACTGGCCGCACCAATGAAAAAGGGACGGGGTGGACCCGTCCCTGTGCTCCAGCATGCCAGTCTTGCCGGCATGGCCAGGCTTACTGGACCTTGGTCGCCGCGCCAGCGTCGGCGGCCGCGCTGGTGTCGGTCGCTGCCTCGCCCTTCTTGGCCTTGGCGTGGCTGCTGTGCTTCTTGGTCTTAGCAGTGGACTTGGCGTGCGTGCCGGCGGCGGCGTCGGCCTTGGCGTCCACGCCCTTGTCGGCGCTGGCCGAAGCGCCCAGGCCAGCGTTCACACCTGCGCTGGCGGCTGCACCCTTGTCGGCGGGCGCGCTGATCGCGGGCGCCGCCATGGCGCCGGTGGCGCCAGCCTTCGCATCAACGCCAGTTCCTTGTGCCATGGCCAGCGAGGAAGCGGCAGCGATCGAGAGAGCGGAAAGGGAGATCAGCAGTTTGTTCATGGAGAGGCTCCTAGCAGTTTGCGCCGCTGCGAAACATTCGCTGCGGTGTTCACTTGATGTGAGTCCTCAGTCTAGGGACGCAGAGCCGCGCGGTCTGTTAGGAGATGTAATGCCTTGTAAGGAGTAGTGAAGAACTTACAAAGGCACATGGATGCGCTTAAAGAGGCTTTTCCCTGCTTGCCCAATGGCTTGCGATGGCACAGCGGCGCAAAACGCCGCCGCGCCGGTACGCAAGCGGTTACAGGTTTGGCGCGAGCGCGCGCTCCAGCACGCTGCGTTCTTCGCCGCGGCGCGCCACCATATCGTCCAGCTGGTCCTCGCCGATCTTGCCGACCGAAAAATACGTCGACTCCGGATGCGCCAGGTAGAAGCCGCTCACCGATGCGGCCGGCGTCATCGCCAGCGAGTCGGTGATGCCCATGCCGATCTCGGCGGCGTTGAGGAACTCGAACATCGGCGCCTTGACCGTATGCTCCGGGCAGGCCGGATAGCCCGGCGCCGGACGGATGCCGCGATAGGTCTCGGCGATCAGTTGCTCGTTGGTCAGCACTTCGCCAGCGTCGTAGCCCCACAGGTCGCGGCGCACGCGCTCGTGCAGGCATTCGGCAAAGGCTTCGGCCAGACGGTCGGCCAGGGACTTCAGCATGATCGCGCTGTAGTCGTCATGGTCGGCCTCGAACTGGGCTTCCTTCTTGTCCACGCCGATGCCCGCGGTGACGGCGAACACGCCGATGTAGTCGGCAATGCCGCTGTCCTTGGGCGCAACGAAGTCGGCCAGGCAGCGGTTGGGGCGCATCACGCCATCGATCACCGGGCGCTCGCTTTGCTGGCGCAGGTTGTGCCAAGTCAGCGCGACCTTGCTGCGGGTCTCGTCGGTGTAGATCTCGATATCGTCGTCGTTGACGGCGTTGGCCGGCAGCAGGGCCAGCACACCGTTGGCCGTCAGCCAGCGGCCCTGGATCAGGCGCGACAACATGGCCTTGCCGTCGGAGAACACGCGGCGGGCGGATTCGCCGACGATCTCGTCATTGAGGATGTCGGGGAATTTGCCGGCCAGGTCCCATGTCTGGAAGAACGGGGCCCAGTCGATATAGTTGGCGAGCTCCGTCAGGTCGTAGTTGCGGAAGATGCGCCGGCCGATGAATTTCGGCTTGGGTGGCACGTAGGCGCTCCAGTCCACCGGCGTCTTGTTGGCGCGGGCCTTGGCCAGCGACACCATCGGCGTGGCCTTCTTGTTGGCGTGCTGGTGGCGGATGCGTTCGTAGTCGGTCTTCAGCTCGTCCAGGTACCTGGCCGCGCCATCGTCGGACAGCAGGCTGGACGCCACGCTGACCGAGCGCGAGGCGTCCGGCACGTAGACCACCGGGCCTTCGTAGTGGGGCGCGATCTTGACCGCGGTGTGCACGCGCGAGGTGGTGGCGCCGCCGATCAGCAGCGGGATCTTCTTGATGCGGAAATAGTCGTCGCGCTGCATCTCGGAGGCGACGTAGGCCATTTCCTCAAGTGACGGCGTGATCAGCCCGGACAGGCCGACGATGTCCGCGCCCTCGACCTTGGCGCGCGCCAGGATCTCGTTGCACGGGACCATCACGCCCATGTTGACCACTTCGAAGTTATTGCACTGGAGCACCACCGAGACGATGTTCTTGCCGATGTCGTGCACGTCGCCCTTGACGGTGGCGATGACTATCTTGCCGCGTGCCTTGACGTCGCCGCCGGCCTCGGCCAGCAGGCGCTTTTCTTCCTCGATGTAGGGCAACAGGTGAGCCACGGCCTGCTTCATCACGCGGGCGCTCTTGACCACCTGCGGCAGGAACATCTTGCCGGCGCCGAACAGGTCGCCCACGATATTCATGCCATCCATCAGCGGGCCTTCGATCACCTCGATCGTGCGCCCGCCGCGCGCTTCCACCTGTTGGCGCACTTCCTCGGTGTCTTCCACGATAAAGGTGGTCAGGCCATGCACCAGCGCGTGCGACAAGCGGTCGGCCACCGGCACCGGGTTCTCCGGGGTGCCGCGCCACAGCAGGTTTTCTTCTTTCTTCGCGCCGCCGCCCTTGTAGCGGTCGGCGATCTCCAGCAGGCGGTCGGTGCTGTCCTCGCGGCGGTTGAGCACCACGTCTTCCACGCGCTCGCGCAGCTCGGCGTCGAGCTGGTCGTACACGCCGAGCTGGCCGGCGTTGACGATGCCCATGTCCATGCCCGCCTTGATGGCGTGGTACAGGAACACGGTGTGGATGGCTTCGCGCACCGCGTCGTTGCCACGGAACGAGAACGATACGTTGGACACGCCGCCGCTGACCTTGGCGTACGGCAGGTTCTGCTTGATCCAGGCGGTGGCTTCGATGAAGTCCACCGCGTAGTTGTTGTGCTCTTCGATGCCGGTCGCCACCGCGAAGATGTTCGGGTCGAAGATGATGTCTTCGGGCGGGAAGCCGACTTCATTGACCAGGATGTCGTAGCTGCGCTTGCAGATCTCGGTCTTGCGGGCAAAGGTGTCAGCCTGGCCCTGCTCGTCGAAGGCCATCACCACGGACGCGGCGCCGTAGCGGCGGATCAGCTGGGCGTGATGGCGGAACTGTTCCTCGCCCTCCTTGAGCGAGATCGAGTTGACCACGGGCTTGCCCTGCACGCATTTCAGGCCGGCCTCAATCACTTCCCACTTGGACGAGTCCAGCATGATGGGCACGCGCGCGATATCGGGCTCGGAGGCGATCAGGTTGAGGAACCTCACCATGGCCGCCTTGGAGTCCAGCATGGCTTCGTCCATGTTGATGTCGATGATCTGCGCGCCGTTCTCGACCTGCTGGCGGGCTACCACCAGCGCATCGTCGAACTGGCCGTTCAGGATCATGCGGGCGAAGGCCTTGGAGCCGGTGACGTTGGTGCGCTCGCCGACGTTGACGAAGAGCGTGTCTTCATCGATGGTGAAAGGCTCGAGGCCGGATAGGCGCATCGGGCGCGGCGGCAGGGTATCGTTGGTCATGGCTTGATCTTGTTCTGTAGGCTCGCGATGCGAGTTCAGGCGGCGTCGCGGTACTGGCTGGGCCAGGCGCGCGGCTTCTTGCTGGCCACGCGCTCGGCGATGGCGGCGATGTGCTCGGGCGTGGTGCCGCAGCAGCCGCCCACCAGGTTCACCAGGCCGGACGCGGCGAACTCCTCCACCAGCGACGACGTGACCTCCGGGGTTTCGTCGAAGCCGGTATCGCTCATCGGGTTAGGCAGGCCGGCGTTCGGATAGCACGACACAGCCGCGTCGCAGATCTTGGCCAGTTCGGCAATGTAGGGGCGCATCAGCGTGGCGCCGAGCGCGCAGTTCAGGCCGAAGGTGATCGGGCGGGCGTGGCGCAGGCTGTTCCAGAAGGCTTCCACCGTCTGGCCGGAGAGAATGCGCCCGGAGGCGTCGGTGACCGTGCCGGAGATCATCACGGGCAGGCGCTCGCCGGTGTCTTCGAACAGTTGGTCGATGGCGAACAGCGCGGCCTTGGCATTGAGCGTGTCGAAGATGGTTTCCACCAGGAACACGTCGGCACCGCCTTCCAGCAGACCCTTGCCCTGCTCGTAGTACGAGTGGCGCAGCTCTTCGAAGGTCACGTTGCGCGCGCCCGGGTCGTTCACGTCCGGCGAGATGCTCGCGGTCTTGGGCGTGGGGCCGAAGGCGCCGGCCACAAAGCGCGGCTTGTCAGGCGTGCTGTACTTGTCGCAGGCCTCGCGCGCCAGCCGGGCCGCAACGACGTTCATCTCGTACGCCAGGTCCGCCATCTTGTAATCTTCCTGGGCCACGCCCGTCGCACCAAATGTATTGGTCTCGATCAGGTCGGCACCGGCGGCCAGGTATTGCTCGTGGATCTCGCTGATGACCTGCGGGCGGCTCAGCAGCAGCAGTTCGTTATTGCCCTTGACGTCGACATGGTGCCCGGCGAAACGCTCGCCGCGGTAATCCGCCTCGGTCAGCTTGTAGCGCTGGATCATGGTGCCCATGGCACCATCCAGGATCAGGATGCGCTCGCGCAGCAGGGCCGGCAGGTTGGCCGCCCGGGTGTAGGGACGCGCGGGAGGAAGCGAGGCGGAACGTGGGGCGGCGCTCATGTGGGGCTCGACAGCAAGAGAAAAGACTGCGATTTTATCAGTTACATCAATGGTTTGCGGAATAACGGCAGCATCCGGGCGGTGCAGCCAACGGCGCCCGCGGGTTGCCGCGCGGCACCGCCCGGCCCTACACTGGGCACATTCGCCCTCATTCCCATTAACGGAAAGCCTTGCCCATGCAACACCTCAGCCCCGGCGACGCCCAAACGCTCCTCAGCGAGTCGCCCGATGCGCTCTTCATCGATTGCCGCAGCGAAATGGAGTACCTCTTCGTCGGGCACCCCAAGGGGGCACACAACGTGCCCTGGAACGATGGCCCCGACTGGGAGGTGAACCCGCATTTCGTGCAGTCGGTGAAGAAGCTCGCTGGCCAGGCATCGGCGCGCCCGGTGCTGCTGATCTGCCGCAGCGGCAACCGCTCGACAGCCGCCGCGCGGGCCCTGGAGGGTGCCGGGTTTTCTACCGTCTACAACGTGCTGCATGGCTTCGAAGGCGACCTTGACGCCGAGCGCCACCGCAATACGCTCAATGGCTGGCGCCATGCCGGGCTACCCTGGGAACAGTATTAACAGCATTGAATGAGCGGAAGCCGGCCGGGAACAGATCCTGAAAACCCGATGCCTGAAAGCAAGAAGCCCGCGCTATGCGCGGGCTTCTTGCTATTTCCTCTATGGCTTGGCTTGCCGGCCCGTCACGCGACGCAAAGCTGGCAAAGGCAACCGCGGAGCCTAGTGCATCACTAGCGGGTGAATCATCACTGTATCGAACTTGCCAAGGAAATCATCCACCTCTTCCACCGACGGCTCGCTTTCGATCAGACGCGTCACGTCCGCGCGAAAGCTCTCGGCCATCTGGCCACCGAGGAAAATCTCGCGTTTCAGGTTCTTGTCCACGATTTCATAGCCGCCAGAGGCAAGAGGCGCATGCTCGACATCCGCACCAAACTCGACAATGCAGTAATTGTCGCTGTTGTAGATCATTTGCATGGCATACCTCCTGGCTGTCATGGGTCAAGCGGCGGGCGACTGATTATTTCGATAACCGGCACACTGGCCGGTTGCCCTCCGCGATTTCACCTCCAAGCTGAGGGTGTTTGCCGTGTTTTCAAGTTCTGCTTCGGCAAACCGCAGGTTTTAAGCGTTCCCTCACTACATTGGGCAACGGCCATCCCAGCAAGTTCTTGAGTTTGGTGGGAAAGCTATCACCCACTGTTCCGCCCTGAGCGCCAAGGTTCGTCTCAGGGTACATCGCACTGTGCGCCGCAAGCCGCATTGCCAAGGAAAGCATCCAGCACGCAATGAAAGCGGTCAGCCTGCTCGATATGGGCAAGGTGCGCGGCGTGAGGCAGGATTTCGAGCCGGGCACCGGGAATGGCGGCGGCAATCTCGCTTGCCATCGCCGGCGGCGCCCCCAGGTCTTCCTCGCCGGCCACTACCAGGGTAGGACAATGAATCCGCGAAATCGCCCCGGCGAGGTCAAATGCCATGATGGCCTGGCTGGTTCCGACGTAACCGTGCACGGGCGTGGCCAGCAGCATCTCGCGCACGCGGGCTACCTCCTGCGGATGCGCCCCCCCGAATGCCGCGCTGAACCAGCGCTGCATGGTGCTGTCGGCAACGCCCGCCATGCCGTGCGCTTCCACATGGCCGATGCGCTCATGCCACATCGGGTGGCCATCCAGCGGCGTGCGGTTGACGGTCGCGACCAGGGTCAGTGACAGCAAACGCTCGGGATGGCGCACGGCCGCGGTCTGGCCGATCATGCCGCCTACCGAGACCCCGACGAAATGCGCGGCCGGCACCTCCAGCACATCCATCAGGCAGGCCACGTCGTCGGCCAGGCGGATCATCGAGTAGGCGCCGATCGGCGCATCGCTCTGGCCGTGCCCGCGCAGGTCGTAGCGCAGCACGCGATAGCGCGGCGCCAGGTGGCGCGCCGTGGCATCCCACAAGGTGTGATTGGCGCCCAGCGCATGCGCCAGGACTACCCAGGGGCCGTCGCCCCCGTCGATGCGCACATGCAGGCTGATATCGCCCACGCGCACGCGGCGGGTCTCGGATGGTGGCAGGGTGGCGCTCATGACGGGTCTCCGGTTGTTGGTGAAAACACGGTGAACCACAGCGGCGGCCGATGCCGCGGCATGCGGACGGGCTTAAGACGGCCTCAAGACAGCTAGCAGGCTCAGCGCAGCGGCTCGCTGTCGCGATAGACGAGCTCGATCTGCGTGCCGTCAGGCTCCGTCTGCCGCAGCTTCACAGGCATCCACTGCAGCGACTGCGCCAGCCACACTTCCACGCGCCGGCGATCATTGGCATGGCGCGGCAGCCGCACGAAATGCTTGGCCCGCACCGCGCCATGGCCGGTATCCACGTCCTCTTCCCCCACATACTGCACCTGCATGGGCTCCAGGTCACGCGTATCCGCCACCTCGAAGGTTTCCGTCACGCCCGGCGTGGCGTAGCGCTGCGGATTGCCCCGCACAAGCCCCACCAGTTGCAGGAACACGCTGAAACGGTCCTGGCCCGCGGCCGGCAACGGCTCCTGCTTGCCGCGCCCCTCGAAGACGAGCGTGCCGGCGGCACGATCGAAGCGAGCCGCCTCGACGCGGTTACGGCGGCTCTCCTCATAGCGCTCTGGCGCGAGGCCGCGCTCGTTGAGCGCGCCGGTGCTGTGAAAGGCGAAGCGGAACCACAACACCCGTGTCTCCACCGCAAGTTGGTAGTGCGCGCCGTCTTGCTGCCAGCGGATCAGGCCATCCGGGTTCTGCACGCCATTGACGAAGCTGGCGTAGTGCAGCAGCGTGGATGGGGGCGCCGAGTAGCGGACGTTGTCAGGGGGCGCCGCGGCCTGCGCGGCCGCCGGCGCGGATGCGGGCGCCGCACTGCTCCCGGCGCCGCCAGCGGCGCTCGCCATGGAAGGGCCGGCGCCAGGCGTGGCAAGCAGCGCTGGCGCCTCAGGGGTGGCGGGTGCTTCAACCGGGGGCTCAGGCGTGGGTGTGGGCTCGGCGCGCGCCGCCGGGGGCCGTTTTGGTATAGCCGGCGCCGGGTGTGGCGGCGCTACGGGTACCGGTGGCGCCGGCGGCGGCAGCAGGATGGCTTCGAGCGGCGGCGGCGCGGTCGGGTCCCGCGGGAGCCCGGGCATATGCAGCAGGCCCAGCACCGCCAGCAGGTGGGCGGCCAGCACCAGCGCAAGCGCCGCCGCCCAGCGCAGGCGGCGCGAGGTAGGCTTACGGGGAAGGGCCGTTCGGCCCGCTCGTCGGGCTGCCACCAAGATAACCAAGCTCCGAAGAAATCTGCCGGGCAATATCGCGTACATGACGGTCGACCGCACCGCCCCATTCTGCATCGAATACGCTCTGCGCGCCCAGCACGATCAGCGCCATCGCCACGTGGCCGTTGGCGTCGAACACCGGCATCGAAAACGCATTGATGCCCGGCAGCACGCCGCCTTTGACGCGCGCCGCGCCATGGGCGCGAACGTCGTCGCAGACCACGTCATAGTCGGCCAGTGAGCGCGGCAGGTCCGGAATATCGTCATGGCCGCGCTCCGCCAGTTCCCGTTCGACCAGCGGCCGCGTCTGTTGTTTCGGCAGGTAGGCGCCGTACAGCCTGCCAGTGGCAGAGTTGAGCATGGGCATCACGTCGCCCAAGCGCAGGCTGACCGTGACCGGGTGGCTGGATTCTTCCCAGTGCACGATGGTCGGGCCGTGGTTGCCCCAGACAGCGATGCCAACGGTCTGGTCCATCTCGTCGCGCAATTGCGACAGGATCGGGCGGGCCTTCTTGACCGGATCGAGCCGATTGAGGCCGGCGAGGCCCAGTTGCAGTGCGAACGGCCCGAGATCGTAGCGCCCGCCAACCGGGTCCTGCACCACCACGCCGAGCCGCTGGAAGCTGACCAGGTAGCGATGCGCCTTGGCCGGATTCATGTCGGCGGCGGCGGCGAGGTCGCGCAGCATCATGGCGCGCGGCGATGCCGCCAGCGCCTGCAGCAGCTTGAAGCCGACCTCGATCGACTGGATGCCGGAACGCAGCTTGGAATCGTCTTCTTCAAGTTCGGTCATGCGGCAACGGGAGGCAAGAAATTGGAAAAGAAGTGCATCAGTCACACATACCGGCTACGCGCGCGCAAAGCAATCATGCAGTCCAGTCCATGAATTTACTATAGCGAAATCGATTTACCAATTTTTAAACCGTCGGTAGACTTTGAGCGCACCTTTGAGCGCACATATACAGGTCGGGGCGAATCGATATCTTCGGCACCGGCCAATACCGGCGCGGGCATGCCGCCATGCAATCCAGATGGCGCGGCGCCGCCGCTTTCTACAGGAGACGAAGATGACCCGCCTTTCCCCCTTCGGCCAACGCCTCGCCCTGCAAGCATGGCGTGCCTGCGCGGCGCCGCTGCTAGCCGCGCTGACGCTGGGCGCCGCCGCGTTTCAGCCCGCCTGCGCCGCCGACAACTGGCCCACCCAGCCGATCCGCTGGGTCGTGCCCTATCCGGCGGGAGGCGGCACCGACGTAGTGGCGCGCACGCTGGGCCAGGCCATCACGCCGGCGCTAGGCCAGCAGGTGGTGATCGACAACCGTCCGGGCGCGGCCACCATCGTCGGCGCCGACGCGGTGGCGCACAGCAAGCCCGATGGCTACACGCTGCTGACCGCCGATACCGCCACCCTGGCGGCCAATCCGTCGCTGTATAAGAAGCTGCCCTACAACGCCGACAAGGACTTCGTGCATGTAGGGATGGTGGCGCGCTTTCCGCTGATCCTGGTGGCAACGCCGAACTTCCCGGCGCGCACGCTCAAGGAAGCCATCGAATACGTGCAGAAGAACCCCGGCAAGGTGAATTTCGCCTCGCCGGGCGCGGGCAGCCCGCACCACCTGGCCATGGAGCTGTTCATGGACCAGACCAAGACCAGGATGACCCACGTGCCCTACAAGGGCGCCGCGCCGGCGGTGCAGGACCTGCTCGCCGGCCAGGTCGAACTGATGTTCCTTGACCTCGCCTCCGGCCAGCAGAACGTGGCGGCCGGGAAAGTGCGCGCGCTGGGCGTGGCCACGCCCAAGCGCTTGACTGCGCTGCCCTCGGTGCCGACGGTGGCCGAAGCCGGCGTGCCCGGCTTCGAAGCCTATGCCTGGCAAGGCGTGGTGGCGCCGGCCGGTACCCCCAAGCCGGTGGTGACCCGCCTGAACGCCGAGTTGGTGAAGGCGCTCAAGAGCGCCGATGTGCAGAAACGCTTCGAAGGCATCGGCGTGGAGCCGGTCTCCAGCACGCCCGAGGAATTCGCGCAGTACGCGCATGCCGAAGCCGAGCGCTGGGGCAAGCTGATCAAGGCCAAGGGCATCACGGTAGACTAGCGGGCTGCTTTTTCTGCTTTTTCCGCTTGATCTGCTTTTTTCCTAACGCACCGCATACATGAAACTCGCCACCCTCAAGGACGGCTCGCGCGACGGCCAGCTCGTGGTTGTCTCGCGCGACCTGAAGACCGCCCACTACGTCAACGATGTCGCCGGCAAGCTCCAGACCGTGCTGGATGACTGGAACTTCTACGCGCCGCAGCTGCAGGACGTCTACGATGCCCTGAACGCGGGCCGCGCGCGCCACCCCTTCGCCTTCGACCCCAAGGCATGCATGGCACCGCTGCCGCGCGCCTACCAGTGGGCCGACGGCTCCGCCTACGTCAACCACGTGGAACTGGTGCGCCGCGCGCGCGGCGCCGAGATGCCGCCGGAATTCTGGACCGATCCGCTCATGTACCAGGGCGGCTCCGACGACATGATCGGCCCGCATGACGATATCGTGTGCGCCAGCGAAGCCTTCGGCATCGACTTCGAGGCCGAGGTCGCCGTCATCACCGGCGACGTGAAGATGGGCGCCAAGCCCGAGCAGGCCGCCGACGCCATCCGGCTGATCATGCTGGCCAACGATGTATCCCTGCGCAACCTGATCCCCGCCGAGCTGGGCAAGGGCTTCGGCTTCTTCCAGAGCAAGCCGGCTACCGCCTTCTCGCCGGTGGCGGTCACGCCCGACGAACTGGGCGAAGCCTGGCGCGAGCGCCGCGTGCACCTGCCGATGACCGTCCACTGGAATAGCAAGAAGGTGGGTGCGCCCGACTGCGGCACCGACATGGTGTTCGATTTCGGCCAGCTCATCGCCCATATCTGCAAGACGCGCAATGTGCGCGCAGGCAGCATCGTCGGCTCCGGCACCATCTCCAACGTCGACCGCAGCAAGGGCTACTGCTGCATCGCCGAGAAGCGCATGCTGGAGATCATCGACGGCGGCCAGCCGGTCACGGGCTTCATGAAGTTCGGCGACGCGGTCAAGATCGAGATGTTCGATGCGCAAGGCCGCTCGGTGTTCGGCGCGATCGACCAGCTGGTGTCGGCGAAGGGCTGAGGCTGAGGCTGAGGCTATAGGGAGCGCCGCGGACCACGCTGTTTGCCGCTGGCCGCGCGGCGATGGGAGTGCTTATAATTGACCGACCGAACGGTTGGCTAATTGCCGTCGACTGCGCCAGGCAGCCACCGGCGGCGACCCGGGCCGTTTTTCGCGGCCCGGCCCCCACGCGTCACCAAGGAATGGCCCCGGCCATCGCTGCCCCATGACCGCAATCCCTCCGCAAGCGCCCACGCCTTCGTCCACCCCGCTAGCGTCCGGCACGGACAACGTGGACGACGCGCCGTTGTCGCCACGCTACGACCGCTACCAGGCACTGACCCTGCGCCGGCATGGCCCCATCCTCGAGATCGTGATGGGTGCGCAACAGTCCGCCAACCGCAAGCTGGCCACAGCCGATGCCAATATGCACCGCGAGCTGGCGGAGATCTGGCGCGACGTGTCGGCCGATCCGGACGTGCGCGTGGCGCTGATCCGCGGCGAAGGCAAAGGCTTTTCGGCCGGCGGCGACCTGTCCCTGGTGGAAGACATGGCCAACGATTTCGCCACCCGCACCCGCGTGTGGCACGAGGCCCGGGACCTGGTCTACAACGTGATCAATTGCGACAAGCCGATCGTGTCGGCCATGCACGGCCCGGCGGTCGGCGCTGGGCTGGTGGCTGGCCTGCTGGCCGATATCTCGATCGCGGCCAGGACCGCGCGCATTGTCGATGGCCATACACGCCTGGGCGTGGCGGCGGGCGACCATGCCGCAATCGTGTGGCCCCTGCTGTGCGGGATGGCCAAGGCCAAGTACTATCTGATGCTGTGCGAGTCGGTGAGCGGCGAAGAGGCCGAGCGCATCGGGCTGGTGTCGCTGACCGTGGACGAAGAGGAACTGGTCGAGCGCGCCTTCGACGTGGCGCGCCGGCTGGCGGCCGGGTCGCAGACGGCGATCCGCTGGACCAAGTACGCGCTGAATAACTGGCTGCGCATGGCGGGCCCCTCGTTCGATGCCTCGCTGGCACTGGAATTCATGGGCTTTGCCGGCCCCGATGTGCAGGAAGGCGTAGCCAGCCTGCGGCAAAAGCGGCCGCCGCAGTTCGAGTAACGCAGGTAGTTCCGATCAATGCAGTTCCGCAGCCGGCGCCGCCGGCTGCCGACCCCCGGAGGCGAGACCATGTTCGGCCAGATTCCAGATTTCACCAACGGCTTCGAGTTCCTGCGCAAGATGTGGGGCAGTGCCGCCGGCATGCCCGGCGGCCTGATGCCTGGCCTGCAGGCCATGACCCCACCGATGAACCTGGAGGACGTCGACAAGCGCATCCATGACCTCAAGGCCGTGGAAGGCTGGCTGCAGCTCAACACCAACCTGCTGCGCACTACCATCCAGGGCCTGGAAGTGCAGCGCGCCACGCTGGTGGCGCTGCAGACCATCGGCACCGCGCTCTCGCCGGAGGCGATGCAAAGCGCGATGGAAAACGTGGCGCGCGCGGCCAACTCGCCCAGCGCGGCACCCTACCAGCAACCCGCCGAGCCCCCTGCGGCCAAGCGCGTCTGGCCCGAGCCCACGGTCGAGGAAAACGAGGACGAGGAAGACAACGGCCCCGATGCGCCCGAAGCTGGCCAGGCGCAAGAGCCGGCCGCAGCATCCGGCCACGCTGCCGGCCCGGGTGACGTCACCCCGCCGGATGCCAGCCTGTGGTGGGATGTGCTGCAGCAGCAGTTCAACCAGATCGCCAGCAGCGCCGCCACCGCCAGCATGTCGCCGTTTGGAAATCTCGGCAACTTGGGCGCCTTTGGCATGCCTGGCACGGCCGCGCCGGAAGCCGCGCCCGCCCCCGCCGCCAAGCCCGAAGGCAAGGCGCCGGCCAGCAAGGCCAGGCCGGCCCACAAGCCGGCCAGCAAGGCAGCCGGGGCCAAGCCGGCCGCCAAACCCGCGCCCAAGGCCACGCGTCCGGCCAGCAAGAAATCCGCGGCGGCCAAGCCCGCCGAGCCGCAAGGCAGCGCCAACGGCTCGACCGATACTTCCGGCGAGCCGTCCTGAGCCTGAGCCGCATCTGAGCCACGCGACGCCAGGGGAACCCCGTGATCCAACTTTGGAGCCGACGCCTGCAGTGAAGACCACCTCGCTGATCATGATGGGTGGCGGTGCCCGCGCCGCCTACCAGGCCGGTGTGTTGCGCGGCCTCGCACGCATCGCCGCGCAGCACGGCCGCGATCGTGGCCGCATTCCCTTCGACATCATTTGCGGCACGTCGGCCGGCGCCATCAACGGCGCCGGCATGGCGATCAACGCGGCCAACTTCCGCGCCGCGGCCGATAGCCTGGCCGCGTTGTGGAGCGGCATCCATGCCGAGGATGTTTACCGCACCGGCATCGTCGGCGTGGGTGCATCCGGCGCGCGGTGGCTCTCCGCGCTGGCCTTCGGCTGGGCCATCCGGCGCGCGCCGCGGGCGCTGTTCGACAACGCGCCGCTGGGCGGCCTGCTCAGCGAGCTGTTCGACCCCGAGCGCGTGCAGGCCAGCCTGGACGCCGGCGACCTCCAGGCCTTTGCCGTGACGGCGCTGTCCTATACCACCGGGCGCCACGTCACTTTCTACCAGTCACACCGCCGCATCCATCCGTGGCGCCGCAGCCAGCGGCTGGCCGTGGAAGCCAGGATCGGCGTGGACCACCTCCTGGCGTCCTCCTCTATCCCCTTCCTGTTCCCCGCGCTGCCGCTGGAGCTCGAAGGCCACCATGAGTGGTTCGGCGACGGCACCATGCGCCAGATGTCGCCCTTGTCGCCGGCCATCCACCTGGGCGCATCTCGCATCCTGGCCATCGGCGCGGCCTCTCGCCAGCGTCCCGGCTGGTTCGACACCGTGCCGGCCGGCGGCTACCCGTCGCTGGCGCAGGTAGGCGGCCAGGCCCTGGCCAGCATCTTCCTCGACGGCCTCTCCGCTGACCTGGAACGGCTGCAGCACATCAACAGCCTGCTCTCGCGCATGCCGGAGATCGCCAACGACCGCGAAGGCTGGCGCCCGGTGCAGGTGATGACGATCTCGCCCAGCGAGCCCATCGAATCCATTGCCGCGACGCATGTTCAACAGCTGCCCCGCACCGTGCGCGCCCTGCTGACGCCGTTGGGCGGCACAGAAGCGCGCGGCGCCGCCTTTGCCAGCTACCTGCTGTTCGAGCCCGAGTTCACCCAGGCCCTGATCGACCTGGGCGAGAAAGACGCCATGGCGCAACAGCACGAACTCGCGGCGTTCCTCTATGACGTCATCCCGCCCGATTATGGCAACGACACGAACGCAACGCCCGCACGGACGGTTACACTTGATGTCGAACCACCCGCCGGTGTGACGGCCTGACTTATGACCGCAACAGGTTTGCCGCATCGCCGGACCTCGTGCAGAGCAACGCATACCGCTCTTTTTCGCACCAGTAAAAGCAAGGAAAGGCGCGATATTCGCCCATAAATTGGGCATCGTGCAGGTTCAGCCGCAAACACCCCCTTCCTTTGCGCTTAAAAAGCGCATTGGGAATAATTCGCATCTGGTAGAATCTGCCCGTAATTTCAAAGGCTTACCATGCTCTACCCCGAACTGTTCAAATCGCTGGAAGCGGTACGTTGGCACATGGACAAGGACATCCCCTGGGATTCCTTCGATCCGAGCCTGCTCACTGACGACCAGGCCAAGACGATCCGCATGAATGCCATCACGGAATGGTCGGCCCTGCCCGCCACCGAGATGTTCCTGCGCGACAACCGCCACGATTCCGACTTTTCGGCCTTCATGAGCATCTGGTTCTTTGAAGAGCAGAAGCATTCGCTGGTGTTGATGGAATACCTGCGCCGCTTCCGCCCGGACCTGGTGCCGACCGAAGAAGAGCTGCACGCCGTGCGCTTCGAGTTCGACCCGGCCCCGCCGCTGGAAACCCTGATGCTGCATTTCTGCGGCGAGATCCGCCTCAACCACTGGTACCGCCGTGCGGCCGAATGGCACACCGAGCCGGTGATCAAGCAGATCTACCGCACCCTGTCGCAGGATGAAGCCCGCCACGGCGGCGCCTACCTGCGCTACATGAAGAAATACCTGAACCAGTTCGGCGACAGCGCCCGCTCGGCCTTCGCCAAGATCGGCGTGCTGATGGCCTCCGCCCGCCGCACTGAAAAGCCGCTGCACCCGACCAACCTGCACGTCAACAAGGCGTTGTTCCCCAACGACACCATCCAGTCGCGCCTGCCGGACCCGGACTGGCTCGAGCACTGGCTCGACGAGCAGATCCGCTTCGACGAAGGCTGGGAGAAGAAGGTGATCGAGCGGATCCTGCACAATATGTCGCTGCTGTTCGAGCGCACTTTCGAGACCGTGCAGGATTTGAACCGGTATCGGAAGGAGTTGAATGTGCGGTTGCAGGCGGCGGGTGATGCGCAGCCGGCGCAGGCATAAGGTTGGTTTTTGGGCTGGGGGTGTAGTTTTGGCGCCTTCGGCGGGACGGGCCCCATCGGATGATGGGGTTTTGTTTTTTTTGGGGTGTTGGGTTGTGGCTGCAACTGCAACAGCAACGGCTTAATGTCAAAGTCAAAAGCAACTGCAGTTTCACCACCCCTGCGGGGCGGCGACCTACTTTTTTGTCTTGCCCTCCATGTCAGGATACTTGTCGTCTCCGTCTCCTTGGTGAAGCAAAATGGAGGGCGGTGTGCGAATAGGTGATG
>NZ_JBWKVH010000069.1:0-25747 GCF_059421605.1 Cupriavidus sp. GW821-FHT02F09
CACGGCTCACCGATTGCGGCTTGAGGTCACTAACCGGGCTTTCGACTAGGCCGCGCAGCCGTCGCCTTCGGGAGATCTCAAAACGTCCAGTTTGGCGTTGTAGGCGAGGTACGCCTCACAGAATCGTCGGATTCGGCGCATCGCCATACACCTCATGCGGGTCGAAGGTCTTCGCAGCCTCCATGAAGACGAGTTCGCCGCCTTGCGCACGTTCTTCACCGATCGGGACGCAGCGATAAAAGCAGGAGCGATAGCCCACATGGCAGCTCGCGCCGCTGCCGACGACATCGACGCGCAGCCAGACGGCATCCTGATCATCGTCGATGCGCATCTCGACGATCTTTTGTGTCAGCCCGCTCACGGCGCCCTTGTGCCACAACTGCTTGCGCGAACGACTCCAGTAGTGCGCCTCGCCAGTCTCAATCGAGCGCGTCAAGGCTTCGGCGCTCATGTAGCCCAGCATGAACACCTCGCCGCTGGCGGCATCGGTGGTCACGCAGGCGATCAACCCATGCTCATCGAACTTCGGCGCCAGTTCGGCGCCCTCCTCGACCTGTTCGATTGACGTTCGTGCGGCAAACAGGCTGGTGGACTCATTTCGGAAGGTATCGGCAGTCATTTTCTGTATCCATGGAGGTCGGGGTTCAGGTCGTCTCGCTTCGCACGGTGTACGCAGTCGGCTTTCGTGCACTGGGCAAACAGCATCAGGACTTGCTCCTGCAGACGGAAGCCGAGTTGCTGGGCCATGGCGGTCTGTCGCTGTTCGATGGCGTCGTCGCTGAAAGCCTCGATTCGGCCGCAATCCGGACAAATCAAATGGTCGTGATGCATTCCTCGTGATGCATTCCACCTGCGCCTCGAGAAGCAGGCGATAGACGTCGTCGGCTGACAAGTGGCTGGGTTCTGGGGTCACGAACAGCTTGAGGATCTCCAGCCTTTGCAGGGTCGCCTTGAGGCCGGCATGCCGCAGTTCACGCATGGACTGATTCATCGGTCTTGCACTCTCTGCTCAAGAAAGCGCACCGGGCGCGCCAGGGGTCGCTGCGCCAGGCCACCATCGCGCACCACCACCTGTCCGCGGACGACGGTGTGGATCGGCCAACCCGTGACGGTCATGCCGTCATAGGGCGTCCAGCCTGCGACACTGGCAATCCACTGGTTCTCGATCTGGCGCCGCGCCCGCAGGTCCGCAATGCTGAAATCGGCGTCGAAGCCGACCGCGATGCGACCCTTGCCTTCGATGCCGAAGACCCGGGCCGGCCCAGCGCTGGTCAGGTCCGCCAGACGCTGCAGGCTGAGCCGGCCCGCATGGACGTGGTTGAGCATGATGGGCAACAGGGTCTGCACGCCTGTCATGCCGCTGGGCGATTGCGGATAAGGTCGTGCCTTTTCCTCCAAGGTGTGCGGCGCGTGGTCGCTCCCGAGCACATCCACAACACCTTCGCGCACCGCCTGCCATAGCGCTTCGCCGTGAATGCCGTCGCGAATCGGCGGGTTCATCTGCGCCAGCGTTCCGAGCCGTTCGTAACACTCGGGCGCAGTGAGCGTCAGGTGGTGTGGCAAGACTTCCACGCTGACACGTGCCTTGTGCCGCGCGAGCAAGTCCATTTCATCCGCCGTGGACACATGCAGCAGGTGCAGGCGTCGCCCAGCCTTCCGCGCCAAGGCAAGAATGCGACGAGTTGCCCGCAATGCGCTTTCCTCGTCGCGCCAACGTGGATGGTCGCGCACATCGCCTGAGACCTCAACCAATGGCCGGCGTTGGCCGAGACGCTGTTCGTCCTCGGCATGCACGGCAATGCGCCGAGATCCATGGCGCAGTATCTGGCGGAGCACCGTGTCCTCATCGGCCAGCAGGTCGCCAAACGAACTGCCCATGAACACCTTGATGCCGGCGCAGCCCGGCAGCCTCTCCAGCATGTCCAACTGTTCCGCGTTAACGGCCGATCCGCCGATGTAGAACGCGTAGTCGCACCATGCAGTCCGCTCGGCGATGGCCAGCTTGGCGTCGAGATCCGCCCGCGTGAGCGTCAGGGGCTGCGTGTTTGGCATCTCGAAAACCGCGGTCACGCCACCCAGCACCGCACCGCGTGTGCCGGCCTCAATCGTTTCCTTGTGGATCAGGCCCGGCTCACGGAAATGCACCTGGCTGTCGATCACGCCCGGCAGCACGTGCAACCCGCGCGCATCGAGCGTCTCGTCCGCGCTCCATCCTTCCGCACCCAACGCCACGATGCGGCCCCCCAGGCAGGCCACCTCGACCGGATAGGCTCCGCCGGGCGTCAACACCGTGCCGCCCCGGATCAGCAGGTCGGCGTGGCAGTGGCGCCAACGGTTTGCGAGATCAGGAGAAGGCGTCACAAGAACCCGTTCTGGAAGCAAGTCGCGGAAGGGGTGCCGTCATGACCCGGATTCCTCGTCGGTTCGCAGCGCACCTGGCAGCTGCGCATCGAGGGACTCCCGGTACCGGACGCAGCCGCGCATGAACTGCGGCCATGCAGGTACAGCCAACGCCGTTTCGACACGCTCCGGAAGCAACGACCACAGGCCGGGATGGTGCCAACACAAGTCATGCCCGTAGCATCCCGATGCGCCCGGATACCCGCCCGCAGCTTCTTGACCTCGGCAATCCACTCGTCTCGGGACATGCGCGCGAGATCGAAATCAAAGTCCACTCCCAGCCTCCTTTACCACCTTCGGCAACCCAGGCACAAACGTCAACGCCTCGTCGCCCGGCGGCTGCACTTCGCGCTTCAGACGGATGACCACGTCGTAGTTCTGGGCGATCAGCTCGCGCATGCGCGCCTCGATCGCGGACACATCCTCTGGCGTGAAGGGACGCTCGTGGGCGATGTCGTAATAGAACCCGCCTTCGATCACGGGCCGACCACCATTTGGGCGGTCGGACACAGCTGCTTGACCGCATGCCCGACCAGGTGGGCGGTTGAATTGCGGATGATCTCCAGGCCCTCCTCGTCCTGTGGGGTGATGATCTTCAGCGCGGCGCCATATTCGATCACGTCGCTCGCATCGACAAGACGGCCGTCAACCTTGCCGGCCAACATCATCTTTGCCAGGCCGGGGCCGATGGCGCGGGCCACGTCGGTGACCGAGACCGGGCTGGGGAACTCGCGGCGAGAATTGTCAGTGAGCGTCACCACAACGGGCTTCGCGCGTTGGTCAAGAAGGGGGGGCACGGTCGGTACTCTTCGGTGAGGTTTGATCAGACGCGACTTCAACCCGCCATCGCCGGCACCTCCGCGAATCGCGCACCTTCGGCATGCCCGCCGAAATTGGGCTCGACACGGAGGGTGCGCAACGACGCGGGTATGTAGCGCTCGTAGTAGCGTGTAAGCGACCGCTTGACGTTGGGGCGGTCGTACGCGGGAAGCGTGTGCAGGGCCAGCCCCGGCGGCAAGGCGACCAACGTGCCATCCTTCACGACCTGCACGCCGGACTTGAAGACCATCTTCGCATTCCGGAACATGGTCGCGTAGTCGGCTTGCGGCGCGTACACCGTCACGTCGGCCACATGCCCGGGCGCCAGGCTGCCGCGGTCGTGCAGGCCCAACAGACGTGCGGCCGCGCTGCGCGTCATGACCGCGATCTCGTACAGGCTGTATTCGCGCTTGAGATGGGGCAACAGCGTCATGGCGATGGCCTCCTGATTCAACCCGGCCACGGCCTCGGCCCGGTAGTCCGCGTCCATGAGCAGGCGAAACAGGTCGGGATAGCGGGTGAACGGGGCACCGTTCGGATGGTCGGTCGTGAAGAAAATCCGCGACGGATCGTCGGCCAGCAGGAAGAGGTCTAGGCCAATCGCCCATTGCAGGCTGTTTACGAAGCTCTGCTCGCGGTACACGTTGGGCACGACGCCCCCACCCCCTTCGCATTCCACCAGGCTGAAGACGCTCTTGTTCGGATTGGCAGCCTCACTGTTGCTGAACTGGGCGATGACATCGGACGAAATCGTCACCGTCGGCCCGAACAACACCTGGCCGACGTCCATCGTGATGTTGGGGTGGCGCTTCCAGGCCTCGATCAGGTGCGCGGCCGCCGAGGAGAACTGGCGCGCGCCCTCACGGCCGTAGCCATAGAACTGCACGTGCGCCAGGTGCATGGGCATGCCCTCGGCCGCCTCCATGGTCGCGATCGCGGTGTCCACACTGCTGCCGGCGATGCCGAGGTTGTTGCAGTGCACGTGCAGCGGGTGTCTCACACCCAGCTGGTCCACGGCCCGCTGCAAAGCCTGCAGAATCTGGCGTGAGCTGAGTTCGTAGGTCGGCACGACGTCGTCCAGCCCGAAGCTGTTCACGTTCTGCTTGAAGGCATTCACCCCGCCCGCATTGATCACCTTGAGGCCCAGGCAGCGCGTGGCGTCGAGCGTCCACGCCACGTGGTCGTTGATCGCTTGCTGCGGGGCATCGGCATGGAGTAGGCGCAGCAGGTAGTCGTCGTTGCCCAGGATCGCCAGTCCCGCCGTGTCGAGAATCGGGATATCGGCCATCTCCAGATGCACGGCCAGGGCATTGCATGGCAGCACGGCAGGTTCGACCACGGTCGTGTAGCCCATGAGCGCGTAGCGCTTGCCCGTCCCGGTGGAAGACCACTCGCCGAGACGTCGCCCCGACTCGGCCTGCCGCACCGCACGGAATGTGGACGCCAGTTGCAGCTCGGGCAGCAGCAGGCGGGCGTTGTTGACGTTGCCGCCGGCAATATGCGAATGGATGTCGATGGCCCCGGCCATCACGATGTGACTGGAGAGATTGATCACTTCGTCGAAGCGTGCACCCGGGCCCGGGTCATCGATCAACCGGTCATCGCGGATGTACAGGTCCGAGACCACACCGTCCAAGCCTTGCGTCGGATCGAAAAGCCGCCCTGCTTGGAGTTTCTTGAGCATCTTGCCATTCCTTCGAAGTTGCATTGCGTTGGTGGATATGCGGCTGGACCGACCTAGAGTTCGTTCTGGATGTGCTTGTACCCCTGCACCAGGCTGCTGTTCGTGCGCGCGACATCTTCGGAAAACTCCGAGGCCTGGGCCGTGACCTTGGGGATGCAGGACAGGTCAGTGCGCGGTCCGATGCGCTCAGTGGACGGCACGTAGAAGCCAGGCGGCAGGTCCATGCCGTCCACCACCGCGTTGTGGCGCACGACGCAGCCGTCCGCGATGCGGCAGTTGAACAGCACGCTGTTGAAGCCGATGAAGACCCCGCTGCCGACCTCGCAGGGGCCGTGCACGATGGCGCGGTGGGCGACCGAGGTGCGCTCGCCGATGATCACCTGCGCACCGGACTTGGAGTGGATGACCACCCCGTCCTGGATGTTGGAGTGCGCGCCGATGACGATAGGCTGGATCGCACCTTCCGCGTCCACTTCGTCGGCACGGATCACCGCATAGGGACCGATGAAGACGTTCTCGCGCACCACGACGCGACCGCAAAGAATGGCCGTCGGATCGACGAAGGCCGACGGGTGTACTTCCGGCAGATCGCCGCGCGGGTTCCGGCGGATCATGGCCGGGGCCCCGAGTCGCGAGGGCCGACCCGCGGCGCCGGATTGGCCCGCCGCTCGCCCCGCTGGAGGCGCTCGAACAGGGCGGGGTCGGACCATTCACGGACGACCGCCTCGGAGAAGACCAGATCCCCGAGATCGATTAGGCCCATGCGCGGGTTGTCCGCATCCTCGCGGAAGCACTGGGCATAGCCGGTGTCGGTCTCATGCACGATGACCGAATGCAACCGCACCTCGGCCTCGCCATTGACCATGTCGGTCAGCCCGAGCAAGGTGTCGATCAGGCGGAAGAACATTCGCGAGAACTGCTCCGCGCTGGGCGACACGGGCATTAGCACCCAGCGTTCGGAGTGCCGCCGACAGGCCGCGAGGTAGTCTGGGTCGTCCCCGGACCATAGAGCCACCGCGTGGTCGAAGGCGTCGATGAGTTCGCGCACGCCCGGCTTGAGCAAACCGAAGTCGTAGACCATCTGCCCCCGGTCGAACGCCTGGGCTTCGAGCAGCACCTCGATCTTGTACGAGTGACCGTGGATCGAGCGCGCGCAGCGCCGCGTGGTGCAGCCGCGCACGATGTGCGCGCTCTCGAACTTAAAAAGCTTGCGGATCAGCATGGCATCTCACGTGGATCCGTTGGTGCGGGCGGTACCGGGTCGTAGCCTCCCGGGTGGAAGGGATGGCAGCGCCCGAGGCGGCGCATCGCCAGTCAAATGCCCTTGAGGGCGCCATGCGTGCGCAAGGCCTCGATCGCATACTGCGAGCACGAGGGATAGAAGCGGCAATTGCGCCCCAGCACTGAGCTGAGCTGAGCAGGACTTGATAGCCGCACATCAGGAACACGAGGACTTTCACGGGCCACGGTTTCATGCATCGACCTCCTCGTGCTGCCAGGTCGGACCTTGCGGGGTGCCAATCAACACTATGCCGGCGGCGGTTAGTTCATCGCGCAGCGCGTCGGCGCGCTCGAAGTCACGTTGGCGCCTTGCTTCTTCGCGCTCGGCCACCAGCGCCTCGATGCGCGCGCTGGACAACTGGGGGGTGGCATCCACGCGGGGGGCCGTAAGTTCGCACAGGGCGATCCGCGGCGATTGCTGCAGTAGGCCCAACAGCATACCGGAGGCCAGCAGCCGCGCCTTGACCTGGGCGCGAGCTTCCTCCATCGCAATGTTGTCGAGCGCGACCGCCATGCCATGCAGGTGAGTCAGTGCAGCGGGAGTGTTGAGGTCGTTGCACAGCGCGGCTAGTATCTCGGGATGCGGTTCCGCCCCCGGCGCGGGGGGCAGGTCCTCCACCTCGGCCAGGCTGCGGTAGATGCGCCCCAGCGTCTGGCGTGCCGACGACAGGCGGCGTTCGTTCCAGTCCAGCGGATGGCGATAGTGGGTGGAGAGCAAGGCGAGCCGGATCGCCTCTCCCGGTGCCTGCTCCAGCAGGTCGCGCACCAGCAGGACGTTGCCGAGGGACTTGGACATCTTCTGCCCATCCACGGTGACGAAGCTATTGTGCACCCAGGTGCGGCAGTACAGCGCGCCGTGGGCGCAGGTGCCTTGGGCGATCTCGTTCTCGTGGTGCGGAAAGATCAGGTCCTGACCGCCACCGTGGATGTCGATGGTCGGACCCAGGTGACGCCCGATCATGGCCGAACACTCGATGTGCCAGCCCGGTCGGCCGCGGCCCCAGGGGCAGTCCCAGCCCGGTTGGACGGGTGTGGAAGGCTTCCACAAGACGAAGTCCATCGGGTCACGCTTGTAGGGCGCGACCTCCACCCGAGCACCGGCGATCATGTCCTCCACCCGGCGCCCCGACAGATGACCGTAGCCCGGATAGGACGGCACGTGGAACAGGACGTGGCCTTGCGCGACGTAGGCGTGGCCGCGCGCGATCAGGGTCTCGATCAGTTGCACGATAGCGGGGATGTGGTCGGTGACGCGCGGCTCCAGGTCGGGCGGAGCGACACCGAGCGCGTCCATATCCGCATGGTAGGCGTCGACGAAGCGTGCGGTGATTGCGCTGATCGGCACGTTGGCCTCGGCCGCCGCCGCGTTGATCTTGTCATCCACGTCGGTGAAGTTGCGCGCGTAGACTACCTCGGGGTAGCGGCGTCGCAGCAGGCGCGCCAGCACGTCGAAAACGACAGCCGGCCGCGCATTGCCGATGTGGGCGTAGTTGTAGACGGTTGGCCCGCAGACATACATCGTCACGCGATCGGGCGAAGCAGTCACCAGTGGCTCCTTCTCGCGGTGGAGCGTGTTGAAGAGGTGGATGGCCGGCAGTGATTCAGGTGCCCTTTCGATCACCATGGTGGCGCCTCCTCGACCTGGATGGCAGCGACAAGCTTCTCGAAAACGGCTTCGACTATCGTGCGGTCGACGTCGCGCGCGATGAAGACGAATTTCGAGCGCCGATCGTCGCTCGGCCACTCGGGAAGCAGCACCGGAGGGTGAAAGATGTGCTGCACACCATGCACAACCAGCGGCCCCGCCTCTCCTTCGATATTGACCAAGCCTTTGATCCGCAGCATTTGCTCGCCCAACAGCGACGTCATCAACTCAAGCCAGACCCCGAACAGGTCCGGTTTTATGGGAGTCTCCACCGTGAAACAGAACGAGCGAATATGGTCGTCGTGACGGTTCACATCATGGGCGTGGGCGTGTTGATCATCTAGCGCATGCGCATAGTGGTGCTCCTCCATGTCATGTTGATGCTCCTGGTGGTCGTGCTCGGCGCCGTGAGTTTCCTCACGATGCTCGTAGACCTCCTCCTTGAGCCAGCGGCGCACGTCGAGGGACCTGTCTACCGGATTGAACAGGCCGAGGTTCAGGACGCCCTGCGGCGCGACGAAACCGTCGCGTACCCAAATCTGCGTGGCGGCTGGATTGATAGGCTTCAGGCGCGCGCGCAGCCGGGTGATCTCGTCCGGCGTCGCGAGTTCCTGTTTGGTGAGCAGCAAGCGGTCGGCCATGGCGACCTGCTTGACGGCCTCCGGGTGGGCATCGAGCGTCCGATTGCCGGTCGCCAGGTCGACCGTGGCCACGATGCCGTCAAGGCGATACCGGCCCACGATGAACTCGTTCGTCATCAGCGTGTGGATGATCGGCGCCGGATCGGCCAGACCCGTGGTTTCGATCACGACCCGCTGGAACTGCCGCCGACCGTTGCGGGCGAAGCGCCAGGGGATGTCCCGCAGCGTCTTCACAAGGTCCCCACGGATAGTGCAGCACAGGCAGCCGCTGTTCATCTCCACCACTACATCTTCCTTGCTGTGGGTGACCAACAGGTGGTCCAGGCCGATTTCGCCGAACTCGTTGATGATGACCAGGGTGTCGGCAATTTCCGGCTGGCGCACCAGGTGGTTGAGCAGGGTGGTTTTGCCGCTGCCCAGGAAGCCGGTCAGCAAGGTCACGGGAATCAAGTTCATGTCGTTCTCTCGAAGGGTCACGGCGATACGGTCGGGCGTCACGTGTTGGACGATGGCGCCAGATCGCCCTATGCCCTGGCGACCACGACGACATAACCATTGGAATCGCGCAGCCAGACTTCCCGATGTTTTGCATCGGCGTTGTCCTTGGGCCCTTCCAAGACTTCCGCCTTTTGCCGCATGATCCGGCTGACGATGTCATCGAACTGGTCTGTCTGGAACCACAATAGGACACCATTGCCGCGAGGCCGTTGCATCGAATCGCCCATGTGAGGATGGTTGTGAGCATCGCAGTGGTGAAGCTGCATCACCGTGTGCCATCCCCCATGAGCTGCTCGTAGCCCTTGCTGCCATGACCACTTTCAAGGCCAAGCACGTCCTGATACCAATCGCTGGTTGCGACAACGTCATGGGTGGGGATGAGGGGCTAAGGATTCATGGGTTTCCTTGGTTCTCATATGCCAGGCTGGATGGCCAACTTGGCGGTCCTTCGAAGGCCCGGTCCATGTTGTTGAGATTTGAAACCTGCGCGGCGGCATCGTGTGCATGCAGGCTCTCGAAATGACGCACACCGACGGCGGCCTCGCCGTAGCCGGCGCACAGCGCGGCATGCAGGCGGCGTGCCGCGTCCTCCACATACATTAGGTTCTGTCCGTTCAGACGAGCGAAGGCCTGCTCGTCCTCGCGGCGCACGGCAGTCTGTACTGGCGTCCTCAGAGCCGCCTCGGCGATGTCGATCAGGCGCTGCAGGCCCAGATCCTCTTGGGTCTCGGGCACGCGCACGCGAATGACGGCCGTGCTGCGCTGGCTGTGGGGCGTCGCCAGCGTGGCGTTGTGCCGCAGCCAGTCCGCCGCCTCTGCCACCGAAATGTTGGCTCCCCCATCGACATGCGCGAGGAAGGCGTCGTGCACGTGCTGACGCGACAAGGCCGCCGAGCACGGGCAAGTGGAGGAGTACGCGATCTCCACTTCGAGTTCGAGCTTCAGCCGCCCATCCTGCCATAGGGCATCGAGGCGGACCGGATAGGACTTCCAGCCACCCAAATCGGGGCTCACGAGCGCCGGCCTCCGGCACAGCCATGCGAAGGCGATGGAGAGACGCGCCCGCGTCGAACCGCAGTCCGCGTGGCTCGCCACCATGTCGCGCAGCAAGGCAACCAGAGCCTGCGGCTTCAGGACCGACGCCTTGGCAAAGCCGTCGAGCGCGCGGTACAGGCGCGACATGTGGATACCCTTGACAGTGCGCTCCGGCAGATCGACCTGCACGTCGCAGCGCGCGTGCACCGGGGCACTCACCTCACCGACTTCGGCCAGGCACACCGGAAAATTGATACCCTGCATTCCAACCCAGTCCAGCGGCAAAGCTGTCGTTGGGCGGTCGTTCAGCGCCACGTCGGGGAGCCTGACGTTCATTCGGCGGACTCCCATGACGGGAAGGGATCGGGGTAGTCAGCCCAGGCCTTCGGCCCCTGCGCCATCTCGGCATCGGTCAGCAAAACGGCGTCGAAGCGTTGGCGCAGCGCTGCCTCGTCCATGCCCATGCCGATCAGCACGAGTTCCTGCCGCGCGTCCCCTACCCCCCCTACCCAGTTCACATCGATCATCTTGAGGGCCTCGACATCCTCGGGCCAGTGCGCCCGCGGCACGGCAGCCCACCAGTGGCCGGCGCGGTCGTGTCGGCACACGGCGCCGGCTTGCGACCAGGAACCTGCATAGGTCGGCCGGCTCGCCAACCAGAAGAAACCCTTGGAGCGCATCACCCCGGACCACTCGCTTTCGATCAGATCGAAGAAGCGCTGGGGATGAAACGGCCGTCGCGCACGATACACGAAGCTCGTGATGCCATAGGTCTCGGTCTCCGGCGTGTGCTCGCCACGCAGCTCCTTGAGCCAGCCCGGCGCGCGAGCGGCCTCCTCGAAGTCGAACAGGCCCGTGCCGAGTACCGTTTCCAGCGGGACCTTGCCAAACTCGGCGATCTGGATCCGGGCGCGCGGATTGAGACCACGAAGAATGCCCACCAGCTGCTCGCGTTCAGCTTCGCTGATGAGATCGACCTTGTTGAGGACAATCACGTCGCAAAACTCGATCTGCTCGACCAGCAGGTCGACGACGGTGCGGTGGTCTTCCTCGCCCAGGGACTCGCCGCGCGAACGCAGGCTGTCATGGGAGCTGTAGTCCTTCAGGAAATTGCAGGCGTCGACCACCGTGACCATCGTGTCCAAGCGGGCGATATCGGACAAGCTTCGCCCGTCCTCGCCCGTGAAGGTGAAGGTTTCCGCAACCGGTAGCGGCTCGGAAATCCCCGTCGATTCAATGACCAATTGATCGAACTTCCCTTCTTTCGCCAAGCGGTTTACTTCAAGCAGCAGGTCCTCGCGCAGCGTGCAACAGATGCATCCATTGCTCATTTCCACCAACTTCTCGTCGGTGCGCGACAGTTCCGCACCGCCGTCACGCACAAGTGTCGCGTCGATGTTGACTTCCGACATGTCGTTGACGATGACCGCCACACGGCGTCCTTCGCGATTGTTCAAGATGTGGTTCAGTAGCGTTGTCTTGCCGGCACCAAGGAAGCCGGACAACACGGTAACAGGCAGACGGGACTGTAGATTCACGGGCTAAGGCTCTTCAGTTCATATTTATATAGGCAACCATTCACAGTGGAACGGAACCAGGAAATACCAGGAGTGCTCGGTGGATAGTGCTCGGCTCGCGCTGCCCGCCCAGCCCTGCACTGCGAAGACGGCGACCGTCAAGCCTCGGGGGGAGCGGATGCTGCCTTGCCGATGTCGCAGTTGCCCTTCATCCAGGCAGGGCAACGCTGGCGAGACCGTCAATGCGAAAGGCATCGCTCGCACACGCCCCGCACCGCTACCTCGGCCTGTAAACCCCGGTTCCCCTGGGCCGCCCAGGCATCAAGGGCAACTTGAATCGCGTCGCAAAGCTCCGGCAGCTCCATCAGCCGGAACTGCCTATGGCACCTCCGGCACTCAAAACGAGGTAACAGGTCCAGCGTCGATGCAGAACTTCCTGGACAAGCGACCCAGCCGTAGCGGGCAACTCTCTCTTGGTCGACGACCCGCTCAAGCAGCCCAGCAGCGGCGAACCTGTCCAGAAGGCGATACAGGGTCACCCTGCTGAGGTCGAACAGTTGCTCGCGAAACGGCTGTAGATTTGCGGGTGCGTCAGTAACTCCTGGCCTGCCTGCTCGAACAGAACAAATAACTGCCGCGACGCGGCCGTACAACGAATCCCCATCGCTGCAAGCTTCGTATCGGCACCAACCTCGAACTCCGTCTTCACGGCACCCTCGCCTTTATGTTTATGCAACTAAATTGCATCTGCATAGTAAACGCAACGCAGTTGCATTGCAAGTGCGAATGTGGGGGCTCCTGGCCGAGCGTTGGAGGCCATCCAAAGCCGGCAAGCTCATCCGAGCCGGCCGTGGCCGGATCAATGCGGACACCGCGCCTTCCTTCAGACACCCAGTCGCCCTGAAGAACCCTTGCCTCTGGCTAACATTTACCCTTGCCGGCTGAGTAACTAGGGTTGGCCTCGATCGATTGATTTAATATATTCAAAACGCATTAAATATCGATTTAACGCATTATTTCTACCACGCCCCCTCCTGTGCGGGGTAGGGCATCGTTGTGTTCGCTGATCCGCCCGGCGCGTGCGAGTGCTTGAAAAATCACCTCTTCCCAATTGCGGCTTTCGGCGGCGTACGCTCAGGTCGTCGGACCTATGCGCCTCAAAATTGATATTGCCGCGCCCCTTCTGCTTCACGATACCTCGACTTTGGCGGGCGCCCTTGGCATCCTGAACACTCGCCGGAAATCCACCAAGCCTGGCGGGTTGACGATGCTGGCAATTGCATTCAGCGCATTGGCCGTTGGCGCCACCCTCTCCTCTCTGGGGGAGCAGACCGCCCTGCCTCCATGGCTGTGGACACATCTTGGTCTTCTGCTCGGCACCGCGGGCTACGTGCTGGTCTGGGGCGGCATGCGCTGCGTGAGTGGGCGGCGCAGAATCCATCGCTGGCTGATGCTCTCCGTCCCCATGGGCTGGTTTATTGTCGGGCTTGTCACTCAGTTTCCACTCGTCGACGCCCTACTAGCCAGCGCACACCATCTCAATGCCGTCTACTTCCTCGCTGCCGCGGCCGTCGAGCTCTGGCGAGATCGGCTCAGTGATCCGTTTCCCTCGCGGCTGCCCCTGATTCTCTGCCTGGCAATCATGCCGCGATCGAAGCGGCTCGCCTCATCTTCAGCATCGGTGACACCGCCACCTCGTTCGACCTGGCCACCGCCCTCTTCCTGCAGATCACTCCTCGTGATCACCCTGGTCAATGAACGCACCGAGGCTGCACTCCTGCTCGCGGCACACACCGACAGCCTGACCGGTGTCGGCAATCGGCGGTGGTTCCTCTCTCGCCTGCCGGCCAAGATGCTCCCTGGCAGCGCCGTCGCCGTCCTCAATTTCGATCACTTCAAGCTGATGCGTGGCGCGGCACGTTGGCGACACGGCTCACCGATTGCGGCTTGAGGTCACTAACCGGGCGTTCGACTAGGCCGCGCAGCCGTCGCCTTCCTTCTGGAGATCTGGAAACCGTCCCGCCTAGCTTTCGGCAGCAACCCGCACCGCGCGAGCATCCCCGGATCCAGCCGGAGCGTTGCCAGCAGCGCGCGAGCGAGCTGCTGTGCAGCAAGACGTTGCGATATGGAAAGGCGTTGCCCGGCAACCAAGACATCGACGTCATCGCGGTGCTGGCCATTTGACGACGATATAAAAGGTTGCGCTGTTGCGACAGCCGGTACGCGAAATAGATGATTGGATCTCGATGTTGTATCGTGACGGTCTCGGATCTCGCCTACGGTATGGATACCGTACGGCTTTCGTGGCGGGCCTAGCGTCCTTCGTGGCGCCTCGATTACGTGGTGTACAGCTGGGCGGTTGGTTACTTGCGACGCAGTGAAGTCCTTCGTCAGGTTGGTCCTGGGCGCGCTTCGGCGCGCTTTTTTCTTTGGCGCATCGGCGCATCTAGCAACTACGCCTCGAGCGTGGATTCCCTCGGGCCAGTCTGGAAATTCCACTTTCGCCCCTTCGAGCACGATGCGGTGTCACTGATGCAGGCGATCGACGTGCTGGTGCATCCGGCAGCGAAGCTGTTGGCCTTGATTATTCTCGAAGCGGTTAAGTTGCGGCAAGCCGGTAGTTGCCACCTCGCTGGACGGCATTCCCGAAACCTTCATCGACGGCGACCACGGCGTACTGATGCCGCCGCGCGACGCTAGAGCCCTGGCCGCGGCAATGTGCCAACTGGCGGCGGACCCGAGGCGCGCGGCGCGGATGGGGAGCCGCGGACGTCTTTGGGTGGAGGCGAATTTTTCGCTCGCATCTCTGGGGCGCGAAACGGTGCAGTTGTATCAGGACTGTCTGTCGGCAGCGCACCATCGAAAACACCGCGCAAGCTGACCGCCTCAAGCCGCGGGCAAGCATCAATCTGCTCTCGCAGGTGATGGTAGGCGCGCGCGAAGGGCAAAGGTGTAAGGCAATATAAAAGGTCGCGGCACCCGACCGCTTGAAAATCCTGTCTGCACGTGGGGGTGGCGCGGCACCCGCCAGGGAGCGGCTGTGTGCCGCGCCGGCATTGGCGAAGCCGCATGCTTCGTCCGCCAGACTACGACGGCCTTGGATGGAGTCGCCGCCGCCGGGCTGCTCCCAAAGCGAATACCGAAGCGCTGCTGCGCGAAAGTACTCCAATGAGCCGCAGCGACGACGACCGTTTCCGCGTCCGCCCCGGGGGCACCAAAGCAGCGCGGCGACGCCTTCGTCAACCAGGTGCTGCGCCAGACCAACAAGGCCGGTGCCAGGTTTGGGAAGGCAGTCGGCAAAGCCGGCCAGCGGCCCGGCTCCCGGCTGGGGCACGGCCACGTCGCGGCGCGCTTCGCAGGCCGTGGATCGGGGCCGAACGCCCCGCGCGCCACGATCACGGCGCGCCTGGTCAATCTGGCCAAGGCTGGGCCACGCTCGACCGCCGCGCACCTGTGCTACATCGAGCGTGAAGGTGTCGATCGCCAGGGTGGGCCGGGCCACGCCTACGGCCCGACGACTGATTCCGCGGATACCGCCGCCTTCGAAGAGTGCGGGCGCGAGGATCGGCACCAGTTCCGCTTCATCGTCTCGCCGGAGGACTCCGAACAGCTCGACGACCTGCGCACCTACGCCCGGCACCTGATGACGCGCATGGAAGCCGACCTGGGCACGCGGCTGGACTGGGTGGCGGTGGATCACTGGAACACCGACAACCCGCACACGCACGTCGTCCTGCGCGGCAAGGACCACACCGGCAAGAACCTCATCATCTCGCGCGATGGCATCGTGGAGCGCGTGGCCGAAGGCGTCTGGCGCGTCCCCGGCGACTTGCCCGAACGGGGCCGCTAATACGACGCGCAGCGCCGGGGCGGCGTGGCCGTGGAGCTGAATCCGCACCTGCCCATCGAGCGGCAAGCCCGCGTGATCAGCGCGACCTGGCTGGACCAGCAATTGATCGGCGGCCGTCAGGGGCTGGGCGATCTGGGTCTTGGCGGTGAGGTCAAGGACGCGCTGCAACAGCGCGCCGACTTCATGGCCGAGAATGGACTGGCCGAGCGGCGTGGCCAAGACGTGATCCTGGTGCGCAACCTGCTGGCAACGCTGCTTGGGCGCGAGTTAGCGAAGGCTGCGCAGGACATTGCCGCTGAAACCGGCATGGAGCACCGTCCGGTGGCCGACGGGCAGCGTGTGGCCGGTACCTACTGGCGCAGCATGCTGCTTGCCAGCGGGCGTTACGCCATGCTCGATGACCGCATGTGGTTCAGCCTGGTGCCATGGAAGCCGGTGATCGAACAACGATTAGGGCAGCAGCTTGTTGCAACGGTGCGTGGCGGTGGGGTGTCTTGGGAGATCGGTCTGCAGCGGGGGCCATCTATGGGTTAGCGATGCGCCTGTCTGGGCTACAGTGTGCCCGCCAATTCCATGATGACCTCGCGTACCCACCGCTGACCGCTGTGGCCGTGGTTGCGCTCGTGCCACAACATGCTCACGGCGAAGCCCGGCACGGGAAAAGGACATTCGACCACCTTGAGCGCCTCGCGGCGATTGCGTACCAGCCGCTCCGGCACCAGGGCGACAAAGTTCGAGTGGGCGACGATCTCAGGCACGACCAGAAACGACGCGGCAGAAAGCGCCACGTTGCGACGGTAGCCCAATGCCGCCAACCCGTCATCCACGGGGGTCGTAAAGTCACCACCGCGCAGTGAAACGATGACATGCTCGAGCCGCGCGAACTGCTCGACGGAAAGCCCGCGGCGCAGTTCGGAGTGCCGCCGCCTGCCGATCAGTACGTAGCGCTCATCGAACAGATGCCGGCTGCGCAGGCTGACTGGGCCATGCTCGGGCGTCATCAGCGCCAGGTCCACTTCGCCATTGCCCATCTGCGTCTCCAACTGGGATGGGTCGAGATGGCGCAAGGCAATCCGCACACCGGGCACCCGCGTTCGCAGCGCAACCGCCAAGGGTTGCACCACTGCCGCCTGGAGATAGTCGGTGCAGGCGATGGCCACGGTGAGGATGGCCTTTTCGGGGTCGAAGTGGCGATGCTCAGCCAATGTGGCGCGTACCTGATCCAGTGCGAGGCGAAGCGGATCAAGCAGTTCGAGCGCCTTGGCAGTGGGTGTCATTCCACGCTGCGTCGGTATCAGCAAAGGGTCATCGAATAGCGTGCGCAGACGGCTCAGCTGGGTACTGACCGCCGGTTGACTGAGGTGTAGGCGCTCTGCCGCGCGCGTTACGTTCTGCTCCACCAGGAGGGTTTCCAGTGTGACCAGAAGATTGAGATCCAGCTTCTTGGTATCCATTCAATTGATGATAGGTGAAATTTGTTTTTATTTCACAAATACCTTAGGACCACCCAAACTGCCTGCTATCTCAATTTCGATCCTCTATGAAAGCCCAGCTCATGTCATCAACCAGCAAAAAGAAAGTGCTAATCGTCCATGCCCACCCCGAGCGGACTTCCGTGACGCGTCATCTTGTCGATATCGCCATCGAGGTACTGAAAGCCCAAGGCCATGAGATCATGCAGTCCGATCTGTACGGCATGGGATGGAAGGCCGTTTTCGACGGCCAGGATTTTCCCCAGCGCGCCCATCAGGACCGCCTGTCTTTCATTGAGGAGTCGAGACACGCCTTTTCCAACGGCTGCCAGACGCCAGACGTCGAAGAAGAGCAACGAAAGATCCTGGCGGCGGATGCGGTGATCTTGCTGTTCCCGCTATGGTGGTTCAGCATGCCCGCGATTATGAAAGGGTGGGTAGACCGGGTGTGGGCCTTTGGTTTGGCCTATGGCTACCAGGGGGCCGGCAACGCATATCGCTACGGTGAAGGCGGCTTTTCGGGAAAGCGGGCGCTGCTGGCGGTCTCTGTCGGCGGGCCAGAGGAAGACTATTCGCCCCGTGGCATCAACGGACCGCTGGAGCAACTGCTCTTTCCCATCACGCACGGTACGCTGTTCTTCCCCGGCATGCAGGTGCTGCCCACCTTCGCGGTGTACGGCAGTGTGCGAATCGACGACGGGCGCATGGCCGAAGTCGCCACCGCCTGGCGCGGTCGAGTGGAGCGTCTATTCGACGATGCGCCGATGGCTTTCCGTCCACAGAACGGCGGCGACTACCCAGACCGCCACGTGCTGGCCGACCACATCGCACCGACTCGAACGGGTCTGACGGCTCACATCGCCGATGCCTCTCGACCCGCTGCGTCCGAGGAACGCTGCGCTCCTGTCCCCGTCGCCATGCTGGAGATCTGATGAAGACGATCGTGATCCTCACCTGCAGGGCAGTTGCTTCTGGCGGAGCGCTGGCAGCCGTGCTACGCCGGGGTTGGGGGCTGTCTGCCAAGGCTTTGCCGCAGGCTATGTGCGCGCTGCGCATAGGCTATTGGAAGGCACGGGAGTGGTTCTGGAGTTCGAAACCGCCACCTCAGAAGATGCGATGCACTTTGTAGGAGTCCCGCCATATGTGGCGCAAGAACTGCTCCACGTGCAGAACTGTGCCCTCAAGCGCTTACCCGGCTTCGTGTCGCTGGCCAGATGAGATGAACACAGGCTGGGCTTCAGCCTGCTGCCATGGAAGCCAGTGATTGAGCAGCGGCTTGGGCCGAAGATCGCTGCCACGGTACCCGGCGGTCCGGGAGATCTGGCGGCAGCGCACCCTTCGGTTTGAACTCACATAGTCGGCAACACAGTGACGGCCGCAGCCGCGCTGCCGCACGATTTCACATTAAACATGCATGTGCATGCAAATACATTGACACACGAACTTGCCTTCATTAATATGCATGCACATGCAATTATATTGAAGGCCATATGGAATCCATCACCATCTACTCCGACTACGTGTGCCCCTACTGCCTGCTTGCAGAAAAGGGGCTGTCCGAGGCAATCGGAGACAGGGACATCTCCATCAACTGGCGTCCCTTCGAGCTGCGTCCGGCGCCCGAGCCGACGCTGAGGCCGGAAGACCCGTACCTGCCCGCGGTCTGGCAGAAGTCCGTCTATCCCTTGGCTCAGCGTCTCGGCGTGCCGATCCGGCTGCCGTCGATCTCGCCCCAGCCTCGCACCGCCAAGGCGTTCGAACTTCTGGCGATGGCCCAGAACCAAGGGCTGGATCACGCTTATTCCATGCGCGTCTTGCGGGCCTTCTTCCAGGAGGGGCGAGATATTGGCGATTGCGAATGCCTGATCGAGATCGCGGCCGAAGCCGGGCTCGATCCTGACAAGGCCCGGCAGGCGCTCGACAGTGGAGCCTATGCCCAGCGCCACCGCGAGGCGCAGCGCCATGCCCGCGAGGACATGCGCATCACCTCCGTGCCCACCATCGTCGTCGGGCAGCGTGTGTTCCGGGGCACGCCGCCTTTGGACGAACTGAAGCGGGCCATCGACCAACTCGCCGGCGAGGAGGATGGCGGACTGCCGCCCTCGAATCCCGGCGCCTGAGCACCGTATTTCAAATCTCCACCCAACCGCCCCTCGGGGCACATCACCGAAAGGAACCTTCATCATGAATTGGCTTTATCTGGGCGCTGCCGTGCTCTTTGAAATCGCGGTCGCCATCTCCGCAGGGAATGCCCAAGGATTCACTCGCCTCTGGTGGACGGTCGCCACGCTGGTCAGCGGGGCGATCGCCACTTTCTTCCTCAGCCTTGCACTGCTGACCTTCGATGTCGGCGTGGGCTACGCGATCTGGACCTCCATCGCAGGCGTCGGCGTCGTCGTTCTGGGCGCGCTGTTCTTCGGGCAGCGGCTGACCTGGAGCAAATCTCTTGGAATCGCCCTGGTCATTGGCGGTGTCGTTGGCCTGCGGCTCAGCGGCGCGGCGTGACGCAGCAACAAACCATGACCTCATCCCACTCCCATCCCCATTCTGAAAAGGAACCCGAAGTGACAACCACAAATGAAACGAGCCAGAAGAACGGACGCGCTTGGACCATGCTGCTGCTGGCCGGTGCCTTCGAGATTGGCTACGCGCTCAGCGTGGCGGGCAGCAAGGCGTTCACGGTGTTGAACTGGTCGATTGCCGCCGCAGTGTTCTTCCTGCTGACGCTGTATGCCCTCAGCGTCGCCCTGAAAACCATCGACGTGGGCATCGGCTACGCGGCATGGGCGGGCATCGGATCGGTGGGCGCGGCGGTCTTCGGCAGTGTTCTGCTCGACCAGCCGGTCACGCCGAGCCAAGCCTTCTGGCTGGCGGTCATCATCGGCGGTGTCGTCTGGTTGAAACTCGCCGACAGTGCCAAGCTCCAGGCCGACAAGAGGCGGGTGCCCGCATGATGGGAACCGACTTTGCTGAGCGCCTCACGCAGCGCATGAAGGAAGTCGTGGCCTGTTCAGTGGAGCATGTCCATGGCGGCGGCATACCTTTCACCGCGTTTGTGGTCGATGCCAGCGGTACCGTTCTCGGGCGCGGAGTCAATCGCGTCCGGGAGCACCATGACCCGACCGCGCACGCGGAGGTCGAGGCCATTCGTGATGCATGCCGGGCCACTGGCAAGCCGCACCTGCATGGGATGACGCTGCTGGCATCGGGAGAACCCTGCGCCATGTGCTACCTCAGCGCGCTCTACGCGGGCATATCGCAAGTGCTCTTTGCTGTGGACCGGGATGAGGCTGCGCAGCATGGGTTCGACTATCGCGGAACCTATACGGTGTTCGCCAGCGATCCCTTGGGGTGGCGGTCACCTGCTGCGAGCAAGCTACCTGTGCCGGACAGCATGCAGCCCTTTCTGACATTCCGCTCAGGAGCGGCGACGCCATAAGGTCGCTCCTCTTGATTTATTTGCATGGGCATACATATGAGAAAATGAACTATCCATCATTCAAGAGGAGCACACGACGGTGATGCCAAAGAAAAGCGATGCATGGCTCAAACTGATTCAAGTCGTCGCCAATGTCGAGGCCGACCTGGGCAAGGTGCTGCAAGCGCAGCATGGGCTTGGGCTTTCGGAATATCGCGCGCTGGAAATACTGGCGCGGTCTCAAAGTTCCGAGTTACGCATGCAGGAGCTGGCCTCGCATCTGCTCTTGAATCAAAGCTCGGTTTCGCGGTTGGTCGAGCGCCTGGAGCGCTCCGGCTTCACCGTCCGCGACCTGTGCCCGGACGACAAGCGTGGGGTGTACACGGTTCTTACCTCAAAGGGTCGTGCCTGTCTCGCAGAGGCACAGCCCGACTACGAAAAGGCACTGGAGGCCGCGCTCAAGGAGCATGGTGGCGAGAAACTGCTGTCGTCGAACTTCCTGAAGGCAAGATAGGCGACGCCTCGGACACCGCAACGGCGGGAGTGATTGCCTGCGTTGGCTACTCGTGTGTGGCAGGTTTCTGCGTGTGCAGTAGCCGCCTGAGCTCCCTGTGACCCAGGGCAGGCTCCGATAGGCAATGAGGCCTGACTATGGAGCTAACACACCTGCGCTGCTTCCTGGCTGTGGCCGAAGAACTCCACTTCGCCCGTGCGGCCAAGCGCTGCACATCGAGCAATCCACGCTGTCGCGGGCTATCAAGGAACTGGAAGAAGACCAGGGCGCGCAGCTTTTCATCCGCAGCACTCGGCTGAGCCGTGCCGGTAAGCTATTCATGGAACACGTGCCGCGCGTGTTCGCCGCCTCGCAGCAGGCACGCGACAGCGTCAAGGCGGCCAATGGTTTCCATGGCCTGCCCTGTCTGATGGCATCACACCGTCACTCCTACCAACCCTGCTGGCGCTGTGCCGTCAGGAAGAGCCTGAGGTCGAGATACGTCTGTTCGAGATTCCACTGTCGGAGCGGCTCAAGGGCCTGCATGATGACCTGTACGACGTGGGATTCGCCTAGTCTGATGACGCCGGCGACGGCATCGTCGCCGTACCGGTCTGGAGCGAACCTCTGATGGTCGCCGTGCCGTCGCGGCATCCGCTGCTGACCCACAAGCGAAGAACTGGCGGCACGCTGTCACTGACGACGAGCGCTTGCGACTGTTGCCCCTGATCAGAAACGAGATAGCGATCAATGCGTTCCCGCAGTTGACGTTGCGTGCGGTCAAGGATGCACTGCGCATGCCCGTGGCGGAGGCACTAGGCGTGCTGGCAATGCTGGAGGCGCTCTACTGGGTTCCCACACCGTGGCGTTTGTCGAACGCATCCAAGCATGCCTTGCATCGCCGTGGATCGAAGCGCTGGAGCCCGATGACCTGCGTTTCCCCGCGGTGGACGCGGTCTTCAGGCAGCAATCCAGTTCGCCGAGATCATGAGTCTGCCGAGTCCAGTACGGCAGGCATCGCCATTGGCTCGAAACCTCGACGGTTACAAACCGGCCTCCATTGTGGAAGCGGCCTCTGCGCCGGCCACATGGGTGACCGATGCATTGGCTCACGTCCGGCGCGACTGTACGTTTGTGGGGTGCACGAACTTCCTCCGAATCGCAGGTCTTCTCGCATTGGAACAAGGCGTAGCGTTGGATTTGGAGACCCTTCAAGCGGTGTTTTCGAAGGCGCCGGGGTTTCGGACGCTGGACCCGGAATCGGGATAGTTCACCCTAGCGGACCGTGAGAGGAGCGCAGCCGCCAGCCGCATGCGCGAGCTCATGAGCGTGGCGCCCGGCAGCGTCGATATCGACACCGTAGCCTCCGCACTCATGACCGACGACAGGTGGTGCTATCAAGAAGGTGGCCGAGCGTTGGCCGTGCCGCCGTTGCACGTACTCGCCAAACTATTCTCGGGCTGGAATTGGCTCAAAGCCAACAGCGACAACAAGTACACGGCCAAGACAAGGATCGATGCCAAGGCGGTTCTGTCGATGACCGAACTCGGTGCCATTGAGGTCCTGGAGATGCTCGAGGACGTGGCTACCCGAGCTGAATTGGCTGCGCACCTGATGGGGAGTCTGGGAGTCAGCAACATGGCGGTAAGCCAAGTGACTGCCACGTCCTCTGCGCTTTGCAAGCTGGACCGCGCAATCCATGCCATTCGAGGTCGAGCGCAGCCGGCTGAAGCGCCTCATCAAGGCTCGCAAGCGCAGGATGGCGGAGCAACTGGCAAGCCTGCCTGTGGCAGAGTTCGCCAGACAAGATGTCGATCTTTCCGCACCGCTTCGCATCATGGTGACCTAGTCGGCCTCCATCGTCGCCATCAATCTCCGGTTCGTGTATCTGCCCGACTACCTGTCCGGAAAGGCGCTCGGCGTATTCGAGCACAAAGATCGGGCATCACCTGATATCAGTGTCAAGGCCAACAACCAGATCCGTCACCTCGCGAGAGTCGCACAAGCGCTGGGCATCGGACCGGGTGAACGGGTCGAAATCACCTTCGACGTACCTGGAAGAACCTATGACATCCCCAATGCCAAGCCGCATGAAGGGGGCGTACAGCCATTACCGACATCCAATGCCCCAGGCGTGATCCAAAATTGAATGTCGCGTCCCGTCGACGGAGGTGAACTGATCGGCACGGGGCAAATCTGCTGCAGGGCTGTAAAGCCACGGTGGGTAACCGTCCCCCGTCACCTGCCGCACGCAGCATCTATGCGCTGATTCGTGCTTCAGGACGCCGGAGATGCACAATCCCCAGGCTCCCAGATATGGATTTGCGTCCGTCTGGCACGAATCGAATGTTCTTGACAGCGGACATTTTTCATTCCGGCCATGGATCGCGATGCGCCAATTATTTAAATAACGAACTTGATATGCGCTTTGCGCAGAATCTTTGTCATGAGAAAGTCGATCGTACATCTGTCCATGCTTGCTGCGCTGTCGGGATGCGGTAGCAGCAGCGGTGTATCCCGCGGGCTAGTTGCTGGGGCCCAGCTTCCCCGGACGGAACCTCGTCCGCATCCATCGGTTCTACAATTTCCGATGCAACCATACTCGCTTCGGCGCCTGAGGCAACCTACGCCGACTCCGACAGGCGGGCCGCGTATGACTACCTAAACTCTCTGCGCGTGCAACGCGGCTTCGGCGGGCGTATCCAGCGTGTTGCGTTGGACAAGGCAGCGCAGGCCCACGCCGAGTTTATTGCTGCCAATCTGGACGTCGGCCGTTCGGATGCCTATGGGCATACTGAGAATCCGCCATATCCCGGTTACACAGGCACCCTCCTGCTCGACTGAGCCAACTCGTACTCATATGGCAGCATTGGCGTCGGTGAGAATTTGGCCGCCGAACCCGAGTGATTGTTGCGGTCGTCCTCGTCCATCAATATCTGTCCCTGTTCGAGTTCACAATCGCGCCAAGCGGCGGGGGACCGCTCAAGGCAACGCTGCTCACGAGCGCATCGGACCCAAACAGGCTCATGCCGAGCAACGTCGCCGCGCTGATTCCAGATGTCCCTTTGGCAACGAAGACGATATATACGGCAAAGCGGGTTGGCACGAACGACGGCCAGCCGATCAATAAGACCTGGAGCTTCACGACGCAGTGAGCAACCGTTCCGCATTTTGGAAGGTCCGGGGCGGGCCTCTTCAATTCGCCGCAGAAACGGACACGGCCCGCCGAAGCGGGCCGTCGTGCTGCTAGGAGATATCAGGCGACGCGCCAGCGGGAGGCACCCGGCTGCCGCCAATGCGCCAACAAGGGCGCCGAGGATGCCGCGTGGCAGCGCGGCACTTTCAGCGTAGGCGATATTCAGGCTTTCAGTGTCCTGCCTCATGACGACAATGTTAAAGGCTGCGCTGCTGCGACAGCCAGTGCGCGCACTAGATGATCGGAGCTCAATGTTGTGTCGCGACGGTCTCGGATCCCGCCTAAGCTATGAGTGCCGCACGGCTTTCGCGGCGGGCTTAGCGTCCTTCGTGGCGCCTTGATTGCGTAGCGTGCTATCACAACTGGGCGGTTGGTTGCTTGCTATGCAGTGAAGCCCTTCGTCATGGTTCCTGGCCCGCTTCGGCGGGCCTTTTCTTTGTGAGACGCGGAAAAGTGCTTCTGTGCGTACACTTACCCCTCCGATCGGTGCCCGCCACTTAATAGGGGTATTGAAATTTCTGCAACGCGGCAAACTTCGGGGCGGCAAACTAACTGACCCAACGTTGCCGTGTTCGGGGGGGGTAGGTCAAATCCCTGCGCCTACACCCGCTTTTTGCAATATCAACAAGTGAGGCAGGAAATACGGCGGTGACCATTTACCTTTTAGGATTATTTATTTTCGAAGCATCTTGGTTCCTCCCGTTTAGAAAGGTCTTCAAGGCTGCTCGCTTTAGCGGGTACTATGCCTGCTTAGCGTTGCTCCCCCTAGTCGGCCCATTGGTCTGTATCTGGATACTAGCTTTCCGCCCCTGGCCGCTGAAAACCCGCTTAGTTCGCTCGTACTCATAGTCGTGCTTCACGCCGCTGTGAGCGCCGTCGAAGATTGAATGGCCCGCTTCGGCAGGCCTTTTCTTTGGCGCGTCAAAGGTTGCCTTGTCCAACGCGAACAGAAGAAATCTCTTTTACGGTAGAAATATACAGAAAGCGCGTTGTATTAATCCCCCAATAAACGGGAATATAGGACCCATCAGATCGCCTATGCTAGATTCGTCGCCAGGTTCCCCGTCTCGGTCGACGCCCTCGTTAAGTCGCCGATCCTAGGACGGCGACTTTTTTTCGTCAGTCATCCCAGCCTCAAATGCAACCTGTCGCCTTCGTTCCGCAGGACTGGCTCCTCAATGCCGCGCGTAAGGAGCGAAGGCGTGTGCAGGTCTATCTGGTATCCGGTGCCAGGTCGCTTGGCACGATCAAGTCGTTCGACAACTTAGTCGTGCTGCTGAACACAAATGGCGTCATGCACGCAATCTACAAGCACGCGATCACGTCCGTCCAGTTAGAGGACCTTGGCGGTCTGGCGCGCAAGAGATCCGAAAGCGATCCTAAGGCACCGGTCGTGGTCGTGCGAAAGCGCCGTCCGATACGAGACTGACCGCTGACCCGCAGAAAATCTCGATTACGCAGAATTTATGATTTATGCGCGCCTTTTGAAGCTGTGCCGCTTGCAAGGCCTTGCGCTGCGGACGATAGTTTCCATTCGCCCCCAGCAAGATCGACATGCAGCCAGATAACCAGCCAGTTCGAATTTCGCTCGAGGAATTGAGGTCGTTCGCTTCAGTGCTAACCAACGGCTCTCTGCTCAAGCAGGCTACGTTGCGCGTGATCGCCGAACAAGACGATCATCGCCGCAATCAGGAGGCGAAGGCGCTGGAGCTGCGCATGCAGCCCAACTAAGCAGACAAGACGTGCCGCGAGGACCTCTCGCACAAATGGAGCCGGCTATGCTATTCGCAGCTGCTAC
>NZ_JBWKVH010000070.1:0-25366 GCF_059421605.1 Cupriavidus sp. GW821-FHT02F09
GCCAGCACCAGGCCAATGCCAAAAGCGGAGTCGAACCAGCCGCCCAGCCCCACCGTTTCCGTCAGGCGCCAGTACATATAACGGCTGGAGGCCGCGACCGACAGCAACACCACCATGAGCGTGGCTAAGCGCCCCTTGATTCTGTTCAGCCACAGCGCTAGCCCGAAGCAGGCCGCGGTGAAGCCGATCTGTTGCCAGAAATCCAGTGGCACGGAGATCACCAGCGCGAACATGACCAACGCAAGCACCAGCGCGATCGCCCGTACTGGGGCGCTGTTCCATAGTGGCAACTCCACAAAGGCGTTGCCGAAACGCTGCAACAACGAGGACAGCCTGTTCAGCTTGCCGGCGGGATTGTCGCCGGATTCGCCCATTGGCGCGGGGCCTGCGCTCGCCCTGGCTGCCGGCCGCCCCGGTTTGGCTAGCTTCACGCGGCCTCTCTATAGGCGATCAGGGTCTCGCGCACCCATGCGGCGCTGCGCTGCAAGTCCTGCGTGGCTGCACGTTGTGAGTTGTACTCGAGCACGCTGCGATCATGAGCGACAGCCTGATCCTGATGGATCAGGCTGAGATTGCGCTCGCCCAGTTGGGCACGCAACACTTGCACCACGTCCTCACAATAGGTTTGGATCAAGTCGTCCGTCAGCGGCAGGGTGGCGTAGGAAGCGGCATCTGGCAATGAGACCACTAAGTACAACTGAGCGCACGACTGCGCCTGCCGCATATAGGGCGACGGCCAAGGAGGGGTGTCGAGCACCACCACGTCGTCCGGCCCGAGTCCAACTACAGCGAATTGGCGATGCAGCCAGCTCGGATCCGCCAACAGGTGAGCTTCGAATGCGGCTCGATCCGAGTCATTGAGGCAACCAAACGGCATAACCAGCACACGCGAGCGGCCTTGGTACATATCGTGATGCCAAGTCTGGCGTGCCAGTGCAGCGCGCGCATGGCCGGAGGTGTTCTCGGGCAGCATGGGGAGTTGCAGCCGCAGTGCATTCTGCGGGTCGAGATCCACGGCGAGTAGGCGATCCCCTGCCATGGCCATGGATTCGGCCAGGTTCGCCGACAGGGTGGTCTTGCCCACGTAGCCCCTGGCTGCGATAGCGGCGACAATTTTCACGAGCGATTCAGCCGATCAAGGAAGGAACGACGCACGGGAGCGTGCTCGTTTTTCGTGGCCGACTCTGCCTGACTCTTGAGTCGCGTGAACACCTGGGATAACTCGGTGCCAGCGGGACGGACGGGCTCGGTATAGCGGGACATGGGTGGAGCCATCGGGCTGGGCACCGGCGCGGAAATTGGTACCGAAGCTGCCGCCACAACAGGCTTTGCCGGTGCGCCGAACACACCGGCTGTGGTTGCGAAATGTCGAGCCGGGGGCATGCCTTCTGGCGTGCGGAGACGCGGCGCCATCGCCGAGACCGATGGAGTGGCCGACGCCGCGGGCACGAAGACTCCGGGCGCGGGACCCTCGGCGCTGGGAGGCGGCTTCGCCTGCAGCAGGCCGACGGGCGAAATGACAGACTGGACATTGCGCCACAGCGGTACGCGCCCCCCGGACTTCCTGACCACGAGGCTACTTTCAGGACTCTGCGGCGCCGGCTGCACCGCATCGCTCCGGTCGACACGCAACGCTGATAATAGCGGCCAGCACTCGCGTGATTCTGTAACGGCATCTTCGCCCACGATCTCTTTGTAGGATTCGTTCTTGTCGCTAAAGCGCTGGAAAAGCTTGGAAAAATTGTTGGACTGGCTCATGACATCTCACTCACGGAACGGGAGGCAGGGACACAAGCCTCAGCGCCCAAACCGGAATTCGACGCACCCCATAGCGTCGATCGGCGCGCTCTGGCTTAGGCTCAGGGTCTCGGACGCGCCGAGCTTGTGGAACCAATGCTGATACGCTCCTTCCAGGAGCGCCGGCGACCAGTCGTCCGCGACGACTCCCAGCGCCGCCCTCAGCGGGGCACAATAGTGCCGGATCACCAAGACGCCGCTGGCATCCTCGATACTGGTCCAGCCCCAGTCCACATCCAGCCAGATCTGGGCAATGGCCCGTTCCAGTTCGGCGAGCGTGGCGCAGGTCCCTGTGTCGAAACGTTGGGCGAAGCGCTCGCCAACCTGCCACATAAGGGCGCGCAAGTCGGCTGCATCCATAGATGCGGCTAGTTCTTCTTCGAGTGCAGCCAGCATATCGCGCTATTGGGAGGAGCAATGGCGCTCCGTGAGATATTGCAGAATTGCGTGGTTCATCTGCCCGCCGGTATTTAAAATTCAAGAATATTTGAATTTATTATTGTTCTATTATTTTTTGGAAGATTATAATGATTTAATAGATGGACATTATCAGGCGGGGGGGGCTTGTAAAGTACCCTCCGCTGGAGGGAAGGATCTAGAGAGTGTTGCGCCAATCAAGTAATTAATGCGCTGAAGAGATAGTGTAAGGTGATCGCGACCCCAACATGGGGCTGCCAGGGACTCAATCACCCATAGATGAGTAGCCGGATTCGGATTCGGATTCGGATTCGGATTCGGATTCGGATTCGGATTCGATCAGTCTGCCGTTTGACATTGTCACGCTGCGAGGGCTCTCGCCGCGGCGAGCCTTATCTACTGTGGTGGGCAGTTGCCCAACACGGTGCCGAACTCGATATCCTGCAACAGAAGTGCCGCGACAAGGCCACCGCCAAGCTCTTTTTCAAGTGGGTTCTCGCCTCGTACCCGAAGGGCAGCACGAGATCGTCACTGATCGACTGCACAGCAGCGATCCGCCGGAAAAGGTGGATATCCTCAATCTCGCAAACCGGGCCCCGGGACCAGGTCGCGCAGCCGTCGCATCTTTTGGGATTTGGGGAGCATTCCGTTAAGATGACGCTGCCTGCACCATAAGCTCGCATCCGGGAAGCGCTGTTTGCAATGGGCGCACATCGAAGACGGGTCTGTAGCCTGTATAGGCAGTCGTTTCCCGCGATATCACACACCTCACTGCGCGATTGACATCTCTGACAGCGTCTCGCTCCGCGTGAGGCCCCCTGGATTCAGCAGAAGCATTGTCCGGCAATCCAGGCATCCACGTCGTCGCGGATCCCAGTCCGGTCTGCTCTATCCGGATCGCGCAGAAGGACCTTGGGCTTGCTCTGCCATGGCTATATGCCGACTGAGTCCAATAAACGTAACGGAAGACTCGTGAGTGCCATCAACTATCCAGAAGGCGCACTCGACAGTCAATTTGCGCAGCGTTTTGCCTTCCTCCCTTCCAGGGCAGGGTACTGTTCCTTTTGTGCCCCTCTGACACTCACCACTCGAAGCAGATCCTACATCCACTGCAACAAGAATATAAATGCATAAAATCATAATAATATAATTCTATTTTGCAGAATAAAAAATAGAATTATAAAAGTATAAACATATTAAACCTATTTTTATTAGAATCTGGTGAAACTGGATGAACCAAGCAATCCTGCAATATCTCACCGAGCGTCAGTGCTCTTCGCAATGGCGTGACGTGGTGACTGCACTTGGGGAAGAACTAGCCGCGTCCATGGATGTGGCAGGTCTGCGCGCAATCATGTGGCGTGTTGGTGCGCGATTTGCTCAACGCTTCGATTTGGGAGCGTGCGCCACTCTCGCCGAGCTCGAACGAGCGATCGCCCAGACCTGGCTGAACGTCGATTGGGGCTGGACCAGCATCGAGGATACCGGCGGCGCCTTGGTGATCCGACACTATTGCGCACCGCTGACGGCAGCGCTTGGCGCGGCCGCCGATGCCTGGTCGCCGGCCTTTCTGGAGGGGGCGTACCAACACTGGTTTGGTATGCTCGGCGCGTCCGAGACCCTGAGGGTAAGCCAGAGCGCGCCGATCGATGCTATGGGGTGCGTGGAATTCCGGTTCGGGCGCTGAACGGCTGCGAGCCCGCTACGTCACTGAGGATGTGCCTCCCGCGAGAATCTATGACCCAGTCCGACGATTTGTCCAAACTGTTCCAGCGCTTTGGCGGCAAGACGGAGTCCTATAAAGAGATCGTGCGCGAAGACGCCACGACAAGCGCTCGCGAGCGATGGCCGCTGCTGTCAGCGATAGAGGTCGATCGTGCTGTCGCTGTTCCTCCTGTTCAATCCACCACGTTGCGGACACATGACCTCTCTAGCCAGACCGTCGAGCGTGATGTGCCGCGCGAACTGCGATGGCACGCCACGCCATCTGTCGGCGACCAGACGGCGCCTGTGTCAGCCGCCGAGGCGCCAGCCATAGCCGCGCTACCTGCTTCCCCCTTGTCGTCCATCGCGGCGCGCTTCCGCGCGCCCGATTGCAAGCCCTCGGCCAGCGTTCAAGCGGTACGGGCGCAGCCCCCCAACACGCGAGTCCACGTATCAGTACGACCGCTGGCAGATCATGTGCCCCTGTCTGACACGGCCCTCTCTATGGTGTTCGCTCGGATTGAAAGCAGCGTGGAGCGGCCCGTCGTCGGCGGGCGCGCTCCAGCGCGCCGTTCCTTCCTTAGTCGGCTGAATCGCTCGTGAAGATCATTGCGGTTGTTTCGGCGAAAGGCGGTGTGGGAAAGACCACGCTGGCGGCCAACCTAGCCGAAGCCCTGGCCCTTGCCGGTGGACATGTGCTCGCCATCGATCTCGACCCGCAGAATGCGCTACGCTTGCATTTTGCCATGCTCCCTCAGGAAACCTCCGGTCATGCACGCGCTACCCTCGCGGGCGAAGCCTGGCAGCACGGGACTTACCAGGGCCGCTCGCGCGTGCTGGTAATGCCTTTTGGCTCCCTCAACGATGCCGACCGCGCCGCGTTCGAAGCTCACTTGGTGACGCATCCGAGCTGGTTGCGCAGTCAGCTCGCCGCGTCTGGACTGGGACGCGACGATGTGGTGGTAATTGATTCGCCGCCCGGGCCTTCCCCTTATATGCGGCAAGCGTTGTCATGTGCACAGCTCTGCCTGGTGGTGTCGCTGCCGGATGCCGCCTCCTATGCTGCCCTGCCGTTGATGGACGACCTGATCCAGACCTATTGCGAGGGCCGGGCCGACTATCTTGGTCACGTGCTGGTAATCAATCAGGTCGACGTGAGCCTTCAACTCAGCAAGGATGTGCTACAGGTGCTCCGCGACCAACTAGGCGAACGCGTACTGAGGGTGATCCATCGGAGCCAAGCGGTTGCCGAGGCGCTCGCTCATGAGCGCAGCGTGCTCGAATACAGTCCTCACAGCCAAGCTGCGCATGACCTACAGCGTTGTGCTGCGTGGGTACGGCAATCGTTGGCCATGCACGGAGACACTGCGTGAATCCAGCAAGTCCACGCAAAGCCAGTAGCAGCGCCCCGTCCGTCGGACGGAACTCCTGCACACCGAATGGCCTCTCGGTCAAAATGGCGTTCGTTCAACGCACCATTGCGCGCGCCGACGCGTGGATCGACTTCTGGGGCCGCAAGCGTCCGGATGCCATCGAGCTGGCCGCGGGCCAGATCCTGCGTATCAGCTCGGTCGGCCTTCATAGCAAGATGCACCACTTAGGCCGCGAGATACGCGGGCTGATGCGGCGGCCCGCTCCCGGAGTCTCTATCCATTGAATACCGGAGCGGCCACGTGCCTCGACCTGGGTCTATCCCGAGAACTCGACGGATCACCGGCAAGAATAGAGAATGCACTTGACCCCAACACTACGCCTGCATGCAAAATTGCGTTCCCGAACGCAAGCGGTCCTGCCCACGCTGACTCGCTTGGGAGCCCTGATCACGGTCTCCATGTTAAACATAGCGTCGGCCGACGCTCAGCGAATGGGTATGCCAAGCGCCACGCGCGAAGCGACAACGGTACAGGCTCCCGCCGGAGTTGCAGCACTGGCTGCCGCCAGCGCGCCTCGCAATGGCACGCGCACGATGCAGATCGCCCTGAAGCAACTGGGTGCCGACGCACCCCTCCAGTTGCGTGGTGTTGACGGTATCCACGGCGTGCCGTTTTCGATCCGGGTCGATGAGATCGTGACTGCAGCGCGTCTCAAGCTGCGCTACACCTATTCACCGGCGCTCATTCCGGCGCTTTCGCATATCAAGGTGATGGTCAACGGGGAGGTTGCCGCGACCGTGCCTGTGCCCAAGGAAACCGCCGGCACCAGCCTGGAGCGCGAGTTGACGATCGATCCACGCCTGATCAGCGAGTTCAACCGGCTCAATCTGCAGCTGATCGGGCACTACACCATGGATTGCGAGGATCCCTTCCACTCCAGCCTGTGGGCCACGATCGGCAACAGCAGCGTACTGGAACTTACGCTAACGCCCATGGGGCTGGCCAACGAACTGTCCCTGTTGCCGCTGCCGTTCTTCGATCGCCACGACGTAGGCCGCCTCAGGCTCCCCTTCGTATTCGCCGACGCACCGTCGTTCCCTACGCTGGAAGCCGCGGGTGCAGTTTCGTCTTGGTTCGGCGCGCTGGCCGGCTATCGTGGCGCGTCGTTCGCCGCCACCCTGAACCAGGTGCCGGCGGCTGGCAACGCGGTGGTCCTCGTCACCAACGAGGAAAGGCCCGCCGGTGTGCCGGTATCCACTATCGAGGGACCTTCGATCGCTGTGGTGCCCAATCCGGCAGACGCGACTGGCAAGCTGCTGCTGGTGATGGGGCGCGACAGCGCCGAGCTCAAGACCGCCGCGCGGGCGCTGACGCTGGGCGCCCACGCCCTATCCGGGCAGAGTGCCACCATCAACAAGCTCGAAGATGTAGCACCGCGTGTGCCGTATGACGCGCCGAACTGGATCCGCGGCGACCGCCCTGTGCGCTTCGGCGAGCTCACCGAAATTCAGGATCTCAATGTCTCGGGCTACGCCCCCGACTTGGTACGCGTGAATTTCCGGCTACCACCCGACTTGTTCGGGTGGCACAGCAAGGGCATTCCCATCGACCTGAAGTACCGCTATACGCCGCGTCCGGTGGTCGACAAGTCTACGCTGAATATCAACGTCAACCGCCAGTTTCTGCACGCCTACCCTCTGCGCTCGGTCAAGAACCAGGATAGCCGCACCAGCCAGCTACTGGACAAGGTGCTGCCGGATGGCTCGGTGCCGGTCCGCGAGCATGTCGATCTGCCACTGTTCATGCTGCCCGCACAATCGCAGCTGCAGTTCCATTTCTATTTCGACTACCTCAAGCAGGGCGCGTGCAAGGACGTGATGCTGGACAACGTCAAGGGCGCGATCGACCCGGACTCGACCATCAACACCACCGGCTTGCAGCATTTCATCGCGCTGCCCGACTTGGCGGTGTTTGGCAACAGCGGCTTCCCGTTCACACGACTGGCCGACCTCTCCGAGACCGCGGTGATCCTGCCGGACAAGCCCGCCGCCGAAGACTTATCGACCTACCTCACGCTGATGGGGCGCATGGGAGAGTCCACTGGCTACCCGGCCATCGGGGTAGCCGTGAGCAGCGCCGCTGGGGTGCACAAACAGGCCGCGCGCGACTTGCTGGTGATCGGCACCACGCAGAACCAGCCCCTTTTCACGCAATGGGCCGCGCGCATGCCGGTATCGCTGGCGGGAAATGAGAAGCGCTTTTCCCTAAGCGACGTTCTGTCGAGAATAACCGGCTGGTGGAATGGCGCGGACGGCACACGCCACCGCCCGATGGAAACGCGTCTCTCAATTAGCAGCGCAGGCAACGACGCCGCGCTCAGTGGTTTCGAATCGCCATTGGAATCGGGGCGCAGCGTGGTGGCGATTACCAGCAATACGCCGCAGAGCTTGCTGGCGGTGACCGAGGTGTTGTTGGATCCCAATCAACTCGCGCGCGTGCAAGGCAGCCTGACGCTGATGCGCGGCAAGGAGATCGATAGCCTGGAAGCCGAGCAGAACTATTTCGTGGGAGAATTGCCGCCCTGGACCTATGTGCAATGGTGGCTGTCGCGACGTCCTCTGGCCATGGTGCTGATGATCGGCGGTGCCGTTCTCCTGCTGGCGGCTTTGCTCTACCTGTCGCTGCGTGCTCGCGCCAGCCGCCGTAATCAGGGCGGGAGCGCTGGAGCGTGAACCGACCATATCACCCACTTCACCCCCAAATACGGCGCACATCGTGCGCGGCTTAAGACCCGGGAATACATGCGTACCGACGATTGTGGAAGCGGCGTGGCGCGCTTCGCCCTCCGCCTTGTCTGGATCGCGCCAAGCGGCCGATGACGTCCCGGGCGATCCGCTCGCCGACATGCGCAGAGAATTGTAGTTCTACCGCTTGTTCGCGCTGTTCCACGATGCCGAAGCGATGCCGTATTGGCGCCCCCCCCGCACCAGACGGTGGAGGCACGCTGCTGGCTATCGAAGCTAGGTTGCGCCCGCCGTGCGCATGCTAGGGGACCGTGCGTAGGCACGGTGGCAATTGCTTGCCGCATTTGGCCTCCGGGCTCCTCTTCGCCAATGGGAGTGAAACGGCGCTGTCGCCCGGCTCGCGAACCGCAGTGGTAAAACGGACTCGATGCAGAGACGCCTCCAAATTCGCTATGCCATCGCCAGCCAACGGGCTGCGCCTAGACCGGAGTGGGCAGGCGCAAGCGAGGCGGACTGCACTCCGGATAGCAGAAAAAGCGCGCCTTCATTATCTGGGTTGGAGTAAGCCCGGATGGGATATTGTCGTGTGCCATGGCAGCATATGACCTTTCGCCTGTACTGCGTACCTGTCGGCACGGGCGGCTTCAATTAGGGAAAGACAGCAGCCGAAGCGACGCAAATCCGCACGTATAGAACTCAGGTTTGCCAACGCAACTCGGGCCGGGAAGCTCGAGGGCATGGGCGTCGGCAGCTTCATCACTGCCAACCAAGTGCGTGGGGGCCACCGGGCATTGGGCAGTTGCTGTGGCGCGATGCCAGCGACGCCCAATGAGGAGAGGGCAAACCAAGCCGCGACGGCTGTGGGCACTGCATTCTGGGCCATATTATGAGCAATTTTCTGCTGGGCTTCCTTCTCCTCATCTGGCTGGCCACAGCGCAGGCACTAACGATCGTCTCGACCTACCGCGAAGAGACGATCGAGAGCCTCCTCGCCGATTTCCAGCGTGCCCATCCCGGTGTGAAGGTCACTATACTGGGTCGGCGTTCTGATTTGATTCAACGCGGCATCAATGCGGGCAGCATGCACCACGCCGATGTATTGCTCACCTCTTCGCCGCTGTTGCTGCGCGCCATGAAAGGGGACGGCCTGCTTCTCCAGTTGCCGCCGCTCCCGGCTCGCAGCGACTGCGCGCCGCCGGGCCTCGCGCTACACGATTCGGAGCGGCGTTTCGTCGCCTACGGTTTTTCGGGCTTTGGCCTGCTCTGGGGCCAGTCTCAACTGAAACGCCGTGGTGCCCCGGTGCCGATCAGCCTGCAGGACTTGCTGCGACCGGCGTATCACGACATGGTGTTGATGAGTTCGCCCTCACGCTCGGGCACCACTCACATGATGGTCGAGAAGATCCTCCAGGATGAAGGCTGGGAGTCCGGCTGGCGCGTGCTGATGCAACTGGGCGGTAACCTGGCAACCATAGCCACGCGTAGCTTCTCCGTCAGCGACCGCGTTCGCGACGGCGATGCCGGTGTCGGCCTCGTCCTCGACGACTACGCCATGCCGCTCACGGAGCGAGACAACGGTTTCGGCTTCACCTATCTGCCAACCTCCGCCGTCATCCCCACTTTTGCGGCTGTCCTGAGCGCAGGCGCGAATCGGGCGGACGCGCTGAGGCTGGTCGACTACCTGCTCTCGCGGCAGGGGCAAGCGAATCTGCTGGCGCCCGCGCACTACAAAGTCCCGCTCAACGCACTGCCGAATATGCCCGTCAGTCAAACTGCCTGCGCCGTTCTGCGCAGGCAGAAACCACTCGATACGGATCTTCTGCTGACGCGTGACGATCTGGTGCAACTGCTGTTTGACCAGATCATCACCCAGCATATCGAGCAATTGCGCGATACGTGGGCACTGATACAACTGGCGCAGCGCCAGCCAGGCTTGAATTCAAGGCAACGTAGCGATATCGCGCGAGCCAGCCAGTTGGCGAGCACGATACCCGTCAGTGCCAGCCAGGCCGCCGACCCCGGCTATACAGCGCGCTTCAAAGGAGCTGCCTCGCATTTGCCCGTCCTTCCGACCGTGCAAGCCGAGCTGGATCGCTGGACGCACGCCTGGCAGCAGCAGTTGGACGAAGCGACACGGCTGGCCCGGCAATCCATGGTTGATAGCCGCCATGACTAAGCCGGCCGTAGCGTCCTTGCTCGCCGAGTTCCCATATCGCGGCGCCCTGGGCAGGCGCTTGCTGGTCTTCGGCGCCGGATTGATACTGCTGGTGCTGCTGTCGGGCTCGGTCGCACTTTTTGCCTGGCAGGGTTTGGGCAGGGCGCTGCACCATATTGTTGAAGAGAGTGTGCCCACGATCCGGGAAAGCGCTGTCCTCGAGCAGCAAGGCTCGCACTTGCAGGGATTGGCCCATCAGATCGCGCAGGCTGACAGCCTGGCGGAGATCGCCGTCGCCCAGCAGCAGATCGTACAGCCGCTGGCGCGCGCGGCGGATGCCGCAAGCCGTCTGTCAACCTGGTATCCGAGAGAAGCGCCGACGCTTCACGACGAGATCGAGCTCACGCGCGCAGCCGTCGAAGCGCTGGCAGAAAGCTCTCAGCGCCAGAGAAACGCGGCAAGCACCCTGAAGATGCTGCGCTTGCGCCTGGAGTGGATTCACGCCGATCTGGCCGATGAGCTCCAATTGCTGTTAGAGGAGCGGATGCCGCGCGTGGAGCGGAACGTGAATTTCCAAGCATCAGGAGAAACGCGCACCGAGCGGGCTGTACGGGATCGTGCGCTGCTTTCCCTGCTCAGCGCCGAGCAGCGCCTGGCCAATTCGCTCATAGCCCTGTCGCGGCCGCGCAGCGAGCCACTCGCCGACAGTTCGCTAGCGCAGCTTTCCACCGAAGGCAGCCGCATCCGGACGCTTGCAGGCAGCCTGCCGCCGGACAAACTGGTGAGCCTTGGCCCCTTGCTTGCCGGGCTCGTCGAACTCATTCGCCCGCATGGGGAACTGGACAGTGCGATTGCGCAATATGTGCAGGCGCACGCGCAAGTGCAAAGCCGCCTCGACAGCCTCGAGGCTCTTATCGTGCGGCAAAACCAACGCGTCAACCGAATCAACGAACAAAGCCGGGATACCACGCAAGCGCAGTTCGAGCGCTTTGTTCGTATCGCCAATCACGGACACTGGCTGATCGCCGGTGCCACTGTGGCCTCGATCGTCCTGATGGTGTGGCTAGTGTTCGGTCTGGTGGGCCGCAAGCTGATTGGGCGGCTGGCTCTGGTCGGACAAAACATCGAGGCGATCAGCCGCGGCCAGTACACCTTGCCGCGCACTATTGGCGGACGCGACGAAATTGGTCGCTTGGGTGAGCAATTGTCCCGGCTCGCCAACGATATGGCCGAGTTGGAACGCACCAACGCCCTAGCCCTGATCGCCCATACCGATGCCGCGCTGGTGATTTGCGATACAGCGGGCACTATTCGCTCCATCAACCGGGCGGCACGGGACTTGCGCCCGGAGCTTGCCGTCGGAGAGACGCTCGCCGGGTTGCTCGGGGATGATGCGTTTTCGCGCTTGCTGCGGCTGGAGAACTCCGAGGACACGCTCGACCTGGTGCTGCCGTTCGGCGAGGCCGGCAGCGAACAATATCTGCGCCTGCGCGCAAGGGCTTTTCGCCAGAACGAGGAACTGGCTCGTATGGTGACGTTGTTCGACATATCCGCGCAAATGCGCTCGGCGCACTGGCTCGAACGGATGGTCGAGACCAAGACCGCTGCCCTGGACGAGACCAACCTAGCACTGCGGCATGAAATCGATGAACGAAAGCGCGCCCAGGACGGCCTGGTGCAGGCAACCAAGTTCGCTGTCCTCGGCCAGACCATGACCAGCCTGGCGCACGAATTGAATCAACCTCTGGCCGCGCTGACCAACTACCACTACCTTGCCCGCATCGCGATTGAGCGCAGAGATGATCCGGTCTCGCTTGCCGCGACGTTGCATCAGGGAGACCGTGTGCTCGAGCGCATGACAAGACTGGTGCGCTCTTACCGCAACGTTGGCCGCCGCGCGCCGCAGACTCCGGCGCTCGCCACACTGGATCTAGGCCCGATCGTCTCCGATGTACTGGAGTTGCTGCATGGCCGCATCGCCAAGGAAAACGTGCAAGTCAAGGAGGCGACGGGACCGTGGCCGCGCATTGTCGGCGAGGTGGTTCGTCTCGAACAGGTCATCCTCAATCTAGTCGGCAATGCACTCGACGCCGTGCGTTGCCGTTGCGACGCAAGGATCGAGTTATGGCACTCGACTGACAGGACCCGCGCCGAACTCTGTATTGCCGACAATGGACCGGGGCTAGACGCAATAGCGATTGAAAACCTCTTTCTACCTTTCTTCACGACCAAGCAAGATGGGCTTGGGCTCGGGCTCAGCATCAGCCGTTCTCTTGCGGAAGAATGCCGGGCCGAGATACGGCTGGCGAGCCGCCTCGGCGGTGGCGCGCTCGTAGTGCTTTCCCTGGAACTTGAACATGGACAATGAATACGCCTCCGTACTATTAATCGATGACGACGCGGACGTGCGTATATCGGCAGGTCAATTGTTGACGGCGGCAGGTCTCCCGTGCCGCACACTCGCGGATCCGACACAGGCGACAAAGTCCCTGCCGCGCGACTGGCCGGGCGTGGTCGTCAGCGATGTGCGCATGCCGGGCCTGGATGGCGAGGCACTGTTGGCCGCGCTGAAAGCGATTGACGATCAGCTACCCGTCATCCTAGTCACTGGTCACGGCGACATACCCATGGCGATTCGTGCCGTGCGTTCGGGCGCATTCGAATTCCTGGAGAAGCCCGTTGCACCAGAAGCGCTGATAGATTGCGTCAACCGGGCGTTGGCGCAACGTCGCGATGTCATCGACAACCGCTGCCACCGCGCGCACGAACTCGGAGAACAGTTGCTAGGCAAGAGCAACGCCATGGCACAAGCACGCGACAAGCTGATGCAATTGGCAGGTGGCGATCTTGCGGTGCTGATCACCGGTGAAGCGGGAACCGGCAAACGTACGGCGGCCAGGGAATTGCACCGTCTGGGGCGCTATGCCGCTGGTCCGCTGGTCATACTGGATGGGGAACTGGCTGAAGCCGGCGCCCCCTTGACAGCCTGGTACGATCAATATTGGACAGCGGCTCTGGGGGGCACGCTCGTGATCCGCCACCCAGAAGCGCTGCCGGCGCGCCTGCAGGCGGCGCTGTGCCACTGGATACTGGAGACGGAGCCCCAAGCGTCAGGAATGCGCGCGGTCCGCCCGGTGACCCTTGCGCTAGCCGACCTGGCCCCAGCGCTAAGCGATGGGAGATTGCGGCCCGATCTCTACTACGCACTATCGGCTGCAGCGGTGGGCCTTCCCGCCCTGAGGCAACGGCGCGAGGATATTTCTCTGCTGTTCCGCCATTTCATGCAGCAGAGCTGTCGGCGCATGCGCAAGCCGCGGCCCGAAATCAGCAAGCCCTACCTTGACAACCTGGTCCGGGCCAACTGGCCGGGCAATCTGCAAGAGCTTCGCAACGTGGCCGAGCTGTACGCTATCGGGCTGGCGCGCGTCGAGGGCGTCGGCCGCATGCTGGCCGCCAGCGAAGACGAACGCGCACTGGACGAGCGGATCGATGCCTACGAGAAGGAGGTCATCGAAGGCGTGCTGGCACTATTCAACGGCAGGATCAGCGAAACCGCCGATTACTTGCGTATCCCGCGCAAAAAGCTCTACCTGCGCATGAGGAAGCACGGCCTGGATAAAGCTGAATTCAGGAAATGACCGGCACGCAGACCTGGCCGAGCGCGGGTGCCCTGCCCAATCCGGGACGGCCACATGCATCGGGGATACCCGTATCTCCGATGCCGGAGCGCAGGGGCCGGTAAACCGATTGTGCCTATCCTTGGCGCAAAACCGCGCTGCCGCCGCCCTCAATGCGGGAAATTGGGGCAAAAACGACCCACGCGTTTGCCTCCTTGCGTCACTACTGACGCAATTCCCTGCCAGTTGAAACTCTATCTTGACTCGATAGCATGACCTCCTCGCCGACCGCTCGCGCCTGCAGGCAAGCAGCGCGCAAACGCGGTCAGCCTATTCCAAGCTGGAGTGAGACATGCTATCGATCCTGAAGATCCGGCCGGCCGTGCATCAAGTGCCGGACGAACAAGTACTAGCTACCTACCAGAGAATGCGCTGGCGCGCGCTATTCGGCGTGTTCGTGGGTTACATGGCCTACTACTTCGTCCGTTCGAATTTCATCCTGTCGACGCCCTATCTGCATAGCAAGCTCGGCTTCAGCACATCGGAGATCGGCTTCCTTAGTACTTGCATGCTCATTGTCTACGGGATCAGCAAGGGGGTGATGAGCAGCTTCGCCGACAAAGCCAATCCCAAGTTCTATCTGATCTTCGGCTTGATCCTTTCCGCCTTCATCAATGTGTTCATGGGGTTCGGTACTGCGTACTGGATGTTCCTCGCCCTTGTGATTGCCAACAGCATATTCCAGGGCATGGGCGTTGCCCCGTCATTCATCGTGATTGCGGCCTGGTTCCCACGCACCGGGCGCGGCCGGATCGGCGCCTTCTGGAACATTTCCCACAATATCGGCGGCGGCATGGTGGCCCCCATTGCGGGCGCCACCCTGGCGTTCTTCGGCACCGAGCACTGGCAGGGGGCCAGCTATTTCGCGCCGGCTGTACTCGCGCTGCTGGTCGCCTGCATCGTCTGTCTGTTCGGCGCGGGTCTCCCGTATACCGAGGGATTGCCGCCACTGAAGCAAATCCTGCCTGAGACGGCAAAGGACGAACTTGTGGCCAGTAGCCACGACCATGCGCCGGAAGGTATGTCTGCCTGGCAGATACTTCGCGTTCATGTGCTGACCAACCGGAACGTCTGGTATGTGTCGCTGGTCGATGCGTTCGTGTACATGGTGCGGTTCGGCGTTATCACCTGGTTGCCGCTATATCTGCTGAATGAGAAGGGCTTCAGCAAAACCCAGATGGGTGCGGCATATGCGTTCTTTGAGTGGGCCGCCATCCCCTCGACATTGCTGGCGGGCTACGTAAGTGACCGCTACTTCCGTGGCCGCCGCATGCCGCTTGCTATCGCCTGCATGGCGATCATCGTCGGTGCGCTCCTGGTGTACTGGCAAAGCACCAGCCTGCTCTTGGTGGGCATTGCCGCAGCCACCGTTGGCAGCATGATCTATGTGCCGCAGTTTCTCGCTTCGGTGCAGACGATCGACTTGGTGCCAAGCTACGCTGTCGGCTCTGCAACGGGATTGCGCGGTCTGATGAGCTATGTGCTCGGCGCATCGCTCGGCACCAGCCTCTTCGGAGTCCTGGCCGACCGCTTCGGCTGGCACGCCGGCTTCTATTTGCTGCTCGCCGGCGCGCTGTGCTGCATGGTTTTTTGCTATCTGACACACCGTGGCGCGGTGGCGCTCGAACTCAACCGCAATCAACGCAACCGGCTCGCTCCTGCTCACGCGACACCCGCCGCCGCCGACGTGCTCGCCGGGCCTGCCGTAGGCAAATAGCAGTGAAACCGCATCCCATGTCGAATCAATCAGGAATCCAATTCCAATGCTAACGTGCACAAAGATCGTGGCTACTCTCGGACCCGCATCGAGCGACCCGGTCATGCTCGAACAGATGATCGAGGCAGGCGTCAATACCGTCCGGCTCAACTTTTCCCATGGCACGGCTCGAGACCATATCGAGCGCGCGCGCACCGTGCGTGCGATCGCCGACAAGCTTGGCGTGGCGGTGGCGGTACTGGCCGATCTGCAGGGCCCGAAGATCCGGATTGGCAAGATCGAACACGACCGGATCGAATTGATCGCCGGCGATGCGTTTATTCTCGACGCCGCTTGCGAACTGGGCAATCGGCAGCGTGTCGGCCTGGATTACAAGGAGTTGCCCAACGATGTCGAGCCGGGCACTATCCTTTTGCTGGATGACGGCAAGATACGGCTGCAAGTCGATCAGGTACTCGGCACCGAAGTTTGGACGCATGTGCTTGTCGGTGGCCCGCTTTCCAGCAGCAAGGGCATCAATCGCCTGGGCGGCGGCCTGACGGCGCCAGCCCTGACAGAAAAGGACAGGAGAGACATCGAAACCTGCGCCGAACTGGAAGCGGATTATGTCGCCATCTCGTTTCCCAGAAGCGCGGCCGACATGGACCTGGCCCGCGCCTTGTTGGCAAAAGCGGGCAGCAATGCCAGCCTGATCGCCAAAATCGAGCGCTGCGAGGCCGTGGGGAATCTTGCGGAAATCCTGGATGCCTCCGATGGCATCATGGTGGCGCGCGGTGACCTTGCCGTTGAAACAGGTGACGCAGCTGTTCCCGCGTTGCAGAAGAGAATGATCCGCCTCGCCCGTCAGCGCCACAAGCTGGCGATTACTGCCACCCAGATGATGGAATCGATGATCGACAGCCCGGTGCCCACGCGGGCCGAAGTCTCCGACTGCGCGAACGCGGTGCTGGACGGTACGGATGCGGTAATGCTCTCGGCCGAATCCGCTACGGGCAGGTACCCACTGGAAGCCGTCAAGGCGATGGTGAGAATCTGCCGCGAGGCCGAGCAATCCGGCGAGAGCCACATTGAAAGTGAATTTCGGGATGTCGGCCATTTCGCGCGCGGTGACCAAGTTATCGCCATGTCCACGATTTACGCCGCGCAGCACTTGCATCTGAAATCCATTGTCTCGTTGACGCGCAGCGGCGCTTCTCCGTTATGGCTGTCGCGCTACGTCAATAACGTGCCGATTCATGCCGTCACGGCAGACCGGAGAGTCTATCGGCGCCTTGCGCTCTATCGGCACGTGTCTCCTCTGCTGATCGATGAAGGCGACGATCACCGCGAACGCTTGATTTCGAGAGTCAAGGCGGGGTTGATCGCCAGTGGCGACCTTTGCGATGACGATTGGATCGCGGTGATGCACGATATGCAACAAGGCAATGGTGTTTGTTGCCTGCGCATTGAACAGGGAAGGATCTCGCATAGCCTCTGAGAGGCCATGCGATTTTGTTTCCTTCAACGAATTCCGGGAAGGATTGTAATGAAGACGAGATCAGGTTTAAAAGAACTGGCGTGGGCGTTAGCCGTCCAGTTTTCGGCCTTGCCGCTTGTATCGATGGCGCAGGACAAAGGAACAGGCATTGCGCAGACCGGTGAATCGGCGATAGCCTCGGAAACGCTGATTCTGTTAAGACATGGCGAAAAGCCTGCGGCGCGCCTAGGCCAGCTGACGTGCCAAGGACTGAATCGAGCGCTGGCTTTGCCGGCGATCATGAACGCGAAGTTTGGCCGGGCCGATATCATCTTTGCGCCCGATCCCGCCTTTAGGATTCACGAAGGCGATGGCGACTACAGCTATGTGCGGCCGCTGGCAACCATCGAGCCCACGGCGATCCAGGCGGGTCTGCCAGTCAACACCCAGTTCGGGTACAAGGAAATCGACAGGCTGGAGCAGGAGGTCGGCTTGCCGGCGTACTGGAACAAGCAGGTCTTCATTGCCTGGGAGCATGTGCAACTGAATCTGTTCGCAAAGAGCGTGCTGCGGACTAACGGAGGCAATCCGGACCAAGTGCCCGATTGGCCAACGCAGGATTACGACCGGATCTATGTCATCAAGATCGACCGGCAAGCCAAGCAACCGGTGGTCACGTTTTCAGTTTTCCATCAAGGACTGAACGGCCTTTCGATGTCCTGTCCATCTACGGCGATTGGAGGCCGCTGATGGGGCGTTGTCACATGGCGAATGTGGTCGACTAAGATATCGTGATGGAGAACGGCAAATCGCTCTATCACGGCCATCGGCTACTGGAGGCGAGCATCAGCCAAGCCGTGCGCTTTCAGCTTGGTTTGCGTGACATTGATGAATTGTCGTTCGAGCGCGTCGTACTCGTCGTCAGCTACGAGGCAATGCGCTGCTGGTGCGACAAGTTCGGTAAGGGCAACAGGCGGCACCGCGCGTCAGTGCCGCCCCGGGGTCATCGTGCGACTAGTGGTGGTCCGGTGGCATTGGCACGGTCGCGCTTGCCAGGCAAATCAAGGGATTCCTCGCAGTCTGCGGCGGCCCGCTGCGGCTCGCCAACCCGCGCGGCGCGGCTCAAAGCCGCCAGCGCGTACTGGCTGCGGCACACGGATATTTCGTTCGCGTACGCTGGTGGCTTGGGCTGCTGGAGGTGGTGCAGCGGAACGCCGGCTACGCCTCGCTGGATACCAGCGCGCGCTATGTAACCACCGAGGCGGCGCGGCACATGGAAGCGTGCAGGCGGTTTGGAGCGCAGACAAGGAAGATTGGTGGTGCGGCCCAAATCATTGCACCTTTCCGACTCCCATAAGCTGATGCCGATGTCTCTTGAAATTGAGCGCACCGCGGCCATCGTGTGGATCCGTGTGCAGATGGCCAGACACAGCCTGGCCTTGGCCGACCTGCAGGGCGCCGGCTGCTTTGCCGTCGTGGCGCTGCCGCCCGCGCCGACGCGCATCTACCGCAAAGAAGCTCCAATCCGCATAACTCCCTTTCCCTTCGAATGCACGAAAAGCCGGTGGGAAGTTTGCGAATTTGATGGGAGCGCTTTGCGATGCACTATGAATGCCAAGGATGCCCCTACTTGGCGCCGCGATCAAGATTCAGTCAGCTCGCGACGTGATGGGGTCGACATAGATTTGCCGCAGGTGCCGGCGCGGATTGGGATAGCGGGGATCCCTGGTCAAATCCTCCAACGTCATCGCCCACGGCGCTGTTGTTACTAGCCTTGTCCGCTGAACGATCGGCTCTGCTATCGTGGTCAAAACGGGGAACCAATACGGGGACCGGGTGTACCTATTTCTCTGTGGCCTCGCGGTCGATAAACGGGAAAATGACAATGGGCTCGAAGCACCCTCACCAACTCTCGCTGCACGATGCAGAGCTGATAGCTGTAGCCGTGGATCGTGCCAATTTGATTGTGCATTTGGACTTCCGCTTGGAGGATGGCGCGTTACATACAGCGGAATTGCAAGGACAAAGAGCCTTCCGTTGTGAAGACTTGACACTACAGAACGTGGCGAACCGCGTACTGCAGTCTTCCCAGAAGAATCTGGCGGCCGATGGGGTCAACCATTGGATAGAGTGGACCACCAGTTTCTCTGATGTTACCTCATGGCTCACTGAGCAACGTAAGCAGGACTGGCTAAACGATTGTGCGAGCGCCACCTTGGAATTGGTGGTCTTCGAGCCATCGGCTGGGGCACAGATTGCAGCTATATGCGAACAGTTCGTTTTAATCCGAAGGATGCCCACTATAAACTCCCCACTACCGGACACGGCATCACCCAGGGCAGCTCCCAGGTTGGCTTCACCTACGACGGGGCCAGCCGGCGCAGCACGCTGACGCTGCCCAACGGCGTGGTGGCCACTTACGGCTACGACATCGCGAATCAGCTGACTTCCCAGCTATGTCAACTGTGGCACGACAGCGTGATGCTTCCCGATACTCGGGCACCTATCGAATCTATTACAATTCCGACCACGTCAGCGCAAGACGCCGCAATCAAAGATTTTCGAAATAATCGTACTCGTAACCCGGGCACCTATGATCTAGCCGAAAGAGATTGCACCACTACTGCTCGAGATGCCCTTGCGGCTGCGGGAATCAATACTCCTGACACAATATTCCCAAGAATTATGATGCACAATCTTCAGCGTCAATTTGGTGGAATATGATTATGTCAATTTCGAAATTTATGTCATTATCTACATTCCTAGGTTTGTTGTTCCCGCTTGCGCTTCTTGCGGGGTGGATACTCATGGAGAGAGATGCTAGCCTTAATGTGCAATTTATAACAATGAAGATCATTTTGATTGTCTGGCTGACTTAAATAATGACTATGCCATCCAGTCAGAATTCGGAGTTTTTAACGAGACTGTTCTTGATTTATCTGGTCAGCAATGTAATTATATACAGCGTATTTGGAGCGATGGTTTGGCTCGGTTTGCGAAAGCATGTGGGCTTCCTTTTTGTCGCAGGCGTACCTCTGATCGCTCTGTGGTGGTGGCTCCTAACACGATAATCAGGCCATCTAAGCTGCGAGTGAAACGCTAAAGAGCGAGGCTAATCCAACACAGTATCTCCCCGTGACGCTGGTTCGTCAGGACGGGATAGATTCGACTTGCAATCAGCGAAGCTCTTCACGCGCCGCGGAATGGTTTGGGTCCGTGGGCACGACATCTCGCCTGGTAGCCTGAGCCGGCGTGCAGGCGCTGGCTTCAAACAGCCGTAAGCTGTGCTTCAATCGGAAACGCTGCGCTGGTGAACACTCATACCATTGATCACTCATCGAAACTTATCTTCCAGACGACATCGACACTGAGGACGTGCTGATTTCCCACGAGCAGCAGCACCATGGCGGGAACCTGCTTATGGGTCATGCAGTGTCCGGTGTACTACACTCCACACTCTCTGCGGTCAACGACTATCTGTCGAAGGGACTGACGGCAAATATTGCGTCCAGTACCGGCCGCTTCTTGAGAAGACCCCGGCATCGGTGCTGACTGCATGCGTCGGCATCCTTCTCGCTGGTTTTGGTTGCGAGAAGGCCGGGATCAGCACGCCGATCATCTCGAAGACCCTCGCCGCGACGTGGACCGAGTGCGAGTCGAGTTACGATGAGCACAGGCCGCGGTCTTGATCTTCCTACGCGTCTCAGGCCGACCTTCGCCTGTGCACCGACGTCGGCAATGGTGCGCCAGGTGGCAGGTGACGTGCCAAGCGTCCGCAGGCTACCAGCACGCACTGGCGGCGCCCACACCCACATCTCCCACGCGCTGGCGGCTGGGGCACCGCTGGAGGTGGTGCAGCAGAACGCCGGCCACGCGTCGCTCGACACCACCACGCATTACGTGACCACCGGGGCGGCGCGGGGCATGTGGATGCGGGCAAGGGCGACTGATCGCCGCCCCAAGTCCATCCCCCATTCTGTCACCAATGTGGCGTGATGTGATGAATTAAGCTCGTCGCGTGGTTTCACTGCGAGGCATTGCCAAAGTAGACCGAGAAGTGCCGCCCTTCACGATTCGGAAAGAGCTACCCGGAGCGCCGGCCAATGCGCGTGTCGCGCTGTCCGCGTCGCCTCGCAGGTCATCAACAATCGGGTGAAATTCCCGTCAGTAAGGCCAATCTTGGAGATTCCCGTGCCGAAGACCAAGCAAGTATCAGTGACGCTAGCCGCCAAGCAAGTCAGAACTCCCGCAAAAGCTGCTCTGAAGGCCGCGACCACGAGAATGCTCAGGGTGAAGTTTGGCCAGGTCGTGGTCACGGTTCCCGAGCCATCCACTGCTGCAGTAAAGCAGGGCCTGAAGAAAAGTGCCCGAGTGATGGCGGGTCTCTCCACTCGCCTTGTGATCCCGGGAGTAGTGATCAAGAGCAAGAAGGAGGTACCGTCTTTACCGCTGACCCCAACGGTCCGCATCGGGTGGTTCGTCGATTGAACGGAAAGTCGGAGCGAGGCAGTTTCGTGAACGGGAAGTTCAAAGCCGAGTCGGTATCCGCCTAACCGGTATGGCAACAAAAAAACAATCCAAAACTCGGTCGCAGACATCCGGAAACGGGCAAAGCAGTCGGGTAAGCCTCTTGCCCTTATCCTGGCCGGTCACAATGGCTCAGGTAAGTCTACGATTTGGTATCAGCATCTCGTCGATGAAATCCAGATACCGCTCATCAACGCTGATCGGATGATGCTCTCGATCCTACCGGAAGCCGAGAAGGGCGGCCTCCGCCCGTGGGCCAAAAATCTAAGGGACACGGACGAGATGTGGATGCGGGTAGCGCAGAAAGGCGTGGAGAGCTTCGTCGCGCAAGCCATGGCCAGCAAGGTGCCTTTTGCCGTCGAGACGGTATTCCCTTACTGGGAAAAGAAGGACGATGGCACCTATGCCAGCAAAATCGATGTAATCAAGAATCTGCAGCGCGAGGGCTACTTCGTATTGCTCTTGTTCGTTGGTCTCGCCAGTGCGGAGCTATCGTTCGGTCGTGTTCAGACCAGAGTTGCGGTTGGCGGTCACAACGTCGATCACAAGAAGGTTCAAGAGAGATTCCCGCGTACCCAAATGGCAATTCGAGCGGCTCTGCCCGTGGCGGATGCTGTGGTTCTCGTGGACAACAGTCGAAAGCCTAGGCAAGCTTTCACACCATGCTTTGTTCGTACCGGCGGCCAAACTCTCTTCGACATTAGAGCATCGGCCTCGCCCGCCACGGAGATTTCGGCTTGGATGGATGTCGTCGCTCCCCTGGCAGATTGACGGGGCTATCGACAAGCTCGGCTCCCGGCCGGGAGGTTCGCCTTTTGGACGATCCGAAATATCTTATGGCGCTCGATCTCCAGCTCTCGCTGGTCGCGCGCAAGGTTGGTGTTGATCGCTGAGCATTGTTCCGACGGCCGGCACAATTTCCTCGATCCCAGTAAGCTCAAAGTTGCCTTCAAGGAAATCCGAGTACAAACTTGGTGACGCACCGAGTGCTGCTGCCGCTGGCCGTGACTCCGCTGGCGCTTGGGCTTTCCAGCTTCTCCACATAAACCATGTGGTGACCATTCAAGACAGCAAGATGGATCGGTTCGCCAGTGATGTCGCGCAGCTGCGTCAGGTTCTCTACCGAGGCCAGGCGCAGGTTCCGACCGCCCCCAACTCCGACTGGCCAATTGAATTAGTCGTAGCCCAAGGACCAGACGACCTGTTTGTGGGCTTTCTTCCAGCAGTCGCTCCGCGATCAGCGCGGCCACGGTGCGGTGGACAGTAGGGCGCGGATAGCCGCTCAGCTTGCTGAGTTCCGCAATGTTCAACGGCTCGGCCGTATCGGCTACCAACTGCATCAAGTGCACGAACTTGGAAAAAGCAGCAGTTCCGGCAATTTGCGAGGCTGCGTGTGGTGCGGGCGACGACGATCGGGGGCATGACGAATCGGGTAGAGGAAGAGGCTTCGGGGGGATCATTATCCGTTCGGTGGGGCTTCATCGCCGCCCCCAGCGGATGCGATTGAAGCGCGGTCAATGTTGGCTTGGCTTGGTCGATAGAGCAAGCGCCAAACTCGCCTAAACGATTGCCTCGATTGAAATTGAACAGGCCGTGGGCAATTCCAAGGGCGGCCAGGCCGACGAGCTAGCGTCCACGCTCAAGGCCGAGAACGCGACGTTCGCCGAGCCCGCAGCGTTTCTCATCGACCCACGTCCATGCAAACCGTTCTGGCGCCTTCGCTGAATCCTGCGTAGCAAAACTCCCCGCCCATACGCCCGGCCAAAGCGCATCTCCTGCGTCCCAATGATCACCTAGCGTCCCATAGCCGCACATCCTTCCGGCGCACCGCGTTCAGCCTGCTCCGAAGAAGCATTTTCGTGCAGGGGGCTGGGTGTGAGAGCCGCCTATCCGTGTTGAGTGCTTCCATCCCCGGACGTTGCTGCGGCGTTCGGTCGCTCAAAGCGATAGCCATCCCCCAAGACGACTTAGCACTATCGGGTAACTACTGATATGACGCAAATCAAGTTAAAAACTAGAATACGTCCATATTCTAAACAAGACGTCCATAATATGGACATAGGATGGACAAGATGCCCACGGAAGAGCAAGACGCCCAGCCCTTGATGCCGTATCAGTACCCCAACCCTGCTGATGCGCTGCCCGAGATCGTCATTTCGAACGCCATCCCCACCGACGAGCGGCTGTGGGTGCCTCAGGCGGAGAACGTGTGGTTCAGGCCCCTGTGCCTGAATGCAAGCCAAGGCTATTGGATGAATTTGCTGCGCGTGCGCAAGTCGGGCGTGCTGAGTCGCCACCGTCACCCGCAAACAGTGCATGGTTTTGTGCTCAAAGGCCGCTGGCGCTATCTGGAGCACGACTGGGAGGCCACAGAGGGCAGCTACGTGTTTGAGCCGCCGGGCGAGACTCACACGCTGTACGTGCCCGAGGACGTGGAGGAAATGATCACCTTCTTCCAGGTCAACGGGATCATGTACTACACCGACCCCTGGGGCAAAGGAAATGGCTACGAAGACGTGTTTACCAAAATCGATATGTGCAAAAAGCACTTCGAGAATGTTGGCCTCGGCGCCGACTATGTGAAGCAGTTCATCCGATGACCGCCATGTACGGACGCGCAAGCTACGACTTCAAGGGCGCCGTGGCGGTGGTTACCGGCGGCGCGAGCGGTATCGGCGCGGAAGTCGCCGGCCACCTGCGGCGCAGCGGCGCGCGGGTGATGGTGTGGGACATGGCCGAGCCTGGGTCTGACGAAAATGCCTGGCGGGTCGATGTGAGCGATCTCGCCAGCGTGGAGTGCGCCGCGCGGGAGACGGTCGCGCGTTTCGGGCGCATCGACTTCGTGGTCAACAGCGCGGGCTTTGCGGGCCCCACGATGCCGGTCGACGAATATGACCCCGCAGTCTGGCGCCGCATCGTCGACGTGAACCTGGTGGGCGCCTTTAACGTGTGCCGTGCCGCCGTGCCCTATATGCGTGCCGCTGGGGCGGGGCGCATTCTCAACATCGCATCGCTCGCCGGCAAGGAGGGCACGCCCAATGCGTCGGCCTACAGCGCGGCCAAGGCCGGCGTGCTGGCGCTCACCAAGTCGCTCGGCAAGGAGCTGGCGATGACCGGCATCCTGGTCAATGCCATTGCGCCGGCCGCAGTGCGTACGCCGATCCTCGAGCAGATGTCGAGCGAGCACGTGCAGACCATGATCGACAAGAGCCCCATGCAGCGCCTGGGCGAGAGCAGCGAAGTCGCCGAGATGGTGAGCTGGCTCTGCTCGGGATCGTGCACTTTCAATACTGGAGCGGTGTTCGACCTCTCGGGCGGGCGTGCGACTTACTAATCCGGCGTACGCCCGCAGCGCAAGTTGGCATCGCTGCAAACCAGCGTCACCCTTATAGAGAAAATGGAGACAAGTCCTGTGAAGAAAATCGCCTTTCGCTTCTGTTGTGGACTTCACCTGGGCGTGGCGCTGCTGGGTTCCGCCGGCACCGTGGTTCACGCGCAGGGCACCGCCTATCCCACGCACGCCATCGAGCTGGTGGTGCCCTTCCAGGCCGGGGGCGGAACGGATGCGTTGGCGCGGGCGTTTGCGGAATCTGCGCGAAAGCACCTGCCGCAGAACGTGATCGTGGTGAACAAGCCAGGCGCAAGCGGGGCGATCGGCTGGGCGGAGGTGGCCAACGCAAAGCCCGATGGCTACAAATTGTCCCTGGTGACGGCCGACATCACGATTGTTCCGCACCTTGGGCTGACCAAGCTCACGTACGAAAACCTCACGCCGGTTGCGCGGCTGAATGTCGACCCT
>NZ_JBWKVH010000071.1:0-24805 GCF_059421605.1 Cupriavidus sp. GW821-FHT02F09
TGCTTTGCAGCGGTGTTTCGTGTTGCGAGGGGGCGAATCATAGGGGACCCCCTCGGCCTTGGCAAGCGTTTTCTTGAGCGAATTTCTCGAGAGGAATAAAGTTGATCATAAATAACATCTAAGATCAATTCCGCTCGTATGCCTACGCCAGCAAAGCAATGCCGAGCTTACGCATCTTGAACATCGCGTCCATGACCCGAGCCGACTTGCCCGCATCCTTGTCTTGCAGCAGCCAGCCGAGGATCGATGGAGCGATCTGCCAGGACACGCCAAACTTATCCTCGAACCAACCGCACTGCCCATCCTCCCCGTCAGCGGGCAATTGCTCCCACAGGGTGTCCACCTCCGATTGCGACTTGCGACTTGCGACTCACAACTCACAACTCACAACTCACAAGCAATGAGATAGCCGGGATGACGCAGCCCCGTCGCGTGACCCACACGAGTTCGCTCAAGTCGTCTATTCACGGTTGCGGCGGGCCTTGTGCCGCTCGCAGCAGAGGCAACCGAACGCCAGCAAGGCACCCAGCACAAGCACGCCAATGGCTAAGCCCTTGGCGGCACACCCCCCTGCGGAACACTCCCCATCCAGATCACACTTTCCCATAGCCCTCTCCTCAAACCCGTGCCAGGAAGATCTGACGGTTCCATGCTAGATCACGGCGAAGGGAGATCAAAGCGCACACCACCAGGCCACCTGCCGCGCGGTGCAACTTGCCAGCACACGGAGTCTTGGCGGCGTCCGCCGCCTTCTAGAGAACAGCCGGCTTGCAACTGCCTCCCCAACATCCAACGCAGAACATCTTCCGCAATGACGCCTTCGCCACAAACGGGACTACGGTGCACCGCCCGCCGCTGATGCGCCGTAGCGTCGAATCTGGGCCAAGAAACTGCAGAGGGTGACAACAAGCTTGCACCGACCCGGCCCCGCAAAACCGCAAACAATTGCATACGCCGCCAAGTGCGCTGTCAGCCGCCTCGACTCGACTTAATTCTGACTTAGAAAAGTCTCAGTTGGTTTGGGTGCAGTTTGCGCTATTTTCACAAACATTCTTGGCATGCGCCGAGCGCCCTACTCGGCACACCGTGGGCTCACAATCCAAGTGGAAAGAACAACGATGCAGTCCTTCAGCACCAAACTCACCCTCAAGCTAGCCGCCACGCTTTGCCTGGTCGTTCTCCTGTTCGGGAGCGCGTACGGGCTCTTTAGCCCGCATAGCGGAAGCGAAGTGTCGCAGGCTGCGAACGCCGACCACGCCAATACCCTGCTTTCCTTGCTGATGCATATCCTTGGCCCGATTGCGGCCATCCCCGCCCTGATCGGTATGTGGTCGCAACGATTCCCCGCACTGGGCGGACTGGTCCTCGCCTGCCCGGCCATTGCGACGTTGCTGCTGCACCGATTTGTCATCGGATAAGCCAGACGTTCGATCCTCCCCACGCCTCTTTCCGCCTGGTTTGTCCGCAGGAACCCACCGCCGCTGGTTTGCATCGGCCACCTCCGCACAGGAACTAAACCCGGTGCCGGATACCCAATGGAGAATGCTGTTTCTGCGGCAACACCGGGAAAGGACCATGAAACAAACGTTGTGGGGACTGCTGGCGGGATGCGCGCTGCTGGTAGCCCTTGTTGGATGCGCCAGTCGAGGCGCCGATGGCCGGGAGTCAAGCATCACCGCATACGGCACCGTTGATGTCGGCGTTTCGCGCACCAGCGACAAGTAGTGCGCAGTGCCGGCCAAGGCGACCACTCGATAGCAAACGGCAACAGGAAAAAAACAGGCAAAAAAAGAACCCGCAGCGCGGGTTCTTAAATTAGCGATCTCAATTGCCCTGAAGGCGCTGGTAATCTAACTGTCATTTTCCGTTCGTACTATCCGGGTAAACCGAAGTCGACCAAGCAATCGCAACCACCACCACGATAAAAAAAAGCCCGCACTAGGCGGGCTGAACAATCAGTTGAAGAAAGCCCTGTATTCGAGGGCAAGCACAGTGTAAGAACTTGCGGCGCCCCGACTAATTAGGGGAATCCCTTTACCATGGCGGGAAAGCGGCCCGCCGCGACGATCAAGTGCACATCACAGCCCCCCGCGGCTCCCGAGCACAAAAAGGATATTCGAAGTTAGAGGAAATATTCCAACTGACGCCAAAGCAGGCGTTCAGTGCCCATTGTGCTCAGAGTACGCTAATACGATCCATTCGCAGTCAAGATCTGCTTGCTGGCCGCGTGCGAGAGTACTGCCAGATAATCCGGACTCCACCCGCTAGCCGTAGCGGATCTTGTTCAAGCTGCCTCGAGGGATGGCGCGCCTCCCTGCAGCAGATGCGCCCGCGCCTCTTCAAACATGGCGTCGACGGCTACGCGTGTGCGCACCGCGTGCATGCGGCGCGCATCCGACAAAACCCGCCGCCAGCCGCGGCCACCATGGATACCACGATGCAGGCCCAGCATATGGCGCGTCACTGCACCCATGTAGCCGCCCTGCTCGACGACATCCCCAATATAACGCTGCATCGCCAGCTCAACGTCCAACCGTGATGGCACCGGGGTCTGCGCGGCATAGAAACGCCCATCCATTTCCGCCAGCACGTAGGGCTGGTGATAGGCCTCGCGTCCAATCATGACGCCATCCACATGCGCCAGGTGCACGTCCATCTCGTCGTGCGTGACGATGCCGCCATTGATCAGTATCTCGAGATGCGGGAATTCCTGCTTGAGTTGGTAAGCCACTTCGTAACGCAGCGGCGGGATCTCGCGATTTTCCTTTGGGCTCAAGCCTTTCAGGATTGCATTGCGCGCATGCACGATAAAGGTCGCACACCCCGCATCGGCCACGGTGCCGACGAAATCGCGAACAAAGTCGTAATGTTCGATCGTGTCAATGCCGATGCGATGCTTGACGGTCACGGGAATCGATACCGCGTCGCGCATCGCCTTCACGCAATCCGCCACCAGTTCCGGCTCCGCCATCAAACAAGCGCCGAATGCACCGCGCTGCACCCGCTCGGAAGGGCAGCCGCAGTTCAGATTCACCTCCAGGTACCCCCATTGCTCGCCCAGTTTCGCCGCGGCGGCCAGATCAGCAGGCTCGCTGCCGCCGAGTTGCAGGGCCACGGGTTGCTCAGCGGCGTCGAAGTCGAGATGACGAGCCACATCGCCATGGAGCAGCGCGCCGGTGGTCACCATCTCCGTGTACAGCCAGGTATGGCGGCTCAGTTGCCGGTGAAACATGCGGCAATGACGATCCGTCCAATCCATCATCGGTGCAACCGATATTCTGCGGCCCGTTAATTTTGCTGGGATTCCGCCTCCAGCCTCGGTTTGCGGGGGATTCTGAACGTGTGCCATTTCCTACGGTTACTGCCTCTTTAGGCTCATTTTTGAGCTCGGGTGTTTCAATGTTGCACTGAAAAAACCATGCTGCACCGGAAACCATGGGCACCATTCATCAGCGCGAACGCAAGGACAGGAGTATAGGTTACGCCGCCGCGATCCGCCCGAAGCCAGGCGGCAAGGTGGTGCTCTCCGAAACCAAGACGGTTGATCGCCGCCAGGCCGCCGCGACCTGGATGGAAAAACGCGAGCGCGAACTGGCACAGCCCGGCGCGCTGGAAACCGCGCAGCGGGATGACCCACTGCTGAGCGCCGTGATCGACCACTACATCAGAGATGTCTCGCAAGGACATCGGCCGGACGAAAACACAGGTGCTCCGCGCCATCAAGGCAGCACCGATCGGCTCGATGCACTGCTCGAAGATCCGCAGCCAAGAGATCACACAGTTTGCGCAGAGCCTCGGCGTGCTGCCGCAAACGGTCGGCAACTACCTCATCTTTGCGATAGCTCGCCCGGCCTGGGGCTACCCGCTCGACCAAACGGCGATGGATGACGCGCGCAAGGTGGCAAAGAAGCTCGGCGTGACGAGCCGCTCCGTAGCCCGCAACCGCCGGCCGACGATGACTGAACTCGACCTGCTCATGGCGCACTTCGGCAACATCCGCGCGAAACGGGTGGATAGCACGCCGATGCAGGCCCTCACCGCGTTTGCGATCTTCTCCACGCGCCGGCTGGAGGAAATGTGCCGAATCACGTGGGACGATTTGGACGAGCCGAGTGAGCGCATCATGGTGCGCGATCTGAAACACCCCGGCGAAAAGCTTGGCAACGATGTCTGGTGCGACCTGCCGGCCGAGGCTATGCGCATCATCAAGGCCCAGCCGAAACGCGAGGCCAGGATCTTCCCGGCCAACAGCGACTCGGTGAGCGCCGCTTTCACCCGGGCCGCCAAGTTTCTGGAGATTGACGACCTGCACCTGCATGACATGCGGCACGAGGGAGCCAGCCGGCTGTTTGAGATGGGCCTGAGCATCCCGCGCGTCGCGGCTGTGACTGGGCACAGGAGCTGGCAGAGCCTGAAGCGCTATACCCACTTACGGCACGATGGGGACCGTTTCGCCGGCTGGAAGTGGCTTGACGTCGTGGCACCAGCCAGCCAGGCAGTGGTCGCTGTAGGTTCAGCCTAAGTAACACTGTATATCCATACAGTTAACTCAGCCTTTACAAAATCCCGTCGTGTACTCCCTATACTGTATATTCATACAGTAAACGTGCTGCATTCCGCAGCACCCACCAACGCTCGGAGTTGCCGCCATGCCTGATACTCGCGCCATCAAGTACATCGTCGTGCCCTACCGTAAAGGCAAGGGCGAAGCGCTCCTGCCTGGCGAGATCCGCCAGGCATCCAGCGAAGTCGGCGCTATCCGCATCGCGAACGGCATGGCCTCAAGTTTCGTTGGCGTCGCGGCCTATGAGGTGCTGGTGGACGAGGAAACCGGCGAGATGGGTTCGCCCCGAATCCTGGTGCAGGAAGGGAGCGTCCCCGCTCTCGGCGAGTGACAAAAAGGGGCGCTGCCCCCTCCTCCCACAATCCCACTTCCTTTCCGGCCACACGGCCGAACTGCGCCGGCCTTGCGACACCATATTAGTATCGCCCGACGCGATCACCGTGCAGGACGTCGAGACCCGCCATCTTCAGGCCATGGTCTGGTTGGCGGAGTACCTATCGTTCGACGCCGACTGCCAGCACTACCGCTTCGGAGTGGCCCGGCCCGCCGTCAAACCGCCGCTGAAAGCGTGCTTCCCCCGGCGGTGAAGTTCATCTTAGTGGTGAACGGAATGGCCCAAGGCGCGCAGATGATGGCGAGGCTGGCCAGGCTCAACACGCCATCAGCGCACTCGGACATCCAGGCTTGCGCGTCGTGGCGTTCGACCCGGATACGCTGAGCGAGGCAAACATGGGCCGCCAGCTGTTCAGTGCGGCTGATGTGGGGCAGAACAAGGCGGCGGAGCTGACGCATCGCGTGAACATGCACTTCGGCCTCGACTGGGTCGCCCAGTCCAAGCGCTGCGGGTTGGCCGAACTCTTGAGCGTCATAAGCGGCGCGTTCGTGATCGTATGCGTCGGCAGCGCGAAGGCCCGGCGGGAGATCCATCATCAGTGCATTGACAAGAAGCGCGATGTCTACCTGCTGGACCTCGGCAATCATGCAAGCGATGGACAGGCGATTTTCGGTCACACCCAGCGCGGCTGCGGCAGATTCCGAATTGGCATCGGCACCGTTTATCCGCTCAAGTGCCCGAACTGCGAGATGCTAGTCGTCGCAGTCAACGCTGATCTGATCAATCTCGCGTTTCGCAACTCGATATGCATCATCGATCGCGATCTCTTCCGAGGCCGCAGGCTCCCGAGTGTTTTGCCTGTGTCCGTGCCCACGGATGACATACGACCAGTCCCACCGATTGCTCGCGACCTCTCTCGCCTGGATGGAGATATCCCGACCTCTGTACTTGAAGTCCATATGTGCCTCCCCGGATCTCGGAAGACCGTAGCACGCAGTGTGGTTGAGCCGGATGGTGATACGGTGCTCAGTGAGCGCCCGGATTCGCCCGGCCTTCGTCTATGAGCTTCTCGGCATAGTCGCGCGCATGCTGCCACGCCTCGCCTTCGGAAAAGTACTGCCCAGGCACGGGTTCATGCTCGAAGATCTTGATCGAGCTGCCGTCCCCCGCCTTTGCACAGATCGTCACCTCGCCATGCCAGGGCCCACCAGTTGGGGATGCTGCGGAAGCCTCATACCAGTGATCTTTGTAGTACGTGAAGCCTTGGAGATCCATAGCTTTCTCCAGTTGTTCAAGAGGATCGTAGCACGGCCCAAGGACCCACGATCGGCTTCATTTCGGGCATTGCCCTGCCCTAGGTCAGGATCCACATCGAAGGCTCAAACAAGAGCGCAAGGGGATCCACGTAGGCGACTTGGCAAAATACATCGACGAACGGCGGGCCGCAGCTCAGAAAGAATGCACCCAGATGTGTGACTAAGGAAGGTTTCTTGACTGATTTCGGAGTGGCCGCGCGAATCTCATTTGCGCAAGGCGCAATCTAACGCAGGTTCTGCCGGCTCGCGGCATGGGCCGGTGCCTTACTGTGTTCATCTCGGGGCGGAAGCTGTGACTTCGAAACAGCTTGCGTTGGGCAATGGGAGCCTGGCGCTCTGGCGAATGCGACCGACTTCCGCCCTGGAGACTGAGCGCACCTATCGGAACCCGGAGTTCCACCGAGTGCAGCCGGAATGAAGACATGATTTAGCTCAATGGCATGCGAGTAGAAAGGCCTACGATTCAAGAGAACAAAGGGGCCATACGCCAGAAGCCCCTGCACGCAAAACTTGCGTACATGGAAGGAGCACTGAGACCGGAAAACTAAAAGTGACAAACGAGCCACATTGACCCCGCGTGTGGCAACGCGTTTACCTGCGCAAGCGCTGCTTTTGGATGCAACGCGTTTGCGACTGTGTCTAGCGGGGCGGGATACGACACCGCCAGACGCTCAGACCCTTGCCTCTGGCCCCAGTGCGGCTGGAAGTATTGCCCGGCAGATACAGAGAATAAAGCAACATAAATTGATGGCTTCACAAGTCTTTCTAATGGTGCGTGTTGGCACATGACGCGCACACGTGAAGTGTGGTGAAATTCGGCGCCGTATGACACCTGTGGTACTGCGGTCAATGAACAGGCGGCGAATGAAAAAGCAACTTAAATCGGACCAGCTTCGAACCTTCCTTGCTGTCGCACAGCAACGCAATTTCACTCGAGCCGCACACATGCTGCATTTGACGCAGGCCGCCGTCAGCATGCAGATCCGGCAATTGGAGTTGGATATCGAAGCGCCGCTATTCGTGCGAAGTCCACGCCTGCTTACCTTGACGCCAGCAGGGGAAACGCTGCAAGTCTATGCGGAGCGAATCCAGGAGCTTCACGAGCAAGCGTGGCAGGCATTGTCGTGCGTGACCTACGAACGATCGCTGCGCATTGGCACGCCAGACGCCTATGCCAGCCTGGTACTGCCTGCGGCACTGCGTGCCTTCACGTTCCAGTTCCCGGCTGTCCAGGTGGAAGTAGTCTGCTTGTCTACGCTCGAGCTTGGGCGCAGGTTGGAGAGCGGCTCGCTGGACCTCGCCGTAGGCACGTGTTGCCCTCAATTTCCAGGGCCGCCTATTTATTCCGAGGAACTTGTCTGGGTTGTGGCTTTGTCTGCAACTAACCTGGCCGCCCAGCGGCCCCTCCCATTGGCCATGTTCGAAGTGGCCTCGGCCCCTCGGGCGCATGTTGTACATGCGTTGGAGTCGGCATCGATCCCCTATCGTTGCGTGTACTCCAGTCCAGATACGATGGGAATCCTCGCCTGTGCGCAGGCTGGCAACGCCATCGCCGCAGTACCCAAGCAATCAGTGGGCGGAAAACTCCGGATCATTGGGCTTCAGGAGGGACTGCCGGACCTTGCGCCACTGGAAATCACCATAGCCAACGGCAGGACACCGAATGGACCGGAGAAGCAAGCGTTGATGGATCTACTCACTGCGCCCTCCATTTGTCGGTTGGACTCGATGACGAGTTCCTATGCGGGGGCTTCGCGCGTGTAAGTGCCCCCTTCGATGAAAGGGACTGCGCCGTTTCAAAGAACCAGCGAGACGCAATCACGCAATCACGCAATGGCGATGAGCAGGCGCTTGGAATTCAGCTTCAAAGCTAGGTTTCTCGGGCGTCCGGCGGCAGTCTCGATCCCTGCCATTACGCCCATACCAGTGCATTCCCCCGACGCGCGCCCACCTGCCCGCGCAACAGCCCCCCTCGTTCACCTCACCCGGCGTGGCAAAGCAGACAGAATGCGGTGTGCCCCACCCTTTCGGGGGGGCGTGCGTGGCTGCCGCCAGCAGCCATTCCTAGCCAGGAGCTTTCAATGTTGATGCGAGACGCAATCCCCCATGTGCTTAGCCGCGGTAGCGACATGTTCACGCGAGACATACAGGAGACGCCCCCGCAAAAGACGTTCCATCATGCAATCGATATCTATCTCAAGGATTCCAACGCCTTCATGAATACTTACTTTGCGCGCTACTTCGAGTGGCAGGGTGTCTGCCGGGAACGCTGGTTCCACGAGTGCATTCATGACAACCTGCTGGCTGCCGGAGGCGTGTTCGTGACCAAGCGCGCGCATCAGGAGTACGTGGAAGAGACCTTCCCGTTCCAGAAGGTGGACTGCTACCTGAATACCTTCCAGGTGAAGCAGTGCTCGGCTTACCTGCTGTTCCGCTTTTGCGTCGGGGGGCGCCCTGTGTCGCTCGGCTACCAGCAGATCGTATTCGCCGGCAGGGACAAGCGCATCATGCGTTTCCCGAAGGAGATCGTGGAGCGCGTCAAGGAGTATGAATTGAAGCTGCCTACCTTCGCTAGCTAAACGGACCCCGCCCCGCTGGCCGGCACGTGGCTGGCGGGGCGGGCACGCAGGGCACGGCCTTTGCCCGTATGCGCGTCCGGCAGGCGCAGTGTGAAGGTGGTGTGGACGCCGCGCACGGATTCGCATTGGATGCGGCCATCGAAAGCCTCGACCACGCGGCGGCAGAAGGCCAGCCCCATGCCGGCGCCACTGCCGTGGGCCTTGGTGGAGAAGAAGGGATCGAAGATCCGTGGGAGGACTTCCGGCGCGATGCCGGGGCCGGTATCGCTGAAGCGAAGCAGCCAGCAGCCGCGTTCTTGCACCGCACCGATCTCGATGCGGCCGTTGCCGCTCGCGCGCATGGCCTGCAGTGCGTTCTTGAGCAGGTTGAACAGCACGTAGACCAGCAGCGTATCGGAGCCCCGGAAGCACCAGGCTGGGTCAATCTGGCCTACCGTCACCCGTTCCCGCTCCCCCGCCTGGAAAGGATAGCGATCGAGAGCGGACACCACGCAGTGCTGCAGGGATTGCGCGGTGAAGCTACGGCGGTCCAGCCGTTCCAGCGTGACGGAGGCAAGCGCCATGTCGATCACGGTGTGGGTGCCATCGATCTCCCGTTGGATGGAGGCGACCAGACCGGCGGCCCGGTCCAGTTGCCCGGGCCGCATGCGGCCCTCGCACAAGCCGTGCGCCACCGCCAGTTGATAGCCGGCCAGCAGATCGGGCCAGGCTCGGCCGATTTCGTCGGCCTGCAGGCGGATCGTGGTCAAGGGAGTGCGCACCTCGTGCGCCACGGTAGCCGCCAGCGAGAAGGGGTGCATCAAGTCGTAGCGCACAATGGTCACCGCAAGAATGCCCAGGCTGACGCCGATGAAGATTACCCCTGGCGGATAAAAGGCATAACCGTAGTTGGCCGCGTAGTCGACCGCGGCCAGCGAGTAAAGGCACAGGCTCACCAGGCACAGATCCAGACGCTTGCGCTTCTCGCCCGTGGCGTTGCGGCGCGCGGCCAGCAGCAGCCAGCCGCTGCGGCAGGCCAGCAGCACCGTCTGCGCCACATGCAGCGGATGCAACCGCCCGGCCTTGGGGTACTCACCGAAGAAATAGGTATAGACGCCGGACACCACCTCACCGCCAGTCAGCACCATCACCGCCAACACCAGGGACAGTCCGTAGGAAACCAGCAGCAGCGGCCGCTCGGTGCGGCACTCAGTGACCTCGGTCACGAAGTGATAGAAACAGGTTGGCAGGAAGATGATGAACAGATAGCCCACCTTGGCGAGCAGCAGCGCCACATCCGGCTGCTCAGCCTGGAACAGGAAGGCCCAGGCTCCCTGCCAGGCAAAGGTGGTCACGCACAGCAGAAAGAAGGACGTGGAAATGCGCGTGACGCCCTTGGTGACCAGCACGTACAAGCCGAATCCCAGAAAAATGGCGGACACGAAGGCTGGCAGGATGGCGTACATGGGGTTCCGGAGGAGCGGGTCGGCGCGCCCGGACGGGCGTCAGGCTGAACGGCAGCCGCCATTTTAAGTCGCGGCAAGCGCACCTGTGCAAAGTCCGGCTAATGACAGCCCTGCACGATATTGAAGGCCGGGGCCTGCCTGGCTAGTTCACCTGCCCGGCGTCGATGGTCCGCATGGCCGAGGCTTCCGCCAGGGCGATCGCGGCTTCCGCCGTGCCGGCCACGCCAGCCTCTTCCTCGAATGAAGGCTGCGGCGCGTCGCCAAAGGCGTCGGAAATGATAACCGTCGCCGTATAGCCGCCACCAGCCAGCGCGGCCGCGCGTACCACCACGGCATAGCCGCCGTACTCGAATCGTCGTTCCATCGCGCAGCTCCTCGTCGCTGGGGATGAAGCCATGATAGATGGACACGTCGCTGCGTGGCCAGGAGAAGGCATTGAGCCCGCATGCGGCGTGGCGCGGGTCAAGCACCTCAGCCCACCCTGAGCGCTGGCGGGAATACGCACCAGCACCCGTCGGCATGGCGGAAGAAGAACATCGACAACTGCCCCGACGGGCGGGCCACATCCACTCGGATACAGCCGCTGCGGCAAGCCCGCGAACTGCGCACGCGGGTGATCCGCGCGGGCGCCGCCAGGTTGGAGCCGAGCCATTTGTCGATCAGCCCACGCAGGGATATCTTGGCGGTTTGCATGTCAGTCTCCTTGACTTGCCTTGTTGAAGCGACCCACGTCACGCGCCAGGCGCTAGGCGGCACGGGCACCGGAGTGCGTGCCCTTGAACTCGGTCTCGAGAAATGCCCTGAGCAAGTTGGCCACGGTCTGCATGGCCATGGAGGGGTGGTGCAGGCAGGCTTCCACTTGCTCACTGCGGCCTTCGCCAAACAGGCACCAGGTGCAGAAATGCTCGCAATTGTTGGTCAGGAGCCGGTAGTTGTCTTCACCGAGGCGGGAGCGGGCGCGCGCCACGGCTTCCAGGCCGACATACCTGGCGCAAGGATTGGCCTTCACGGTAACCGTGTGGCCGGCCGCAAAAACTTTCACCGTGGTTTCCTCCACTGGGCCGCGATGGAGCGAGCCAGCAAAGCCGGCATAGTGGACCACCTTGCCTTCGCCGATGTAAATGCCGTGGTGGGCATAGCCGCGGCGTTCCGTGACCAGGTGCGCGCCTAGGGGAAGGTCGGCATCGATGGCCTTGTCTTGTTGTTGGTGTTGGTGGTTCATGGCTGCCTCTGATCTGTTTGCTTGCCGCAGGCATTGCCTGCTGGTTGCCATACCGTCCGCATCAACCGTGCCACCCGCCGCCGTCCCAGGCAAATCAAGAGATTGCGGGGATTTCAACCGGCCAGGCAGGGGAAAAGCGTCTGCGGCCAGCCAACAGCCTGATGCCAATAGTGTTGGTGGCATGGCATCAGAGGAGCCCCCGATGCCGTGTAAGCCATGACGAAGTGGATGCGAAGGCCGCGGCAGTGCACTACGGCGCGACTTCGCGCAAGACGGCTGCCGGGCGGCGAGCCCGAGTCAAATCGGTGGGTTCCCCCCCACCATACCGGTGGAGGGTGTTGGCGTTGCGCCAACGCTTACGGCCCCGCCGCGAAGTCCGAGATCGGCCCGGCGTCGCCAACGAAGAGGGGAAACACAGAAAATTCAAGCACTTACGGCGCCGCATCGGGCCAGCCACATCACTGGCATGCGCTTTGCTCTGTAGAAGCATGGCAAGTAGCCACGGACCGCAACACAGCCCCTACCCATCCCACGCACCGGAGACCATCATGGCGGCGCTCACCATCAAAGACCTCTACACCAACCGCACACTGGACGGCCAGGCCATGGCGGCCATCCGGGGCGGCGGCGCACCCTGGGTATTCGGCTGGATCCAGCCCTATTCCCCGCCCCGGCAAAGCGTTGGTCCCGTCGTCAACTTTTACGAGATCAACAACAGCTTCTATGCTGATCAGATGGTTAACCAGTTCCAGAACATCGACGTTCGCAATACGGCGCCCGGCGCGAACATCAATGTGCAAGCGGGACAAGGGGCAAGAAACGACGGCCGGATGTAACCCGGTTCGCGCTCAGCCCGCACGGTCCGGCCATGCGCCGCCCGCCACGCCAATGCCGCCCGGGCACTGGCGTGGCGTTGTGGCGTCCTAGCTCGCCCGAACACCGGAGATGATCGTGACCTGTGCATCGCAATTCCGCTGGACTTCAGCCGCTCGCACCGATGTCGGCCTGGTGCGGGAGCGCAATGAGGATGCCTGCCTCGCCCAGCCGGAGCGGGGGCTCTGGGTGGTGGCGGATGGCATGGGCGGCCACGCGGTTGGCGACTATGCCAGCAATCTGGTCGTGGAGACGCTGTCCCGGCTGGCCCTGCCGCACAGCCTCGAAAGCTTGCTCGACGGGGCCCGCATCGCCTTGCAGGACGTCAATCGCGAACTGCTGGAGGAAGCGGCGCGCCGGCAGGTCCGGCGCATTGGCAGCACGGTGGTGGTGCTGATGGCGTGCGAACGCTTCTGTGGCTGCCTGTGGGCAGGCGACAGCCGCATCTACCTGTACCGGGACGCGCACCTGACCCAGTTGACCCGGGACCACAGCCGCGTGGAAGAACTCAAGGCGCGCGGCCTGATCACCGCGGAAGAAGCCGTGCATCACCCTGCGCACAACACCATCACCCGCGCGGTCGGCGCGAATACGGCACTGGAACTGGACCAGACCTGGGTGGAAGTCGCGGACGCCGATATGTTCCTGCTCTGCAGCGACGGCCTGAGCAATGAACTGCGGGACCCGGAGATCGCCAGCGTGCTGGCCTGCGGCGATTGCGAGCTGGCAGCGCAGGCACTGGTGACCGCGGCGCTGGGCCGCGGCGGCCACGACAACATCTCGGCGGTGGTGGCGCGCGCGGAGGATCTCTACGCCTCAGACAAGACCATGGTGAATCCCGCGCTGTAGCCTGGCGCGCGGCTCACCGCCCTCCCTCCTACCGCGCCTTGCCGCCCTGCGCCGCGCCCTGGTTGCGAAAATCCTTGGAATGGATGCCGTGTTTCTTGAGCAGCATCTGCAGGTGCGAGCGATTCATGTCGAAGCGCCTGGCCAGCTCCGCCACCGTGCCGCCGACCTCCTGCAATCCCCGCTCGAGAAAAGCGCGTTCGGCTTCATCGCTGGCGGCGCGCTTGGCTTCGCTGAGTGAGGTGGCCGTGGATGCATCCACCACGAGCGGTGCCACGGCGCCGCTGGCTGCCGGCGCCGATGGCTTGGGCCGCAGGTCCTGCGGAAGATGCTCTAGATCGGCCGTGTCGCCGGCGAGGCAGGAGGTCCGGTACATCAGGTTGCGCAACTCGCGGATATTGCCCGGATAGGCGTAATTCATCAAGAAGTCACGCAGGCGCGGGGTGAGCTTGATGGGCCGGCGCTTTAACACGCCGGCGGCCTCGTCGCCGAAATAAGCCACCAGCAAGGCGATCTCGTCGCGCCGCTCGCGCAGCGGCGGCAGGGTGACGTGGATCACGCTGAGGCGGTAAAACAGGTCTTCGCGAAACTTGCCCTCCTCGCTCAGGCGCCGCAAGTCCCGGTTGGTAGCTGCAACGATGCGCGTGTCGACCGAAATGGTCTCGTCGGAGCCGACCCGCTGGATCTCGTGCGACTCCAGCACGCGCAGCAGCTTGACCTGCCCGGTGAGAGGCAATTCGCCAATCTCATCGAGGAAGATGGTGCCGGTGTGCGCGCTCTCGAACTTGCCGCGGCGATCGTTGGCGGCGCCCGTGAAGGCGCCCTTCTTGTGGCCGAACAACTCCGACTCCAGCAGGTTCTCAGGGATCGCCCCGCAGTTCACCGAGATATAGGGCTTGTCCGTCCTGGAGCCGTTGGCATGGATCACCTTGGCCATCAGCTCCTTGCCCGTGCCGCTCTCGCCATCGATCAACACCGGCAGATCGGTGGGCGCTGCCTTCTCGGCAATCTCCAGCGCCTCCAGCAGCTTCGGGTTGTCGCCGAAGGTGCCCTCGAAAATAAAGCTGCGCTCCAGCAACGCCTGGCGGCGCTCGCGCGGCGCCAGGTCGGCCGGCGCAGGCTCCGCCACGGCCGCCTGCACGAAGCGCTCCTTGTGCGATAGCTGCATCACCTCGTCGCGCAGCGTGGTGGCCTGCTTGAGCAGCTTCTCGATCTCCGTGCGCTCGAGCTTGGAGGCCCAGCGCAACGTGGAGCGCAGGATCTCGATCTTCTCGATCAGACCGGCATAGGAGATGGCCGACCCGACGGAGCCACCCTGGTTGAACAGCTTCATGTCGCGCTCCCCCATGCATCGCGCTACGGCAGATATGCCAGACGCGCCGTTGCTGCCCAGCGGCACCCGGGCTATGCAAAAGCGCTCACTCCGAGCTCAGTTGCTTCTGCACCAGCTGGTAGTACATGCCCTTGCGCTCCAGCAACTCCTCATGCCGTCCTTGCTCGACGATGGCCCCTTCGTACAGCACCAGGATCTTGTCCGCGCGCATGATGGTGCTCAGGCGGTGCGCGATGATCACGGCCGTGCGGCCCTGCAGGATCTCCTGCAAGTTGCCAAGGATATTGCTCTCCGATTGCGTGTCCAGCGCAGAAGTTGCCTCGTCGAAGACCAGCAGGCGCGGATCGTGATAAAGCGCGCGGGCAATGCACAGGCGCTGGATCTGACCGCCAGACAAACCCACGCCGCGCTCGCCCACCACCTGCTCGTAACCCAGCGGCAGCTTGCTGATGAACGCGTGGGCATCGGCCATCTTGGCGACTTCCTCGATATGGCGACGATCCGGGCTGTCGTCGCCGCAGGCGATGTTCTCGGCGATGGTGCCCGAGAACAGCAGGTTGCTCTGCATCACGTAGCCGATCTGCGCGCGGTAATACTCTTTGTCGATCACGCCGAGGTCGTAGCCGTCCACGGTGATCTTGCCGTCCGTGGGCACGTAGAATCCCACCAGCATCTTGGCCAGCGTGGTCTTGCCCGATCCGCTGCGTCCCACGATGGCCAGCAATTCGCCGGGCTTGATGCTGAAGCTGATGTTCTCCAGCACGTAGGGCGTTTCGGCGCCGCCGTAGCGGAAATAGACGCCTTCCAGGTTGATCTCGCCTTGCAGGTCCGGCAGCATCACGCGCGACGCCAGATCCTGCGGCTTTTGCTCCGGATCGAGGTCCAGCACGTCGCCCAGGCGCTCCATCGCCACGCCGGCATCGTTGAGCTGGCCCCACAATGCCACCAGCCCCATCAAAGGCGCCAGCACGCTGCCCATGAAGGCGTTGAAGGCAATGAGCTGGCCAACGGTCAGCTCGCGCTGCAGCACCAGGTTGGCGCCCACCCATAGCACCGCGATGGTGGTCGCGGCATTGAGCAACTGGCTGGCCAGCCCAACCAGGATATGGAATGCCTGCGCCCTGTACTGGACCTCCAGCGCCTTGGCGTACTTCTTCTCCCACTTCAGGCGCACCGGGCGCTCGATTCCCATGCCCTTGACCGTTTCCACCCCGCCCAGCGCTTCCATCAGGTAGGACCGCGCATCGGTCGTGGTGGTGAACACCTCGCGCGCGAAAGCCTTGACCTTTGGCGTTGCCACGATCGTCAGGATCGCGATCGGGACCACGAAGGCGATCAGCACCAGTGTCATCTTGACGTTGTAGAGAAACATGATGGTGAAGTAGATAAACACCATCAGCAGGTTGAGCGCCGTCGTCACCGTCGACTCGGTCAGGAAGGCGCGGATAGTCTGGTTCTCCTGGAAGCGCGCGAAGATGTCGCCCGTCTTGCGCTTGGCAAAGAAGGAAAACGGCAGCGACAAGGTGTGCTTGAAGAAGTGCGACATCATGGCAAAGTCCATATTGCGCACCATGAAATTGGCGAGATACGCCCGCACCGAACTCATCAGTTGCGAAAACACGCTGGAAACGATCAACCCAAGTATCAGCAGGTTCAGCAGACCCATGTTCTGGTGCACGACCACCCCGTCAAGGATGTTCTGGATGATCAGGGGCGGCACCACGCCCAGCACCTGGATCACGAAGGTCGCCATGAACAGGTGCGCAAGGATCCGTTTGTACGGCGCCAGGTAGCCGATGAAGCGCAGCCAGGGCGAGCGTGCCACCGCCAGTTGCGCCATGCTTTCGCCGGAGGTGAAAAGCAGGCAGGTGCCGCTCCACCCGCGCTCGAACTCCTCCACGCCCATCTTGCGAAAGCCGAGGGCCGGGTCCGCCACCCACACCCAGCGCTTCGATACGCCGTAGACCACCACGTAGTGGTAGCCCTCCCAGTGCACGATGAACGGCAGCTCGAAACCCAGCAGGGAATCATGCGTGCACTGCACGCCGCGGGTGGTAAAGCCGAGCGACTCGCCGGCGCGGGCCAGGCTGTCCAGCGTGGCGCCCTGCGTGGTCACGTTGGCCAGCTCGCGCAGCTTGCCGAGCGTCATGGGGATGCCGTGATGGCGGCAGATCATCGCCAGGCAGGCAGCGCCGCAATCCATCTCCTCGGCCTGCTCGACCAGGGCGAAACGGCGGATAACGCGTTCGCCAAACTCCGGCTTCGAGCGCAGGTCGAGCATCACCGGATGCTTGCGCCGCTCGGCCATCCTCTTTTGCCGGTGCAGTTCCCTGTCGATAAAGCGTATGCGCTCTTCCAGCACCTCGCGCAGCTTGGGATTGCGCTCCAGGATCAGCTGCACGGTCTTTTCCGGAATCACCAGCAGCCGCGCATCCGTGCCGGCGATGGCCGACGCAATCTGTTCTTGTCGCATCACGCAGGCACGCTCGCCAAAGATATCGCCCTGGCGCAAGGTCGCCAATGGATACTCGACGCCCTCCTCGGTCCGCACAATGCGCACTTCGCCCTGGCGCACCACGTACAGGCGGCGATCCTCCCGTGCATCCTGCTTCAGGATCTCCTTGCCGGCGGAAACGCGCTTCACCCCCACGCTGCGCACGGCCTCCTCCAGCTCACTCTTGTCGAGCTTGCCGCGCAGGTCGAACAAGCGGGCGACAAAGCCGCCGGCCGAACTGATCGCCACATAGCTGGCGACAAAAGCCATCGCCGCCGGATTTTGCGCAATCATGGGCTCGGTCACGCTGCGCGGAATAAAGAGCAGCTCGGTCTTGGCGGACGAGCGCACCGAGGATTCATGCCGGTACTCGCGCAGCATGGCAATGTCGGCGAACACCTCGCGCGCCTTGCGCACGCCGAGGCTGACTTCCTTGCCATTGTCTTCGTTGAAGATGCGCACGGACCCCGACTTGATGATGAAAAGCCCGTCTGCCGCCTCGCCCGCGTTGCAGATGGTCTCGCCAAAGCCGTACGAAAGCGCTTGCGCATGCTCCGCCAGCCGCTCCATTTCCTCGCGCGAGAACGGCGAGAGTATTTCCACGCCGGCCAGGAAGTCGGCGAGCGGATGCAGTTCGGGACTGGCTTCCATATGCGTCTGAGCGCCAGCGGCTAGCGCGCTTCGATGACGTGTTCCTGCGCCCTGGCCATCAGCCAGTCTTCACGCAGGAGCCGGCGCACCTCCGCCGCCACATCGGCATCGAGCGTGGCAGGATGCTTGGCGCTCACCATGAAGATCTCGAAGAAGGAGCGGTCCTGGGACGGGAACGGACCGAGCAGGTCGCCGGTGGCGGCGTTGAACACCTTGGCTTCAATATCCGTCTTCAGCGAGCCGCGCAGTACCTTGCCGATCGCGCCGCCCTGCTCCTTCGTGTCCGCGATGGAGTGCTCTCGCGCCATCTCGGCAAAGCTGTCGGGATCGTCCCGCAGATAGGAGATCAGCTCCTTTGCCTTGCCCTCGGCGTCCACCACGATATGGCTCACCTCGATGCTGTCGAACTTCGGCGAGTGCAGCTTGAAGTAGGCCTCGACCGCCTTGTCGCTGGCCACCTCGGCAAGCATCTTTTCCTGGAAGAGGCTATCGGTCACGAACGCCTCGAACTCATCCAGGCTCACACCGAGCACATCGAGATAATGGTTCATCTGCGTCGCGCGGTGCAAGCCCTGCACACGCCGGAACTGGTCGGCGCGCTCCTGGATTTCCTCCGGCGCCACGGTAATGCCCTGCTTCTTCGCCGCGTGCACCGTGAGCTTGTCCCTGACGATCTGCTCGATCAGCCCTTCGAACTGGCCCGTGAGCTTCAAAACCCGGATGAATTCCTCGACCCCGATGACTTCATCGTCGACCCGCACAATCGCTGTCATCTCGTCAGCTCCTTGATTGTTTCCCATTTGCCAAAATCCGCCCGCACGCAGGTGCGGGCCGCCGATGCGTCTCCAACCACTTTCCAGGCGTTGCCGCTATCCGCTGGCTTCAGCCCGCCACCTGCCGGAACGGATCCAGCCCCAGGTCGATCAGGCGCCGCTCGCGCACCACGATTTCCGCCGTGGCGGTCATGCCGTAGCGCAGCGGGTACTTGCTGTCTGCCACCGTGTAGTAGTCTTGCGCCAGCCGCACGCGCCCCTCGTACACCGGCTGCTTGTTCGGCCCCGCCAGCTTGGTCGCTGGCGAGATGTACTCGAGCGTGCCGGCAATCAAGCCATAGCGCTGGTAGGGAAAGGCGTTGAATTTCAGCTTGACGGGCAAGCCCTCGCGCAGGAAGGCACGATCGCGCTCGGCAATCTCGATCTTGAGCACGGGGCGCGCGTTCTTGGGCGCGATGCCGCCCAATGGCGCATTGGCCAGGACCTTGTCACCGCGCTGCGTGGAGCTGACATCGGTGATCACGCCCGCCACGGGCGCCAGGATCAGCAGGAAGTTGTCCTTGTCGATATTCTCGAAACGGATGCGCGCCGCGGCCTCGGCAACCAGCCGCGCGGTCTGCACCTGCAGGCGCAGCTTGTCTTCCGTATTGGCTATCTCGCGCAGCGCGGCGTCGTACTGGATGCGCAGGTTGGTCAGCTCCTGGCTGCTGCCTTCGAGCTGCACGGTGGCTTGGTTGAATTCCTGGCTCAGCTTGGAATCCAGCTCGGCTAGCCGCGACTGGGCAATCTGCAGTGCGTTCTCCGCCTCAACAGCCGCAATCCGCTTGCTCTCCACCTGTGACTGCGAGACCCCGCCGCCACCCGGCAGCGCAAACAGGCGGGCATAGCGGTCCTGCTCCTGGCGCGCGAATTCACGCGTCCGACGCGCGCTGTCCAGGTTGCTGCGCGCCTGCTGCAATTGTGCCCGCTGTTGTTCCGCGAGCCGGGTCGTGCCCTCCGCCGTACGATTCTCGTGCAGGCGCTCCGCCACATCGATCTGCTGCTTCAACGCTGCCGCCTTGCGCTGCATCAACAGCTTCTTGTCGGGAAACTGCTTCCACTCGCGCTCGGAATCCTGCAGCTTGAGCTGCGCTTCCAGCGCATTGGTGGCGGCCTCGATCGCGCCACGTGCATTCAGACGCGCCAGCACGTCGTCCTTGTTCACCGGCTGGCCCTCGGCCACATAAAGATCCGCCAGCTCCCCGTCCACCGGCGCATAGAACCGCCGCACTTCGGACTCCGGGGCGAGGGTGCCGTCCGCGGACACGATCACATCCGCGTGGCCCACGAACGACCAGACCAGCGCGCACACGACCAGCGACACCATGACCAGCACGGAGATCTGCATCAGCTTCCAGGGCTCCGCGCTGAGAATGGCGATGCCCTCGGCGCTGTGGTCCTCAAGCGCCTCGGACAGCGGCTTAAGGCGATTGTCTCGGCTGTCGTCCTTCATCACCCTCCCCTCCAATCAATGCCAGCTTGGACTTGAGCAGCGCAGGGCTCAGCACCATGCGCAATTCCTGCAGGGAACGCCGCTGCAGCTCGGTCTCCGAATCGATATCCTCCCGGACCTGGCTCCATTGCGCCGTATCGCCAACCTTCAACTGCGCGTAGATGCGCATGCCCTGGCGCGCTTGCGCGCTGGCATTGGACAGCAGGCGTGCCTGCGCGCGGAACTTGGCGGAGATGTCGGACTCCAGCCGCTGCTCGCCGCCGATGGCGCCATCGCGGCGATACTGGCGCCACGACGCAAGCGCGGCGTTCATCAGTTCCTGCGCACGCCGGATCGCCGCATCGTGTATCGCCGCCACATCGGGCTCGACCGCCTTCAGGAAGTAGGCATCCTCGGTGGGATCGAGCATGGCGTAGAACGACAGCAAGGCGTCCTCATTGTCCTTGCCGCCGCGCGCCTTCTGCAGCTCGACGAACTGCGCGGCGACGGCCTGCTTGCGCGCAAGGTCCTTGGCCGCGGCCTCGGCCCACGGCCCCGTCTTTATCGCTTGCAGCCCGGCGAACGCCTTGGCGCCGTCCCCTGCACGCCAAGCCTTGTCCACCTCGGCGTACTGCCGCACCAGCTCCGGCGCCGGCAGGCGGCTGGCTGCCAATTCGCGAAAGCGCGCCTGGAAGGGCGGCGTGGAAAAGCTGGCCTTGGCCATCTGGGCCATCAGCGGGCCAAGCGTGGCTGCGCGCGCCGCGCCGTCCAGCGCAATGTACTGCCGCAGGTCTTCCTTGATGCGATCCATGCCCGCGAGCCTTGGATACTTCTCCGCGTAGTCCGCCAGCACGGCCTGCAGCGCTTCAGGATGGTCACTCGCCAACCCGCTGGCCAGCGACGCGTTCAAGCGGTCGATGGCGGCCAGATAGACCGAGTCGTCGCTCTGCAGCTTGCGCACATTGCTGAGTGCGTCGGCATATGGCTCCCTGAATTGCGGCACATAGGCGGCAATGCGGTCCAGCGCGCGCTGGTGCGCTGGCGTGTCGTCATTCCAATGCTTGAGCAGCGCACGCATGCTGGCTTCATCGGTGAAGATGCGGATCGGCGCGTCCACGCCGCCCCGGCCGGCCACGAAGCGGTTCAGCCGGCCGATCCAGTCGAGTTCATCCAGCACGCCGCGCGCGTCGGCATTGTGCGCGCCGAGCGTCTTCATACGCGCCAGCGCCGTTTCGGCGCCATTGAAGTCGCGCGCCTGCAGCTTGCCAATCCATCCCGGCACCTGGTCGCGCAGCAGCGCCTCGGTACCCATCGCGCGGAACTGCGCATGATCCGGGTGGCGCTCCAGATACGCGTCGGCCACGGCAGCGGCGCGGGCATAGTCGCCGCCGGCCATCAAGGACCTCATCTCGCGCTCGGACGCGCCGCGCAAGTACAGGAAGAGCAGCAACGCCACGACCGCCACGGCGACGGCACCGCCCCAGCGCGCCACGCGCTTCAGGCCAGCGCGCTCCGAAGCGCCGAAGCTGCTGCCGAGCCTGCCCATGACCAGCGCGAACTTGCCCTGCCCGCGCGGCGTGTCCGTCGCACCCCCAACGCCTTCCGGCTGGGGCAATGCCTCCTGATTGACCTCATCCTCCTGCTGGGCGGCATAGTCGACGCAGAAAATATCCAGGAAGGAGCCAGCCGCGGCGACAAACGTGGTCTTGTCGGAATCATGCGCCGGCGTGGCGGGTGCTGGCGCTGCGGCGGGTGCCGGTGCCGACGGGGCCGAGACAGGAGCCGCCGGGTCCTGGGCAGGCACTTCAGCGGCATCGGGCGGCGGCAGGATCGAACTGGTGAGGGTTGCGTCGGCGGCGGCCCCGTTGCATATGCCAACCCGATAGACAAAATGATTGCCACCGAACGCAAGGAGGTCTCTCTCGCCCAGGGCGACCGCGTGCTCATCTACCCGCTTGCCGTTGACGAAGGTCCCGTTGGTACTGCCGAGGTCTTCGACAAATGGATCGTTCCCTTTCAGGAAGATGTGCGCATGGCGGCGCGAGACATAGTTGACCTGGTGCGGATACCTCTCCTTGTAACGGGAGAACGACGCATCCGCCTTGCTGATCAGGAAGGGAAAGCCAGCCACCTCGATCGGCTGCAGCCCAAGATCGTCGCGCTCGGGCACGAGCGTCAGCACCATCGGCGCCTGGCTTGCCGCCTGGACCGGCGCGCGCGCGCGTAGCCGCACCAGGTAGGACAGCGCAGCGCCGAAGCGCAGTTCATCGCCGTCGCGTAGCCTGGCCGGCTGCTGTGCCACAGCCGCGCCATTGACGGTGGTGCCGTTCTTGCTGCCCAGGTCAGCGATATAGGCCGCGCCATGCTCGGAAAAAATGCGCGCATGACGGCGCGAGAGCACCGCGGCTACATCGGGCGGGTATGCCGCGAAAGGCGCTTCCGCGCGCCCCACGGCGAACAGGCTCTCGTCGATGCGGATCTCGCCGAGCTCAGGGTTGGAGATGGGCTCGAGCACGATATCGAACGCCTGCCCCACCTTTGCCCGCATCTCGACAATCAGAGCTTCGTCTGGAGCCATGTTTCGATACCACCAACAGCGCGTGCCACGACGCGTGCGCCAGCGGCAAGCCATGTTTCATGGCGACGGCGCGAGCCGGTGTGGCCCGCTGCGTCGTGAACGTGTTGACTAAGGACATAGTAGGCCACGCTTGCCCGTAGTCAAACGTCCGCCGGTGGCGTACTTCGCGCCTTGCCGGGCGTGCCCGGCTCCTCGTGCGCAACGGGTTGCAGGCCCCTACTTCGAGACCTGCTGCGACGCCTCCTTCGGCGCGTTGCTCACCTCGGTGCTTGGCCACCCGCCCCCTAGTGCCTTGTAGAGGGTGACAGTGTCGGCCAGGATCTGTTGGTGGTTGGCCAACAATTCCTGCTGCGCGCTCAGCAGCGATCGCTCGGTCTCGAATACATCGAGCTGGGACACCACGCCTTCCTTCAACTGGGCCTCGATCTGCGCCGACACCACACGCAGTTGCGCAACCTGCTGCTGCAGTTCGACGCGCTGCTTCTTGTGTGCGTCGACATTGACCAGCGCGTTCTCCACTTCCTCGAATGCCGTAATCACGGTGCGGCCGTATTCGCTCTCGGCGACCTTGGTCTGCGCCTCGCTGGTCTTCACCCGGGCACGCACGCCCGGGTCCAGCATGGGCAGATTGATGCTCGGCATGAAGCCGAAGGTGAAGGACTTCAGCAGGTCGCTCAGCGCGAAGCTCGCCGTGCCGCCGCGGCCCGTCAGGCTGACGCTGGGCAGTTGCGCCAGGCGCGCCTGGCCGACCAGGTTGACGGACTCGAGCACGCGATACTCCGCCGCCACGATGTCAGGGCGCCGCGAGAGCAATTGCGACGGCAGCCCCGCCGGCACCGCCGGCAGCTGCACGCGCTCCTGCAGTCGCCCGGCCGGCACCTTGAACACGCCAGCCGGCACGCCCACCAGCGTGGCCAGTGCGTTCTCGGAAATGTCGCGCGAGCGGCGCAGTTCCAGCAGGTCCTTGGTGAGCCGGTTGATCTCGGCCTGCTGCTGCATCACGCGGATCTTCGGAATCAGGCCGTTCTGGAACATGGCCTGGTAGGTGGCGAGGATCTGCTTGTTCCTCGCTAGTGTCTTGCTCTGCTGATCGATCTGTTCGTCGAACTGCAGTATCTGGAAGTAGGTGGTGGACACATCCGAGACCAGGGTGAGGTAGCCGGCACGCCAATCCGCTTCGGTTGCGTTGAATTCGGCGGTCTGGGCCTGCACACCCTTCTCCACCTTGCCCCATATATCGATGTCCCAGTTGACCTGGGTGCCGAGGTTGTAGGTCTTGACGAGCGACGTGCCTGTGCTCTTCTCGAAGCTTGCCCCTGCCCCCACGTCGAAGACGGGTAGCGCGCCGGCCTTGACCTCGGCAATCTGCGCGCCCGCTACCTTGATGCGTGCGGCCAGCACCTTGATGTCGTAGTTCCCCGCAATCGCCTTGTCGACCAGTCCGTCGAGGTACGGATCCCGGAATGCCTGCCACCAGTTCGGCACGATCGTGTCCGCCGGCGAAACCGTGATCGATCCCTGGCGCGCCCAGTCCGGCTTGGCCGGCGTTTCGGGCCGCTGGTACACCGGCGGACGAAAGTCGGCGCAAGCGGCCAGCACCAGCAGGCAGGCGCCTGCCATCAGGCATCGCCGCAACGCGGCGCGCGCACCATGCACGATGAACGGGGTGGAATGGTCTGGCACGATCGCCTCCTGCGAGCGTCGGCGGGGTGAGGAGGCCACGGCGGGCACCGGCCCCCGTCAGCCACATCGCCAGCGCCAGCTGCGCCGGGTCAGTCACGGCCCGGATGCAAAGGAGCCGCGCCATCAACACGCCATGCATGCATTGTGTATCCGCTAGCGGCGCGATCCAACCTGTAAATAGAGGCCCTGCGGCAAGAAAAGGGCCGCCCTGCCCGGCACGCCGGGAGGGCGGCGGTGGCTTCAACGATAGATGTTGTTCTCTGCGTTCTGCGTTGAGCTCACGTGGGACTTGATGTCGTCGGCAAAGGCCGTGTTGTTGCCGTTCATATTGACGACGTTTTGCGTCTGCCCAATCAGCTGCTGGGCATTGAAGGTCGAGTCGATCTTGACCGCGCTGAAGACGGGCATGAAGGGCACGAAGCCGCCGCGCACGGCGCGCATAGCGCGGGCGTCGAGTTCTTCGGTGACGGACAGGTCCTTGATGGCGAGGGTGGTAGTCATGGCAGTTCTCCGGGGTATTCAGTGGATTGCGAATTCAGCTTGGGGCGTGGCCCGCGGCTTAGTAGATGTTGTTGCTGGCGTTCTGGGTCGACGTCACGTGGGACTTGATGTCGTCGGCAAAGGCCGTGTTGTTGCCGTTCAT